>NZ_BAABZW010000013.1:0-304604 GCF_040365325.1 Intrasporangium sp. DVR | reverse complement strand
GAACGCCCTCGTAGTTGCTCGGCCGCGGCGCCCGCGCGGAACGCTCCTGGCCGGCTTCGTGACGCTCGATGACGCGCTTGACGGTCTTGTGCGTGGTGCCGCAGATCTCTGCAGCCGCACGGTAAGTGCCCACCAGCTGGTAGGCGGCAATGATGTCCATCTCTTCCCTCTTGCTCTTCAATGGAGCTCCCTGAGCGGTGACCGGTGACTGGCTAGACACCGCCACCGTCACCGCTCAGGCCTCAAGCTCCGGGTCGACACGACGAGCAGAGGGTGGGGACTACTACATGGCCACCAGTGGGGACCTCACCTGGCCACCAGTGGGGACTTTTCCATGGCCATGGACAGCGCGACGCGCATGCCCCGCCCGGCGACCCCGCCCGGCGACCCCGCCCGGCACCCCACCCGACGCAAGGCCCGGCGACCCCACCCGACGCCCGACCCCGCGCGACACGGCGGACCGAGCCCAGCGGCATACGGCCGACTCTTCCGTCTCGGATGCGAGACGTCGGGTGGCGGCACGCCGCCGACAGTGGGAGTGTGATCTGAGTCACTGCGGCAGGGGAAGCCCGCAGGCCGAGAGTTGCAGGGGGATGCGATGGGGCATCTGCGTGTGTTCACGGTGGTCTCCGCGATGGTGGCGGCTCTCCTCGTGGGGCTGACACCGACGGCCTCGAGCAGTCCGCCGGGCGGTGGTGAGCTCGACTCCTACACAGCCGTCGTCACGCCGAAGCAGCTGAGCGAGCTGGCGCGGCAGGGGCACGACGTCCATGAGGGGCGCGAGACCAAGGGCGCCGCCATCAAGGTCGACCTCATCCTCACGCCGTCCCAGCGGGACCAGCTGCGCAAGCAGGGCATCGACCCGCAGCTGACGCGCGTCAAGGGCGGCAAGACGGTCAAGGAGTTCGCCGCGGCGCAGGCTGCGGGCGGCTTCACGGTGTGGCGTTCGTGGGACGAGCCCGGTGGAATCCGTGACCAGCTCGTCCAGGCCGCGGCGGCCAACCCGCAGGTCGCCAAGCTCGTCAAGATCGGCACGACGGTCCAGGGCCGCGACATCCTCGCCATCAAGCTGACCCAGGGCGCCAACGGCATCGCCGACGGCAGCCGGCCGGCCGTGCTCTACAGCGCCACGCAGCATGCCCGAGAGTGGATCTCCACGGAGATCGACCGGCGGCTGATGAACTGGTACATCGACCGGTGGCGCGCCAACGACCCCGCCGTGCGCAGCCTCCTGCAGAGCACCGAGCTGTGGTTCGTGCCGGTGGCCAACCCCGACGGCTACCAGTACACCTTCGACCACGAGCGCCTGTGGCGGAAGAACCTGCGCGACAACAACGGCGACGGCCAGATCACCACGGGTGACGGGGTCGACCTCAACCGCAACTTCCCCAACCACTGGGCCTACGACGAGGAAGGGTCCTCCTCCGTCGCCTCCAGCGAGACGTACCGCGGCACCGCGCCCGTCTCCGAGCCCGAGACGGCCGCCATGAAGGGCCTGCTCGACCGGATCGGTTTCGCCTTCCAGGTGAACTACCACTCCAACGGCCAATGGCTCCTCTACGCGGAGGGCTGGCAGATCGCGACGCCGACCGCCGACGACCCCATCTACTACGCGATGTCCGGCAACCTCGACGAGCCCGCCATCGAGGACTTCCACCCGGGCCTCAGCTCCGACGTCCTCTACGTGACCAACGGCGAGACGACCGACTACGCGCACGTCGCGACCGGCGCGCTCGCGTGGACCCCGGAGCTGTCGGCCGGGTGCGACGGCTGTGGCTTCGTGTTCCCCGATGACGAGGCCCTCGTCCAGGCGGAGTTCGAGCGCAACCTGCCCTTCGCCCAGTCGGTGGCGCGGTCGGCCCTCGACCCCGACGACCCGGTCTCGGTGCTCGGGATCGAGACCAAGCCGTTCTACCTGCAGAGCGACGACCCGTACAAGCGCGGCAACCCGTTCACCGACCTCACCTTCGCCTACTCCTACGGCGACCCGCAGCCCGTCGCCGTGATCGCCAAGCGCAGCCTCGGCGCGGTCACGGTGAAGTGGCAGGTCAACGGTGGCGCAGTCAAGTCCGCCCCCACCTCCGAATGGGCTGGGGGAGAACGCTACTCGCCGGCCAGCACTCACTACCGCCAGATGCGCGGCATCGTCACCGGCACCTCGTCGGGTGACTCGGTCACGGTGTGGTTCGAAGGTGGCGGCGCGACCAGCCCGTCGTTCACCTACCGGGCCGTCTCGGAGACGGGCAACCGCGTCGTCGTCGTGGCCGCGGAGGACTACACCGGCGCCTCGCCGATCCAGCGGGGGACCGGACCGCACTACCTCGACTACTACCTCAAGGCCCTTGCCGCCAACGGTGTCCAGGCAGACGTCTACGACGTCGACGCCCGGGGCCGCGCCGCGCCCGACCTGCTCGGCGTGCTCAGCCACTACGACGCAGCGATCTGGTACTCCGGCGACGACATCGTCACCCGCACCCGCGGGCGGGGTCCCGGCAACGTGGACCGGCTCGCCCTCGACGAGATGCTCGAGTTCCGGGCCTACCTCAACGAGGGGGGCAAGGTTGCCTACACCAGCGACTTCGCCGGAAACCAGTACACCGGCAACGTCGGCGGCCAGCTCTACGACCCCAAGGGCGAGATCGCCTGTGTGCCGTTGCCCGCAGGCGTCGACGAGCGTCGCTGCCTCCTGCTCGCCGGCTCCGGCGACGGCACCAACGATGTCCTGCAGTACTGGTTCGGTGGCTACGTCGGCGTCGAGGGCGACGGTCTCGACGCGCAGGGTCACACCTTCGCGCTCAACGGGATCGACGACCCGTTCACCGGCCTGACGTGGGGGCTCAACGGGGGCAAGAGCGCCAAGAACCAGGACGACACGATGTCCTACGTCGCGACGAGCGGCATCCTGCCCGTCGAGCGGTTCAAGGAGTTCGAGAGCTGGCCCTCGGCCGTGTGGGACAAGCCGGGCGGGCCCTACGCCCCGCACACCGGGGGACAGTACGCCTACTCGCAGATCGCCGACATCTCCTACAAGCGGCTGACGCGCACGATCACCGTGCCGTCCGGCGGCGCGACCCTGTCCTTCTGGACGTCCTACGACACGGAGCCCGCCTGGGACCACCTCTTCGTCGAGGCGCGAACCGCAGGTCAGGAGGACTGGACCACCCTGCCCGACCTGAACGGCCACACCAGCACGTCGACCGGCGACAGCTGCCCCGAGGGCTGGCGCGACCTGCACCCGCAGCTCGACCACTACCAGACCCGGGACAGCGAGGCCGGCACGTGCACCGCGACGGGCACGACTGGTGCCTGGAACGCCGCGAGCGGCAGCTCCGGCGGTTGGCAGCAGTGGTCGGTCGACCTCTCCGGCTACGCGGGCGGGCAGGCCGAGGTCTCCATCGCCTACGTCAGCGACTGGGCGGTCCAGGGCCTCGGTGTCTTCGTCGACGACATCGTCGTCTCGACGGGGGAGGGCAGCACCTCCTTCGAGTCCGGCTCCGACGGGTGGGTCGCGACCGGCTCACCGCCCGGCAGCGGCGCCAACGCGAACGACTGGATCGTCACCGACGCCTCGGGCTTCCCCGTCGGCGCCGTGATCTCCACGCCCGACACGCTGCTCATGGGCTTCGGACTCGAGGGGGTGACCGGCCCCGACGGCCGCGCGGCGGTCATGGGCCGAGTGCTCGACCACCTGCTCCACTGAGCCGGGCGTACGCTGGGGGGACCGACCGAGGGGGGACATGAGCGGCTGGGACGGCCTGGTCCAGATCTTCAACCCGAACCAGCGGCACTTCGCCGAGGAGCGCGACCGCAAGCGCATCGAGGCGCAGATCCCCGGCTCGGAGGGAGACCCCAACAGGTCCTGGGTCGACCTCGACGGCGGAGTCGTCCACCTCGCGCTGCCGCCCGACCGGGACGACGCCGACGAAGAAACCTGAGCCGTATGCCGCTGGGCTCGCTCCCCACGGACGCCACCGTCCGCGCGGGGCGAGCTGAGCGGCATACGACCTCCTCCCGCCCCGTGCGTGGGGACCGCCACGCTTGTCGGCCGCTGTCGATGACCGCTGTGCGGGTCATCTTTGGTTAGCCTGCAGGAATGACCGACGCCCCACGGCCCGACCCTGCCCTGCCGGCCGAGTCGACCTCCGGGGATCCACGCGCCGACCGCGTCGCGACCGCGGTCAAGGCCTGGCAGCGATCGCTCGTCGACCTCGGTGGCCGCAACACGCTGCTGTGGTACCGCGACCTGCCCTCCGGCACCCTCGACCTCACCACCGCCCACCCCGGCGGAGTCTCCATGCTCCTCGCCGGCCGCCGGACCCGCCTGTCCGACCTCATGCGCGAGCCGGCCGCCCTCGCCGAGGCACGGCGACGCGCTCGCGCCATCCGCGCCAAGGCGCAGGAGCTGAAGGAGGAGCGGGGCATCGCCGCCGGCTTCCTCGCGATCGGCATGGCGACGTGGACCGTGCCGCGGGCGCCCCGCCCACCCGCGGCGCCGGTGCTGCTCTGGCCACTCGAGCTGCGCCCCACCGGCCCCGCCCAGGATGACTTCGACATCCGGCTCGGCCCGGAGGTCGAGTTCAACCCGGTCCTCATCGAGTACCTGCGCTCCGAGCAGAGCCTCGAGGTCGACGGGGAGGCGCTCGCCGACCTCGCCACCCGCGGCGACACGTTCGACCCGTATCCCGTCTTCGCCGCCCTCCAGGAGAAGTGCGCGGACGTGCCGGACCTCGCCATCGCGCCGCGCCTCGTCATCGGCACCTTCTCCTACGCCAAGCTGCCGATGGTCGCCGACCTGGCCCTCCAGGGATCGGCCCTCGCCGACCACGACGTCGTCGCCGCGCTCGCCGGTGACGAGTCGGCCCTCGCAGCAGTGCGGCTGCGGGTTCCCGGGTCCGACCCCGAGCCCGACCCCGAGCACGAGCACCTCGTCCTGGATGCCGACTCGTCGCAGCACGCCGCGATCGACGCCGTCCGCGCCGGCGCCCACCTCGTCATCAAGGGACCGCCCGGCACCGGCAAGTCCCAGACCATCGCCAACCTCATCGCCGCGCTCGCCGCCGAGGGCAAGTCGACCCTCTTCGTCGCCGAGAAGCGCGCCGCCATCGACGCCGTCCTCGGCCGGCTCGACCGGCTCGGGCTGAGCGATCTGGTGCTCGACGCCTACGACGGGATGACCAACCGCCGCGCCGCGGCACAGCAGTTCGCCCGCACCCTCGACTGGGCCCTCCGCGAGGAGAGCGACACGCCCGGACTGGACGTGTCGGGCCCGGGCGCCGGGCGGGGCGCACCCGAGATCCCCGTATCGGTCCTGCGCGACCGCCGCTCCCGGCTCGTGGCGCACCTGCAGGCGATGCACGCGGTCCGGGAACCCTGGGGCGTGTCCGTCCACCAGGTGCAGGAGGCGCTGGCCGAGCTGGCGACGCGGCAACCGTCACCCACCTCGAGGGTGCGGCTCTCCGGGCCCACCCTCGCTCGTCTGAACCGCGACCGGATCCGCGACCTGGCCGGTCGCCTCCGCGACGCAGCGGGCCTGGGCGCCTGGTCCCAGGACGGCGACGACCCGTGGTTCGGTGCCCGCCTGCTCACCCCGGACGAGGCGGCCAGGGCGCTCGACATCACCACCCGCTACAGCACGACCGAGCTCGAGGAGGCGGCGGGGCAGCTCAACGCGATTCTCGGCGAGTCCCACGTGCCGGCCGCAGCCTCTCTGGCGGACTGGCAGTCGGCGCTCGAGACGATGTCAGCGGTCCGACACACGCTGGAGGTCTTCCGTCCCGAGGTCTTCGACCTCCCGCTCGACGAGCACATCGCCGCGACGGCGAGCCGCGAGTGGCGCGACGAGCGTGCGATCGACATGGGCTGGCTGACCCGGTGGAAGGTGCGTCAGCAGGCCAAACGCCTCCTGCGGCCCGGCCGGCCACCCCAGGACCTGCACCGTGAGCTCGTCTCCGCCCGGGAGCAGCGGCAGCAGTGGTTCGCCCTCGTCGGCGGCGGTGGCCGGCCGACGATCTCGCCGCGGCTCGACGAGGCGCTCGCTGTCCAGAGCCGGCTCCTCGAGGACCTCCACTGGCTCGAGGAGCGGTTGCCCGCCGGTGCGGGTGGCTCTTCTGGGGGCGCTGCGGGCGGCACTCCTGGTGGCCCTGCGGGCGGCACTCCTGGTGGCGCCGGCGCTGGGCAGCTGACGACCCTGTCGCTCGCCGACCTCCGAGACCGGTTGGCGGCCCTGGCTGCCCGCCCGGACCGAGTCGCCGTCCTCCCGCACGTGACGAAGGTTCTCGACGACCTGCGGGAGGCCGGGCTCGGGCCCCTCATCGACGAGTTCGCCCGCCGCGGTGTCGCCCCCGCGGCGGTGCCGGGTGAGGTCGACCTCGTCTGGTGGGCGTCCCTGGCCCAGGAGATCAGCCTGCGCGATCCCGCCTACGGCGCGCACGACGGCGCAGGGCTGCGCCGCATCGCCGAGGAGTTCGCCGCCGCAGACCGTTCTCACCTGGCCGCCACCGTGCCGCGGGTCCGCGAGGCCGTGGCCCGCAACATCCGGGAGGTGCTCGGCGACAATCCGGCGCAGGAGGCGCTCGTCCGCGCCGAGGCCGGTCGGGCCCGCCGCCACAAGCCGCTCCGTGACCTCATGCCTGCAGCCTCGACGGCGCTCACGGCGATCAAGCCCTGCTGGGCGATGAGCCCCCTCGTCGTCGCCTCGACCCTGCCGCCCGGCCGCTGGTTCGACGTCGTCATCTTCGACGAGGCGTCGCAGGTGCAGCCCGCGCAGGCGATCTCGGCCGTCTCGCGCGGCAGGCAGGTCGTGGTCGCCGGTGACGAGCGGCAGCTGCCCCCGACGAACTTCTTCACCGTGGTGTCCGACGACGAGGGGTCGTCGAAGGCCGAGGAGGAGGTGCTGACCGAAGGCTTCGAGTCGGTCCTCGACGTGCTCGCCGCAGCACTCCCGACCCGGAGGCTGACGTGGCACTACCGCAGCCGGGACGAACGCCTCATCGCCTTCTCCAACGCGGCTGTCTATGACGGCGGTCTGACGACCTTCCCCGGGACCGCGGTCGAGTCCGCTCTCACCTTCGAGCCGGTGGCGGGCCACGCCGTGGTCCAGCCGGGGGAGCAGACCATCGAGTCCACGTCCGCCGAGGTCGAACGAGTCGTCAGCCTCGTGCTGGACCATGCCCGGCGGCGGCCGCGCGAGTCACTCGGCGTGATCGCCCTCGGCATCAAGCACGCCACCCGCCTCGACGAGGCCATCACCGCAGCGCTGCGCGACGCCCCCGACGCCGCCCCCTTCTTCGACCCCGACCGGAACGAGCACTTCTTCGTCAAGAACCTCGAACGGGTCCAGGGCGACGAGCGCGACGCCATCATCCTGTCGATCGGCTACGGCAAGACGCCCCACGGCCGGGTGCTCCACCGGTTCGGGCCCCTGAACATCGAGGGCGGTGAACGCCGGCTCAACGTCGCCATCACGCGCGCCCGCAGCCGGATGACCGTGGTCTCCTCCCTGGCTGCGTCCGACCTCGACCCCGCCCGCCTCAAGGCGCGCGGCGCCCTGATGCTGCGTGACTTCCTTGCCTACGCAGAGTCCAAGGGCACCTCGTTGCCGAGCAGCGCTGCCGCCGCACGCGAGCCGGCCCGGGACGCCCTGCGCGCGGACCTGGCCGCGCGACTTCGCCGGGAGGGGCTCGTGGTCCACGAGGACTACGGCTCGGCCGACCAGCGCATCGACCTCGCGATCGAGGACCCCTACCACCGGGGCCGGGTCCTCGTCGCCGTCGAGACGGACGGTCCCCGCTACGCCGCCCTGCGCAGCACCCGCGACCGGGACCGGCTCCGGCCCGAGCAGCTGTCCCGTCTCGGCTGGCTGCACCTTCGGGTCTGGACGACGGACCTGTTCCGGGACCCGGCGCGGGAGATCTCGCGGATCGTCCGCGCCGCTCGTGACGACCGTGCGCCCACGCCGAGCCACGAGACCGTGCCGGCCCCGGCCCGGAACGGCTCCGCTGCACCCGCGGTCCGTGCCTCTGACACGGCGACCCCTTCGGGTCCAGCTGAGGCTGAGGAGGCGTCGCCGGTGTCGGACGTGTCCGCGGCCGACGAGGGGCCTGGTCGCCGACGCCGACGTCGGGTCTTCCGCAAGGGCACCGCTGAGTCGGCGAGCGACGACGCGTACGGCCCGACCACCGATGACACGGACCGGGGCTGGGGCGAGGCCGTCGAGGTCACCGCCCGCGACCAGTGGCTCCAGGACCAACGCCCCCCGCACTACGAGTAACCCCACCCATCGAGAGAGCAGTTCGCGACACCCCCACCCATCGAGAGAGCACTTCGCGACACCCCCACCCATCGAGAGAGCACTTCGCGACAGGTCCTCGTGTCGCGAACTGCTCTCTCGATCGGGGCGGATGATGGAATGCGGGCGGAAAATGGTGTGTTCTGGTGGGCATGAACGCCACCTCGACGCCCTTCACCCTGCGTTACGCATGGGCCCGAGGCCTCTTTGAGAGCGGGGACCACCTCGCAGCGGCCTCGGCTTTCGCCGAGCTCGTCGCCGAGGCCGAAGCGGCGGCGGCAGACGAGGAGCAGCCGGTCCTGCACTCCACGACCGACCTGCGAACCTTCCTCGCCCGTGCGTATTTCCACTCGGCCCAGTTCCGACGGGCCGAGGAGGTCCTGCGCGCCCTCATCGAGGAGTCGCCGACGGACGGCTACGCCCATCTTCTGCTCGGGAGGACCCTTCAGCGCGCCGGGCGGCACGCCGAAGCCGCGCGGCCGCTCGCACTGGCCGAGATCCTCGGCGACTACGAGCGTCCCAAGGCGTACGGTGGCCCTGACGAGTGACCCGAAGCGGGCTCGCTGACGAGAGCCCGCCGACGAAGCCCGCCGACGAGAGCCTGCTGACGAGAGCTGGCGGTGCGGCTCTCGGAACGCAGAGAGGGTGGGAGCGCCGCTCCCACCCTCTCTGTCTGCTTCAGGCCAGCCGCAGTCGGGGAGTCATCCCCGGCAACGGGTCAGCGAACGCGCAACGCGTCGCGGATCTCGGTGAGCAGGATGACCTCCTCCGAGGGAGCCTCGGGCTCGGGCTCCTCCCCGCGCTTGCGTCGCTCGGCCAGCCGGTTCATCGGCACGACCACCAGCAGGTAGACCGCGAACGCCACGATGATGAAGGCGATCAGCTGGGTCAGGAAGCCACCGACGGACACCCCGCCCGGGTTCCACTCAGAGAAGTCGGGCGTCCCGCCCACCTTGCCGATGAGGTCCATGATGATGACGACGAATGCCTCGACGACCTTGGCGAACGCCGTGCCGATGACGACGGCGACCGCGAGGTCGACGACGTTGCCACGCATCAGGAAATCCTTGAAGCCCTTGATCATGGGCCATCCCTCCAGTACTTCGGAAACCTCCGGATGGAGGCCTGTCGTGTCGTCAACCTAGCGAGGACTGGGCGGTGGTGGCGCCTGACGGGGCCGTGCGATTGCCGATTTGCCGGAATTTCATCTGCACGTCGCGCCACCGGCCGGTGATCAGCGGTCTGGCCGCAGCGCGAGGACGAAGCTCTCGCCGCCACTGAGTCCGCCCAGATGCGTGGCCAGCAGCCCGGCCTCGGCAGGGGAGACGGCCACCGTGATCCCGGGGTCGAGGCCGTCGTCCCACGGCATCGGTGCCCTCATCGCACCCGTCCCACCCGCGTCCTCCCCGTCCGCTCCCGCTGCCGGCGACGCCTGGCCGCCGGTGCCGAGGACGGCCAGCACCTGGGCCCGGGACACCACCTGTTCGCCGGAGCCGGTCGCATAGACGTCCACGTGGCTGCCCTGCTCGACTCCGGTCAGGGCGACCGCCATGACCGGCACGGTCATGGCCACCCGATCGTCCGAGCGGCCCCCGAGCAGGCCGGCCCCGGCGAGACGCTCGGTCGTGACGACACCCTTGACCTCGATCGGACCCGCCGCCCGGCGACCCACCACCGTGACCGGGTCTGCGGCCGCTGAGTCGGGCCGGTCCTCCGGACGGCGGGGCTCGACGCTGACATCGGCCGGGGAGATCAGGGCACCGGCCGCGACCGGTCGGATCGCCACCACCGTCGGCACACCGACGTCAGCGCGTCCTGCCGGGCCGACCATGGGCAGGGCCACAGCGACCGCCAGACCGACGAGCCCCGCGGCGAGCCAGCGGCGGGCCCGCGCCCGCCGCGATCGCTGGAGACGCGAACCGGGTCTGGCGCGGCGCAGGCCGGCACCCGCGCCCGACGATGACGGCCGCTCCGGCCGCTGCGGGCGGAGCGACGGGAGCCACCCCATCAGGGAAGGGTGAAGGGCAGCTCGATCCCATCGAGGCTGCGGCGGCAGGCACAGGTCGCGGACTCGTCGTCCTCGTGGGCCGGAAGCTGCCCGATGGCGTCGCGCAGGAGCCCCTTGAGGCTCTCGACGTTCTGCCCGAAGACACGCATCACCTCCTCGTGGGTGACGGACTCGCCCCCGTCCACCCCGGCGTCGAGGTCGGTGACCATGGCGATCGTCGTGAAGCAGAGCGCCAGCTCCCGGGCGATCGCCGCCTCCGGCATGGTCGTCATCCCGACGATGTCCCAACCGAGCTGCTGGTGCATCAGCGACTCTGCGCGCGAGGAGAAGCGCGGCCCGTTGACCACCACCAGGGTGCCCCCGGAGACGACCTCGAGCGCAGACACGCGGGCCGCGTCGACCGCGACCTGACGGCCGTTGGGACAGTAGGGGTCGGCGAAGCCCACGTGGACGACCTCGCCCTCTGCCTCGTAGACGGTCTGCGGCCGGCCCCAGGTCCGGTCGACCACCTGGTCGGGGACGACGATGGTGCCGGGCCCGTACTCCGGGCGGAGGGAGCCGACCGCACACGGGGAGAGCACCTGGCGGACGCCGACAGAGCGCAGGGCCCAGAGGTTGGCGCGGTAGTTGATGCGGTGCGGCGCGAAGCGGTGGTCGGTCCCGTGCCGCGCCAGGAAGGCCACCGAGCGACCCTCGACCTCGCCGACCACGAGTGGGTCACTGGGTCTGCCGAACGGTGTGTCGACCTGCACGGTCTCGTAGTCGTCGAGGAAGTCGTAGAGCCCTGAGCCCCCGATGACGCCGATCTCGGCGGTGATGTCTGACGGCGTGACAACGGTCGGTGAGGTCATGCCGGAAGCCTAGAGCCGCGCCCCATCGGGGCGGCGCGCCGATGCTCGGCTGGGGACAGGGGCGGCCGGCTCCCGGGGGATGTGGACGAGGTCCCCCCAGCCCGCTGGGTCGATGTGATCGATCGACGCAGAGACCGATCGATCACATCGATCGAACCCCGCTCGAGCGTGGGGTCAGGTGGCGGTGGAGGTCGTGCCGGAGGACGCCGCGGACGAGGAGCTCCCCGATGACCCGGAGGTCGAGGTGGGGGACGAGCTCGCGGCGGAGCCGGACGAGGACTCGGACGACGAGCCGGACCCTTCCGAGCCGCCCGACCCGCCGGGGCCGCCCGACCCGCCGGACCCGCCGGACCCGGTCGAGCCCTCTGACGGCGCCCCCTTCGAGTCCCCGGCCTTGGCACCGGACTTCCCAGCACCTGCCCGCGAGTCGGTCTTGTAGAAGCCGGAGCCCTTGAAGGCGATCCCGACCGGGTGGATCACCTTGCGGAGCCGGCCGTGGGGGCACTCGGGACAGTCGGTGAGCGGGTCGTCGGTGAACGACTGCCGAATGTCGAAGGAGTGACCGCACTCGGTGCAGGCGTAGGTGTAGGTGGGCACGGGGATACCTCAGGTCTCGCGGCGGGGGTGCCCACCAAGTCTACGGGCGCGACCGGGGACCTCCGTCGCCCAGCCCGCGAGGCGTCCGTGGCGGCTGAGGGAGCGGATCCGCTGCTCGGTCACCTTGCGGGCGCTCGACGGGGTGACGACGAGCAGCTGGTCGCCGTGCCGGATCGTCGTGTACTGCTCGGGGACGAAGCTCTCACCTTCTCGAACCACGAGGGTCACCATCGCGCCTTTCGGGAGCCGCAGTTCGAAGATGGCGACACCGTGCAGGTGTGACTCCTCGCCGACGTTGATGGTGAGGACGTCCGCGCCGATCTCGACGAGGGGCGTGCTCTCCAGGGCGACGTCGACCGAGTGGACCTGCTCGGTCAGGCGGAGGCGGCGGGCCACCCAGGGCAGCGGCGGCGCCTGGACGATGGTGAAGACGACGACGAGGACGAATACGAGGTCGAAGATCCATCCGGTGTTGGGGGTGCCCGCGACGAGGGGCACGGTGGCGAGCACGACGGGCACGGCCCCGCGCAGCCCGGCCCACGAGAGGAAGGCCATGTCGCGCCACGGCACGCGGAACCACACGGTGGACGCGACGACGGACAGTGGCCTCGCGAGCAGGAGCAGGACGAGGCCGATGACGACGGCGTTGCCGAGCTGCTCGTCGAGCCGGTAGGGGTCGGCCAGGAGCCCGAGGAGCACGAAGAGACCGATCTGGGCGATCCACCCGAGGGCCGTCGCGAAGCTCTGGAACGACGTGCGGTTGGGCAGCCCCATGTTGCCGAGGACGAGGGCCGCCAGGTAGGTCGCGAGGAAGCCGGACACGTGCACGGCGGCGCCGGCGGCGTAGGCGAGCACGGTGAGGGTGACGACGCCGATAGAGAAGAGGGCCGACGACCCGCCCGCGACGCGGCGCAGCGCGGCGCCGCCGAGGTAGCCGACGACGACGCCCACGACCGCGCCGCCGGCGAGCTCGAGGAGCACCATCGCCAGCAGCTGCCACCAGGGCTGCGGCTCGGCGCCGGGCAGCCCCTGGGCGGACAGGGCCACGACGAGGAGCACGACGGGGGCGTCGTTGAAGCCGGCCTCGGCCTCGAGCATGCCGCTCAGCCGGCGGGGGATGGGGACGTTGCGCAGTACGGCGAAGACGGCGGCGGCGTCGGTGGAGGCGAGGACGGCGCCGAGGAGCAGGGAGATCGCCCAGGACAGGTCGAGGAAGGTGTGCACGACGACGGCGACGACGAGGACGGACACGACGACGCCGACCGTCGAGAGCAGGGCCGCCGGTGCGACCGAGCCCCGGATGTTGCTCCACTTCGTCGAGAGCCCACCTTCGGCGAGGATGAGCACGAGGGCGGCGTAGCCGAGCACCCTCGCGGTCGACGCGTCGGAGAAGTCGATGCCGGCGCCTGCGTTGCCGAGGGCCAGACCGATGCCGAGGTAGATGAGCAGCGAGGGCATTCCCGAAGCGGCCGAGAGCCGCACGGCAGCCACCGCGACGAGGAGGACCGCTGACCCGAGCAGCAGCACGCGCGTGAGGTCCTCGAGGGTCATCCCCGACGACGTGACGAACGTGAGTGCTGCCACGGGCGGCTCCTCCGGGTGGCGGTGGCCCCCATCAAACCACTCGTATGCCGCTGGGCTCGCTCGCGTCCGAACGCGCCCACCAGCGCCTACCACGCCGCTCCGACGCGTGGCCTAGGCTCTTGGCGTGCCCCGAGCTCACCTCGCCCGAAGAATCGCGCTGTCGGTCGTCGTCCTGGTCGTCGTCGCGCTCGTGGCGCTCACCATCCTCGCGGTCTCGACGGTGCGACGGCCCTTTCCGGAGACGGGGGGCCAGCTGGAGGTCGACGGCCTGACCGGGCGGGTCACCGTGTCGCGCGACGCCCGCGGGGTGCCCACGATCGCGGCGGACACGGCCAACGACCTGTTCCGCGCCCAGGGCTACGTCAGCGCGCAGGACCGCTTCTTCGAGATGGACCTGCGCCGCCACATCACGGCCGGAAGGCTGTCGGAGCTCGTCGGCGAGGCGGGCCTCGAGACCGACCGGGTCATTCGCACGATGGGGTGGCGGCGGGTCGCCGAGCAGGAGCTCCCGCGGCTCGCCCCCGAGACCCGCCAGTACCTCCAGGCCTACGCCGATGGTGTGAACGCCTACATCAAGCAGGCCGACTCTCCGGCGGACCTCGCGCTCGAGTACCAGGTGCTCGACTGGAGTGTCCCCGGATACCGGGTCGAGCCGTGGACCCCGGTCGACTCCCTGGCCTGGCTCAAGGCGATGGCATGGGACCTCAAGGCGGACTACGACGACGAGCTCGCCCGGGCCCGGCTCTCCCGCGGCGGGCGCACGTCGCAGAAGCAGATCGAGCTGCTCTACCCGCCCTATCCCTTCGACCGCAACCAGCCGATCCTCTCCGACCAGGACTGGGGGCCGAGCGCGGCCGGCTCGGAGGACCAGGCGGCCACGGCGACACCGACGGCCCTGCTGAAGCACGGCCAGTCCGCCTTCGAGGCCACCGCGGCCGCCCTCGCGGCGATCCCCACCCTCATCGGCCAGGGTGACGGGATCGGCTCGAACTCCTGGGTGGTCTCGGGCGACCGCACCACGACGGGCCGGCCGCTGCTCGCCAACGACCCCCACCTGACCCTCGGCATCCCGAGCATCTGGACCCAGGTCAACCTCCAGTGCCGGACCGTCTCGTCCCAGTGCCCCTTCCAGGTCTCCGGCTTCTCGTTCTCCGGGGTCCCCGGCGTCGTCATCGGCCACAACGCGAAGATCGCCTGGGGGTTCACCAACCTCGGAGCCGATGTCACTGACTTCTACCTCGAGCAGGTCGACGGCGACACCTACCTGCGTGACGGCGTCCAGGAGCCCCTCGAGACGCGGCGCGAGACGATCAAGGTCGCCGGCGGGACGGACGTCGAGATCCTCGTGCGAAGCACCGTGCACGGGCCGATCCTCTCCGACGCCATGCCTGCCGTCGCCGAGAGCGGCGACCAGTCCGCGGTGCGCGGCCTGGCCCAGTCGAACCGCTACGCCGTCTCGCTGGCCTGGACGGCGCTGAGCCCGACGAGGACGGCCGACGCGATCTTCGGGCTCAACACCGCGGGCAGCTGGGAGGACTTCCGGGAGGCGGCCGCGCTCTTCGCCGTGCCGGCGCAGAACCTCATCTACGCCGACACCGCTGGGCACATCGGCTACCAGACTCCCGGGCTCTTCCCGATCCGGCGCTCGGCCACGCCCGGTGCCGTCCCCGGGTCCTGGCCGGCGCCGGGGTGGGACAGCCAGTGGGACTGGCGGGGCTTCGTCGACTTCGAGGACCTGCCGCACGTGCTCGACCCCGAGGAGGGTTTCATCGTCACGGCGAACCAGGCCGTGACCGCGCGCCAGCGACCCTTCCTCACCGCGGTGTGGGACTACGGGTTCCGCGCCGAGCGGATCCGCACCCTCCTCGCGGGCTCCGCGAAGGTGTCCGTCGAGCGGATGGTCCAGATCCAGGGTGACAACCGCAACACCTTCGCCCCGGTCCTCGTGGAGCACCTGCTCGGCGTCGAGGTCGACGACTTCACCGCCCAGGCCCAGCTCCTGCTGCGCGACTGGGACGGCAGCCAGCCGGCGGACAAGACCCGCGACTCGGCCTCGGCCGCCTACTACAACGCGGTGTGGAAGCACCTGCTCGAGTACACCTTCGACGAGCTCCCCCCGGACATGGCCGCGAGCGGTGGCAGCCGGTGGATGATCGTGCTCGAGCAGCTCCTCAAGGACCCGAAGAACGCCTGGTGGGACGACAAGACGACGCCCGGCGTGACCGAGGGGTCCGGTGAGATCCTCAAGCGCGCCCTCGTCGACGCCCGGCTCGACCTGGCCCGCAAGCTCGGCAAGGTGCCGGCGACGTGGCGGTGGGGCCGGCTCCACCAGCTCAACCTCCAACACCGGGTGCTCGGCACCGAGTCGGTGCCCCAGGTCATCCGCGACATCTTCAACCGTGGCGGGATCGAGATGGGCGGCGGCAACGGCATCGTCAACGCGACGAGCTGGGACGCGTCGAGCTCGGGCTACGAGGTGACCGCGGGCCCCTCGATGCGCATGGTCGTCGACCTCGCAGACCTCGACCGGTCCGTCTGGGTCAACGCCACCGGCCAGTCGGGCCATGCCTACAACCCGCACTACGCCGACCAGATCGACGCCTGGGCGGCGAACGAGCCCTTCCCGTGGCCGTTCAGCGCAGCGGCCGTCTCGGCTGCGACCGACACCGAGCTGACTCTGGTGCCGCCCGGTCAGCCGGCGGGCTGAGCCGGCCGCGAAGGCGGCGCGGTCCGCACGACACGGCCGCTCGTCGTGACGAAGCCGTCGACGGGGGAGTCGTGGGCCTCTCGAGGCAGGGCCGCCTCGGTCTGCTCGCCCTCGTGGAGCAGGGTGATCACGGGCGTCGCGGGGTCGCGGTGGCGCAGGGCCCGGTCGTAGCAGCCTCCGCCCTGGCCGAGCCGGGTGCCGTGCGGGTCGACGGTGAGGCCGGGCGTGACGATGAGGTCGCACGTCGAGAGCGCGTCCGCCCCCAGCCAGGGCCGGCCGTCCGCCGAAGGGGGAGCGTCCTTCGGGAGGCGCGCGACCGTCGCGCGGTCACCGACGGTGCCCTCAGCGGCATACGTCCACTCGAGGGAGAAGTCGTCGAGCACGATCGGCACGATGACCTCATGGCCTGCCGACAGCAGGGCCGCGATGAGCGGCCCGGTGGGCGGCTCGTCCGGGAGCGACTCGTAGACGGCGATGCGCAGCCGCTCCTCGGCGCCGTCGGGCACGAAGCGCAGCACCGCCTCCGCGATCGCGGAACCCGCCCCCGGGTCCACGGACCGCGCGAGGGCGGCCCGCGTGCGACGGGCCTCGTGACGGATCTCACGCTTCGTGCGCGCGGGCCCGGGGCCGTGCCGAGGGGTGGGCGAAGGGGTCACAGCGGGCGCACCTGGTGCTCGTCCCGGTCTCGCATGCGGTCCATCGTAGGGTGAGCCCATGAGCCAGGAGGGGTTGGCGCTCGCGGTCGAGCGGATGCGTGCGAGAGGGATGGGGCCCGAGGCCGTCACGGTCTTCGAGCACTACTACCGGCAGCTCGAGGAGGGCGCGCAGGGGACGATCCCCGAGGACACGATCGAGCCGCTGGCCGACCCGCAGGCCCTCGGCGAGGTGCGGGTCTCCGACGAGGACGCCAGACGTGCCCTGCGCCAGACCGCGGTCATCAAGCTCAACGGCGGGCTCGGCACGAGCATGGGGATGAGCGGGGCCAAGTCGGCCCTCGAGGTCAAGGACGGCCTGACCTTCCTCGACATCATCGCCCAGCAGGTGCTCTCGCTCCGCGAGCAGTGGGACGTCGAGCTGCCCCTGATCCTGATGAACTCCTTCCGCACCTCCGAGCAGTCCCTCGAGATCCTCGGGAGGTACCCGACGCTGCCGGTCGACGGGTTGCCGCTCGACTTCATCCAGAGCGCCGAGCCGAAGCTCCTCGCCGACTCGCTCCGGCCGGTCGACTGGCCCGAGGACCCCGAGCTCGAGTGGTGCCCCCCGGGCCACGGCGACGTCTACGTCTCCCTCGTGACCTCCGGCGTCCTCGACAGTTTGTTGGCCAAGGGGATCCGCTACGCGTTCATCTCCAACTCCGACAACCTCGGTGCCACCTGCGACCCGGACGTGGCCGCGTGGATGGTCGAGCACGGGCTGCCCTTCGTCGCCGAGGTCTGCACCCGCACGAAGAGTGACCGCAAGGGCGGCCACCTCGCGACGCGCACGTCCGACGGTCGGCTGATCCTGCGTGACACCGCGATGGTCGCCGAGGGCGAGGAGCGCTTCTTCGGCGACATCAAGCGGCACAGCACCTTCAACGCCAACAACATCTGGGTCGACCTCGTCGTCCTGCGTGAGCGGATGGCCGAGCGCGAGGGGTTCCTCGGCCTGCCGATCATCGTCAACCGCAAGACCGTCGACCCTGCCGATCCTGCGTCGCCCGAGGTCGTCCAGCTCGAGTCGGCGATGGGGGCCGCGATCGAGGTCTTCGAGGGATCGGAGGCGCTCCTCGTGCCGCGGACCCGCTTCCGTCCGGTCAAGACGACCAACGACCTGCTCGTCGTCCGCTCCGACTACTTCGTCCTCGACGAGAGCTACCACCTCGTCGCGGTCGGTGAGGGGCCCGAGCCCTTCGTCGACCTCGACTCGGCCTACCGGCTCGTCCAGGGCTTCGAGAAGCGGTTCCCGCACGGCGTCCCCTCCATGGTCGAGTGCACGAGCCTGCGCGTCATCGGTGACCCGGTCTTCGGGCGCAACGTCCGCTGCGTCGGAGACGTGCTCGTCGACGGCCTGCGACGGGTGCACGACAACGCGGTCCTCGAAGGTCCGGTGGAGGCACCGGCCGAGCCGCCCCGGACAGAACAGCGGCCGGCAGCCGACTTCCGCACTGTCGACCAGCACCTGCGCGCCATCCTCTCGACACTCGAACCGGCGCCGACCACGACCGTCCCGCTGACCGAGGCCCTCGGGCTCGCCGTCTCGAGGGACGTCCGCTCCCGGGTGAGCCTGCCCCCCTTCGACAACTCGTCGATGGACGGCTACGCCGTCCGGGCCGCCTCGCTCGCCGGCGCCGGTGGTGGCGCCGGCGGTGCCGACGGCTCGGGGGTGCCACTCCGCCTTGTCGGCGAGGTCGCTGCTGGCGAAGACCCCTCCTTCGTCGTCGGCCCCGGCGAGGCTGCCCGGATCATGACCGGTGCCCCGATCCCTGAGGGCGCTGACGCCGTCATCGCGGTGGAGGACACCGATGGTTCCGCCGACGGGTCGGTCCTGTGCCGTGCCTCCGTGCCACCGGGCCGCTACATCCGCCCCCGCGGCGAGGACGTCTCCGAGGGCTCGGTCATCGTGTCGGCCGGTGACGTCGTCAACCCGCGAACCATCGCCCTGCTCGCCGCCTGCGGCCACGCGACGGTGGAGGTCCACCGCCGGCCGCACGTCGTCATCCTGTCGACCGGCGCCGAGCTCGTCCCACCGGGAAAGGCGTTGCAGCCCGGCCAGATCCACGACTCCAACTCGTCGATGCTCTGGGCCGAGGCCGTCTCGGCGGGGGCATCCGCGGAGGTCCGCGGCGTCGTCGGCGACACCGATGCCGAGCTGCTCGCCGCGCTCGACGCCGTCGTCGCCGAGGCGGACGTCGTCATCACGAGCGGCGGGGTCTCCATGGGTGCCTACGACGTCGTCAAGAGCGCCCTGGCGGGTCAGGGCGTGGACTTCGTCAAGGTGGCGATGCAGCCGGGCAAGCCGCAGGGGTTCGGTTACCTCGCGGCCCCGGACGGGCGCCGGGTGCCGATCTTCGCGCTCCCCGGCAACCCGGTCTCGTCGTTCGTCTCCTTCGAGGTGTTCGTCCGCCCGGCGCTGCGACGGCTGATGCGCCTCAGCCCGGAGAAGCGCCGGGTCCGCACGGCGACGCTGACGGCCGGCCTGCGCTCGTACCTGGGGCGGCGGCAGTTCGGCCGGGCCGTCGTCACGCGCAACTCCGAGGGCGCCCTCATGTGCACCCCCGTCGCGGGGCAGGGCTCACACTTCGTCGCCGACCTGTCGCGGGCCAACGCGCTGTTCATCGTGCCCGAGGACACCGCCGACCTCGTGGCCGGTGAACGGGTCGACGTCATTCTCCTCGACGACTGACGCCCGGGTCCGGCTCCGACGACGCCGTATGCCGCTGGGCCCGTTCCGCTCGGCGCCGCCCTTCTGTGCCTCCCGTTCGCTCGATCGGTCTGGGTGCTGGGGACGGCGGGGCCACTCGAGGGGCAGGGTGGGGCCGGGTGCTGGGGACGGCGGGGCCACTCGAGGGGCAGGGTGGGGCCGGGTGCTGGGGACGGCGGGGCCACTCGAGGGGGCGGTGACATGATGACCCGGTGGCTGATGAGACCCCTCCCGACGGCACCCCACGGCGCGATGCGTCCCCCGGGCCCCGCGGGCTGACCCACGTGCGAGCGGACGGCACGGCACACATGGTCGACGTGTCCGCGAAGGCCGTCACGGCCCGCGAGGCCACGGCCAGGGGGCGGGTCCTGCTCAGCGACGAGGCCGTCTCCGCGCTCCGAGACGGTGTCGTGCCGAAGGGGGACGCCCTCGCGGTCGCGCGCATCGCCGGGATCCAGGCGGTCAAGCGGACGCCGGAGCTCATCCCGCTCGCCCACCCGGTCGCCGTCCACGGGGTCGAGGTCGACCTCACCGTCGCCGACGACGGTGTCGACATCGCCGTGACGGTCCGCACGGCGGATCGGACGGGCATCGAGATGGAGGCGCTCACGGCCGTCAGCGTGGCCGCCCTCGCCCTCATCGACATGGTCAAGGCGGTCGACAAGCACGGGCGGATCACCGACGTCCGGGTCACAGCGAAGTCAGGAGGAAGATCGGGTGACTGGCATGAGTGAGGTCGTGGCGGACGAGCCGGTGGGGGCGGGCAGGCGTGCCGTCGTGATCACGTCCTCGAGCCGCGCCGCGGCGGGGGTCTACCCGGACCGGTCCGGGCCGGTCATCGTCGAGCGCGTGCGGTCCTGGGGCTTCACCGCGGGCAACCCCATCATCGTCCCCGACGGGGACGAGTTCGGGCTGGCCCTGCGGGACGTGCTCGCCTCGGAGCCGGACCTCGTCATCACGACGGGGGGCACCGGCCTGACCCCGACGGACGTCACGCCGGAGCAGACGATGCCGCTGCTCGACCGGCTCGTGCCGGGCCTCGCCGAGGGGATGCGGGCCGCCGGGGTCGCCAAGGGCGTGCCGATGGCCATGTTGTCGCGGGGCCTCGTCGGGATCGCCGGTGGCTGCCTCGTCGTCAACCTGCCAGGCTCCCGGGGAGGTGTCAGTGACGGCCTCGACGTGCTCGAGCCGGTCATCGGGCACGTCCTCCAGCAGCTTCCCGGCGGGGACCACTGAGGCCCGGCGCCCTGCAGCGCACAGGACGACGGGACGGAGCCACCAGTGAGAGCACCTTGGCGTCGCGGGCCGCGGCTCGCCCCGTGGCCGGTGGTCCTGCGGGACGGGTCGGCTGAGCCGGAGGTGGTCCTGCGGCCGCTGCGGCTGGAGGACGAGGACGAGTGGCACCATCTGCGCCGCGAGAACGCCGACCACGTCCGGCCGTGGGAGCCGACCCTCCCCCCGGGCGCGACGACCAGGCTGCCCGTGTCCTACCGCCAGTTCGTCGCGGACCTCGACCACGAGGCCGAGTCCGACCGGGCCATGCCGTGGTGCATCGAGGTGGACGGACGGATCGTCGGCCAGGTCCACCTCTTCGGCATGGTGCGGGCCGCCCAGCAGTCGGCGGCGGCCGGGTACTGGCTGGCGGAGTCCGAGTCCGGGCAGGGCATCGCCACCCGGGCCCTGACGCTCGCAATCGACCACGCCCTCGGCCCGGCAGGTCTGCACCGGGTCGAGGTCAACATCCGCCTCGACAACCACCGGTCGCTGGCCCTCGTTCGCCGCCTCGGGCTCCGCGAGGAGGGCGTGCGGGAGCGCTACCTGCACATCGACGGTGCGTGGCGCGACCACCTCAGCTTTGCCGTCACCGCCGAGGAGATCGGCACCGAGGGCCTGGTCTCACGTTTGTCACACTTGTAACTTCCGCCACTTGCGCGACACGCTTCGAATGTGCATGAGGTTGATCATCCCGCCACCTACCGTGGGGTTCGTGCCCGCGAGCAGTCTGATCTTCGTCGTCATCGTGGCGATCTGGGCTGCCTACCTGCTCCAGCACTGGTCCCGGCGCCGCGAGAACGCCGCTGCCGCCCGGTCGGTCGACGGCTTCACCGAGGCGATGCGAGTCCTGGAGAAGCGGTCCGTCCTGCCGAGCACCGATCTGTCGGAGCCGCGACCGCGGTCCTACTCCGTGACCCCGGCGCGGGTGGTGCGCACGACGGTCGACGTCAAGCGAGCCGTGCCCGCGGCGGCGACCCGGCGTCGCTCACCCCTCGTCGCCCGACGCACGTCGGAGGCCGAGGCCCTACCGCCGCAGCCCCGGGAGCGCGAGGTCGCCGTCGCCCAGGGAGCCCGCATCGACCGAGCGAGCACCGACCGAGCGAGCGCCGACCGACCCCGCACCGACCATGAGGTGGACCCCATGAGCGCAGCACCCCCGGCCAGCCGTTCCCAGCGCCGAGTGCGTGCCGCCGTCCTCCTCACCTCGCTGCTCTGGGTCCCCGTCTCGGTGACCTTGGCCGTCCTCGGCCCGCTCAACTGGGTGCCGGTTCCCTTCGCGGTCCTGACCCTCGTCGCGGTCGTCGTCTGGCTCCGCTCCGAGGCCCGGGTCGAGCACGCCGAGCGGGCCCGCCCCGTGCGTGTCGGCCCGCGCCGCCGACGCCTGGTCACGCCGGAGCCGCTCCTGTCGAGTGATGTCACCCAGGTGATCCGGCAGCCGCAGCGCTACGCGGCGGAGCCGACCGACGGCCCGCACCAGGCGGTCGCCGTGCGCACGACCGCCGCCACCGCGGCCACGGCCGTCGCCACCGCCACGGTCACTGCCTTCACGGAGGACTCCGCGTCGCCCGCCGCGTCGCGAGGGACGGTGGCAGCGCACGCGAGCCCAGCGGCATACGACGTGGTCTTCGACCTCCAGGCGAGCGAGCCCGCGCCGGCGGCGACCGAGCCCCCCGCTCCCGGCACGTGGAGCCCGGTCCCCGTGCCGACGCCGACGTATGCGATGAAGGCCAAGGCCGAGCCGCGCTACACGGCCGACGGCGTGCCGGCCGACGTCTTCGACACGCCGGAGTTCGCCGACGAGGCCGACGAGCTCGACGACCGGGCGCTGTTCGCGCGTCGCGCCGTCAGCCAGTAGGCCGCGGCTACGGCTTGGCGGGGGCGGAGCCTTCGTCCGCCGACTCCTCCAGCTCGGCTTCGAGCTCGGACTCGGACTCCTTCATGAGCAGGTGCTTGCCGACCGCGTTGAGGACGGCGGCGAACGGCACCGCCGCCAGGGCGCCGACGATGCCGGCGATCTGCGAGCCGGCCGCGATGGCGAGGATGACCGCCAGCGGGTGGACGCTCACGGCCCGGCCGAGCAGGATCGGCTGGAGGACGTGCGACTCGAGCTGCTGCACCCCGATGACGACCGCGAGCATGATCAGCGCCACGCCGAAGCCCTGGGCCACGAGGGCCAGGATGACCGCGACGGCCCCGGAGAGCAGCGCGCCGACGATCGGGATGAACGCGAAGAGGAAGACCAGCACGCCGATCGCGAACGCGAACGGCACGTCGAGGATGGCGGCACCGACACCGATCCCCACCGCGTCGACGAGGGCCACGATGATCGTCGCTCGGACGAACGAGGACAGCTGGTCCCAGGCGATCTCGCCGGAGGAGGTGATGCGTGGGCGCGCCACCCGGGGGAAGAGGCGCACGAGCCAGCTCCAGATCCGCGGGCCGTCGTAGAGGAAGAAGAAGAGCGCGAAGAGCGTGATGAAGATGCCGGCGATGAAGTGCGTCGCCGTGAGCCCCACGTCTGCAGCGGTCTGGCCGAGGTTGCCGGAGTTGCTGACGCTGTCGGTGAGGTTCTCGAAGTAGGCGTCGAACTCCGAGTCGGTGATGCTGAACGTCGTCCGCACCCATTCGCGGATCTGGTCGATGCCCGCCGCCAGCTGGGTCGTCAGCTCCGACAGGCCGCTGCTGAACTGTCGGCCGACGAGGGTGAAGAGCGCGCTGACGAGCAGGACCACCCCGACGAGCGTGATGCCCGCCGCGGCGCCGACCGGCATGACCATTGCGAGCCGGCGGGTGATCGGCACGAGCATGGCGGCGAGCAGAACGGCGACGAGCAGGGGGACGACGATCTGCGAGAACTCGCGCAGGATCAGCGAGGCGATGTAGAGGCCGACGCCGATGACGAGCAGTCGCAGCGACCACTCGCTCGCCGCGCGCACTGCGGGCGGGACCGCCGAGGCGCGGGCCGGGTCGGCGGGGCGGGGCGAGGTGGCGTTGTCGGTCACGAGGACACGGTATGCCGCTGGGCTCGCTCGCGCCGTCAGGCGCCGTTGGTTTCGTGGCGGGTCGGTCAGGCGAGGCGGGCGAGGAGGGCCACGGCGTCGTGCGGTGCGTGGCCCTTGGCGTCGTTGTCGAAGTAGACGTGGGTGTCCAGCCCGTCCGAGAGCCAGCGGCGGACCTGGTCTGCCCAGCGGTCGAGGGACTCGTCGGTGTAGCCGCTCGCGTAGAGCTCGGTCTCTCCGTGCAGCCGCACGTAGCGGAAGTCGCTCGTCGCGTCGTGCATCTGCGGCCAGCGGCCTGCGCTGTCGGCGATGACGGTGCAGATGTCGTGCTCGGCGAGCAGGGCGCGAGCCGCCGGGGTGTCGAAGCTTTCGTGCCGCGGCTCCAGAGCGTGCCGGATCGGCAGGTCGACGGCCGCCTCCGTGAGCACGCGGTCCTCGGGCAGCTTGTCGTCGTGCGTGGCCGCGAGCCGGGCGGCCTCGGCGTGGGAGCGCGGGAGGAGCGCGAAGAAGCGCTCGAGGCGGTCCGGGCTCAGCGGCATACGGGCGGGGAGCTGCCAGAGCACGGGGCCGAGCTTGCTGCCGAGCGCGAGCACACCCGACGCGAAGAAGTTGGCGAGCGGTGTCTCGACGTCGTTGAGCTGCTTGAGGTGGGTGATGAAGCGGCCCCCCTTCACCGCGAAGACGAAGTCCTCGGGGGTGGCGTCGCGCCAGGCAGCGTAGGAGGACGGGCGCTGGAGCGAGTAGAACGAGCCGTTGATCTCCACCGAGCTCATCCGGTCGGCGGCGTAGGCGAGCTCGTCCTTCTGGCGCAGCCCCTTCGGGTAGAAGTCGCCGCGCCAGCGCGGGTAGCGCCACCCGGAGACCCCGACGAACGCCTGACTCATGCCGTCGAGGCTAGCCCGTCGGCTGGTCGGTGCCACCGGCTGGAGGCAATCCGTGGACGCCGCCGCTCGAGCAGTGTCACCGTGAAGGGATGACCCGCACAGTCGAGGCCGATTACCTCGTGGTGGGAGCCGGCGCGATGGGGATGGCGTTCGCCGATGCCCTGACCACGCACGCGGACGTGCGTGTGGCCCTCGTCGACCGTCGCCACGGCGTCGGCGGGCACTGGCTCGAGGCCTATCCCTTCGTCCGGCTCCACCAGGCGTCGGCGTTCTACGGGGTGGCGTCGACGCTGCTCGGCGGCGGGCAGGTGCAGCGGCGTGGGCCCGAGGAGGGACTGCAGGAGCGGGCCTCGCAGGCCGAGATCTGCTCGTACTACGCCCGGGTGATGGACGGCCTGGTGGAGTCGGGGAAGGTCGAGTTCCTCCCCAACTGTGAGTACCTCGGCGGGTCGGTCGTGTCGCGCGTGTCCGGTCTGAGGACCGAGGTGCCGGAGCGGTGCCGGGTGGTCGACGCTCGCTACCTGGCGCCCGGCATCCCGGCCGAGCAGGCGCCTCCCTTCGACGTCGCCGACGATGCGCGCGTCGTGCCGGTCAACGCGTTGGCGCGGCTGGAGGAGGCGCCGAGCCAGTACGTGATCGTCGGGTCGGGCAAGACCGCCACCGACGCCTGCATCTGGCTGCTGGCACGCGGGGTCGACCCGGACACGGTGTGCTGGGTGCGACCGCGCGACCCGTGGATGCTCAGTCGGGCCGTGGTCCAACCTGATCCAGAGGTCTTTCTCGGAATGGCCGCCGACATCATGGAGCTGGCGACGGTGGCGGAGTCGCTCGACGACCTCTTCCTCCGCCTCGAGGACGCCGGGGTCATGCTGCGCATCGACCGCGGGGTCGCACCCACCATGGCGAAGACACCGACGCTGGCGGTCTGGGAGCTGGAGCAGCTGCGCACCGTCGAGAACGTCGTGCGACGGGGGCACCTCCTGGCCGTCAGCCGGGGAAGGCTCAGCTTCGGCGACGGATCTCTCGCGGTCGCCGACGACGCGCTGGTCGTGCACTGCGCAGCGGACGGCCTGAAGTATCCGCCGCTCATCCCGGTCTGGGGCACCGAGGCGATCACCCTGCAGCCGATCCGCAACGGATTCCCGTGCTTCGGCGCGGCGCTGGTCGGCTACGTCGAGGCAACCCGTCAGGACGATGCTGAGAAGAACCGGATCTGCGCCCCCTCGCCGTACGGCGACTCCTTGGCGGGGTGGGCCAGGTCCGTGGTCCTCGGGACGAGGAGCTCGATGACCTTCTCCGCCGAGCCGGACATCAGGCGGTGGGCCGACCAGGTGGCCCTCAACCCGGCGCGGATCCCCCCGGGGCACCCCTCCTCGCCGGCGCTCGACGACGCGCGGGAGCGCCTGGCGAGGCACACCCGTCCGGCTCTGGAGCGGCTGGCCGTGCTCAGCTGACCGACAGGGCCCTGCGTATCGTCTCTCTCGTCCCCCGTGAGAGGAGCAGGTTGTGCGTGCGGTGATCTTCGACGCGATCGGCGCGACGCCCGAGGTCCGAGACGTGCCGGAGCCGGAGCCGCCCGCAGGGGGTGTCGTCGTCCGGGTCCACGCGACCGGCCTCTGCCGCAGCGACTGGCACGCCTGGGTGGGCCACGACGACATCACGCTGCCCCACGTCCCCGGTCACGAGCTGGCCGGCGTCGTGGCCGCCGTGGGTGACGGCGTCCAGCAGTGGGCCGTGGGGGACCGGGTGACCGTGCCGTTCGTCGAGGGCTGCGGCAGGTGCGAGTGGTGCCTCTCCGGAGCGGCGCAGGTGTGTCCCGCGCAGGAGCAGCCCGGGTTCACCCACTGGGGGTCGTTCGCGGAGCACGTCGCGCTGCACGCCGCCGACACCAACCTCGTCGCGGTGCCGGACGAGGTGTCCTTCGAGGCGGCGGCGGCACTCGGGTGCCGATTCGCGACGGCGTGGCGAGCGTTGACCGGGCGCGCAGCCGTCCAGCGGGGCGAGTGGGTGACCGTCATCGGAGCAGGCGGCCTCGGCCTCTCCGCGGTGATGATCGCCAAGGCGTTGGGAGCCGACGTCGTCGCGGTGGACAGGAACGAGAGTTCGCTGGCCAAGGCGACGCTGCTCGGTGCCGACGTGACGCTCGTCGCTGACGGGGCCGACGGGCCGGATGGGACCGATGTCGCCGCGGCGGTTCACGCGGTGACCGCGGGCGGCAGCCACGTCGCCGTCGACGCGGTGGGGAGCGAGCAGACGTGCGCCCAGGCGATCTGGTCGCTGCGCCGTCGCGGCCGTCACGTCCAGGTCGGCCTGCTGCCCCCGGTCGGTGGGCATCCGCGCGTGCCGATGTCGCGGGTCATCGCCTGGGAGCTCGACCTGCTCGGCTCGCACGGGATGGCCGCCGTGGACTACCCGGCGATGATGGCTCTGATCGCGTCCGGTGAGCTGCAGCCCCAGGCCCTCGTCGAGCGGGTCGTGGGACTGCAGGAGGCGGCGCGGCTGCTCCCGACGATGGATACGTGGACCGCGAGCGGCATGACGATGATCAGCCCGCGGATGCCCTAGCCGGCGGGTCGACGTGACCGCCCCGCCGGGCGGAGCGTGCGACGTCGGCCGCGCCTCAGGCAGGGACGCGCTCGGCTGCCTCCTGCCGGGCGGCAGACCCGATCCGGGTGATGGCGAAGCCGAAGGCCGTGGCGAGGAAGTACATCACGATGCTGTAGACGGCACTGGGGATGGCGACCGCGGTGCTGTTGAGGACGCTGAGGGCGATGGTGAGCGCCACGGTCGTGTTGTGGATGCCCACCTCCATCGCGCTGGCGATGCCCTGCTCGCGACTCAGCCGGCACAGCCGGGCCCCGGCATAGCCCAGGGTCAGGCTCGCTAGGCAGAAGATCGTCACGACCAGGCCCACCTCGCGCAGGTAACCACCGAGGCTCTCCCGCTCCCCGATGATCGCCCCGAGCGAGACCGCTGCCAGCACGACGATGGAGAAGGCTCGCACCGGCCGGTCAGCCCGCAACGCGAAGGACGCCGAGCGCTGCCGGACCACCATCCCGACAGCGACGGGCACGAGGACGATCGCGACCACCTGCATCACCTTGCCGAACTGCAGCCCGAGGGTGCCGCCCGCGTCGAAGAAGCCGATCGCCAGGTTGGTGATGAGGGGGATCGTCAGCGCCGCCAGCACGGAGTTTATCGCGGTGAGCGTGACGTTGAGCGCCACGTCGCCCCGGAAGAGGTGGCTGAAGAGGTTCGCGGTCGTGCCACCCGGTGAGGCAGCCAGCAGCATCACGCCGACGGCGATCAGGGGATCGACCCGGAAGGCCTGCACGAGTCCGAACGCCACGAGGGGCAGGACGACGATCTGCAGGACGAGCGCCACGACACCGGCCCTCGGGCTCTGCGCGCCACCCGCCGGAAGTCGTCGGGGACGAGGGACAGACCCAGCCCGAACATGATGATGGCCAACGCGACCGGGAGCCCGACGGCGATGAGGGCGGAGTCGTTCACATTTCCTCCAAGGCTAGGTGAGACGGTAGCCACCGTCGCCTAGCCGGTATGGCCAAAGCCAGCGCGCAGGGCGACAATCTTCGGGCCCAGGTTTGTCATCTGCGTGACAAAATGGCGCGGACCCCCTCGTCGTAGCCAAGGACGGTAGGACGTGCCCGTGCCTGATCTCGAGCCGGCCGGTGTCCCCGGCCCGGTGCCGCCAACCGTCGCCCAGCGGCTGGGTGCGGCGCAGGACCTGCTGTTCGAGCGCGTGCTGGACGCAGCGCGTGCGTCGTCCGAGGGCCAGGACCGCCCGCTGGAAGGCGCCGCCGGCCGGGGCATCCAGACCGGCGTGCGCGCGGCGGTCGACGAGTTCCTGGCTCTCGTCGCCGACCCGAAGCACGACCTCGACCGAGCGCGTCACGTGTTCCGCCAGCTCGGACGCGAGGAGTTCCGCGACGGCCGCTTCATCGACGCGCTCCGCTCGACGATCGGTGCCGGGACCCAGGCGATCTGGGCGGTGGTCGTCGAGCTCGCCGATGCCAAGGAGGTCGAGGCCGAGCACCTCCATGTGCTCGCCGGCGCACTGCTCTCCTTCCTCGACCAGCTCTCCGCAGCCGCCGCGGAAGGCTATCTCGAGGAGCAGGAGCGGACCTCGATCGACTTCGGGATGAGCCGGCGCAGACTGGTCTCGGCGCTCATCCAGTCGGCGCGCGTCGAAGAGAGCGCCCAGCGCAAGGCGGCCGAAGCGGCCCGCTGGCAGCTGCCGGACCGGGTCGGGGTGCTCGTCGTGGAGGGCGCCGACGCCGATCAGCTGGCGCGGACGATCGGCGCGGACACCATCGGCGCCGTGATCGAGGACACCGCCGTCGTGGTCGTCCCGGACGCCGACGCGTCCGGCCGACTGTCCCACCTGCGGCGGGTGGTCACGGGCCGACGGGCCGCGCTCGGCTCCACCGTCCCGTTGCCTCGGGCGCGCGAGTCGTATCGCCAAGCCGTCCGCGCTCTACGCCTGCTGGACGGCGGCGCCTTCGATGCGCCCGAGCTCGTCATCTGCGCGGACCAGCTCCTCACCCTCATCCTCGGCTGGGAGGAGGGACTGGCGGAGCGCTTTGCCGACGACGCCCTCCGGCCGCTGCAGGCGGTGTCACCCGGGCACCGCCGCACGCTAGAGGCGACGCTCCTGACCTGGCTTCGACACCAAGGACGCATCATGGCCACGGCCGAGGCGCTGCACGCCCATCCCCAGACCATCCGATATCGCCTGCGTCAGCTGCGGGCCGTCTTCGGAGACGCGCTGGACGACCCAGACGAGCGCTATCGCCTGGAGACCGCCCTCCGCTGGCCGTCGCTGTCACGGCACTGACAAAGGGGATCAGCAAGCACCCAGACAATGCAGCAGGGCCGGGCGAAAGGCCCGGCCCTGCTGCGCGTGGTGGAGCTGAGGGGATTCGAACCCCTGACCTTCTCATTGCGAACGAGACGCGCTACCAACTGCGCCACAGCCCCTTGATGCGACAGGAACTGTAACACCACGGGCGCCGCGACATGAAACCGCCACCCGAGCACGAGGGGCTCAGACCCAGCTCGGGAACCACATCCGCTGCGACCACTCCGACTGGGGGATCACGTCGGCGACGTAGATCGGGTGGAAGAAGGCGAACAGCCCGATCGTCAAGAGCACGAACGATCCCAGAACGACGAGCCCGACCCGGCGCCGGGTGAGGGAGGCGTCCCCCGCCCCGATGAGCAGTCCCAGCGTGTAGACGCAGGCCAGCACGACCCAGGGAACGAACGCCACCTCGTAGAAGGAGTAGATCGTCCGGTCGGCCAGGAGGAACCACGGCAGGTAGCCGGCCGCGATACCCGACAGGATCGCCCCCGCCCGCCAGTCCCGGCGCAGCGCCCACATGAAGAGCAGCACGAAGATGGCGATGGTGCCGCCCCACCAGACGGAGACGGTGCCGATCGAGGTGATCGCCTTGCTGCACTGGTCGACAACGCAGCCGTCGGTGCCCTTGACCGGCCCCTCGTAGAAGAACGACGTGGGTCGACCCTGCACGAGCCACGACCACGGGCTGGTCTGGTACGGGTGCGGGGAGTTGATCGATGCGCTCGACTCGAACATCTGCTGGTGGTAGGCCCACAGTGACCGCCACCAGTCGGGCAGCAGGCCACCGACCCCACCGGAGGGCCGGGTCTCGGCCCAGTCGCGGAACGAGCCGCCACGGGTGAGGATCCACCCGGACCAGCTCGCGACGTACGTGACGAACGCCCCGCCGACGATCTGCACCGCCGCGTAGAAGCCGTCCTTGACGACCCAGGCGACGTACCACCCCCGGACTCCGGCGGCCCGGCGGGCCCCCATGTCCCACAGGACGGTGAGCAGTCCGAAGAAGACGATGAAGTAGAGCCCGGACCACTTCACCCCGGCCGCGAGCCCCAGCATGACGCCGGCGAGCCAGCGCCACGGCCGCCAGCCGAGCCAGGGCCCGAGGTAGGTCAGCGACGCGCTGGCCCGGCCGGCGACCCTGGCGGCCAGCACCTCGCGCGCCTTGTCCCGGTCGACGAGCAGTGCGCCGAACGCCGCGAGGCCGAAGAACATGACGAAGATGTCGAGCAGGCCGGTGCGCGAGTGGACGAAGTGGTGCCCCTCGAAGGCGAGCAGGGCCGCTGCGGCCGTCCCGAGCAGGTCGGACCGGAAGAGCCGGCGCGCGATCAGGCCGAGCATGAGGATGGACAGTGTCCCGGCAAGGGCGACGGCGAAACGCCAGCCGAAGGAGTTGAGGATGCCGAACGGGATCTCCCCGAGGCCGATGAGCCACTTGCCGACTGGGGGATGGACGACGAAGTCGCCCTCGGTGCCCCACACGAACGGATCGTTGGCGGTGAAGTGCTGGTCGACCTGCTTGGCCTGCTCGAGGACGGGGTCGACCTTCATCTCGTAGCCGAACAGGACCAGGGACCAGCCCTGCTTGACGTAGTACGTCTCGTCGAAGATCAGCTGGTGCGGAGCCCCGACGTGCCAGAACCGCATGACCCCGCCGACGATCGTGAAGAAGAGCGGCCCCAGCCAACCGAGGGTGAGCAGCCCCCTGAGACGCCGTCCGCGCGGGACTCGGCGGAAGTCCTCACCCGGAGCCCCGAGCAGCCGGGAGCGCACTGCCAGGGCGGAGTTCATGGGCGCCATCGTATGCAGTCGTCCGTTCCTCGCCGATGTCGTATGCCGCTGAGCTCGCTCCCGCACGCCGCGCCCTTCCAGCCGGGCGCGCTTCCCGTCGAGTGGGCAGCTCGTGCGCCCGGGTCAGAGGCTGATGCCGCGGGCCTTGAGGACCGAGTAGCCGACGAAGGCGACGATGTCGAGCAGGGCATGGCAGATGACGAGCGGCATGACCCGTCGCGTCCGGGCGTAGACGTAGCCGAGCACGAGTCCCATGACGACGTTGCCGAGGAAGCCGCCGAACCCTTGGTACAGGTGGTAGGTCCCGCGGATCAGGGCGGAGGTGCCGATGACGACCGGCCACGACCAGCTGATCTGTCGCCAGCGGGTGAAGAGGTAGCCGACCATGACGACCTCCTCGATCAACGCATTAGCGATGGCGGCCAGCGTGAGGACGGGCGCCGACCACCAGACGTCGGTGAGGTTCGCAGCCGAGACGTTGGTGTTGATGCCGACCGCCGTGGCCAGGACGTAGAAGCCGAGTCCCGGCACGCCGATGAGCGCTGCGAGGCCGGCGCCTCGAGCCAGGTCGCGGAACGGCTCCGTCCGGTCGAACCCGATGAAGCGGGCCGGCCCCACCGCCGGCGACGGCCGGTGCACGTGGGCGAGCAGGAAGAGGGCGAGCACGACGGGGACGACCTGCAGGGCCGCCCCGGTGAGCTGGTAGGCGAGATCGAGCCAGGGCCGGTCCGGGGTGACGGACTGGTTCATCGCCGTGGTCTGCTGCCGCAGCGGAGTCTGTCTGGTCAGCTTGTCGATGATGGACAGGACCGCCCAGATCGCCGAGGCCCCGAGGCTGACCCCGAGGAGCAGCACCGTCTCCCGGCGCAGCACGCGCCGCTCCGGTGGCCCCGCCACCGGCAGCGGGTCACGTTCGCTGGGACCGAGCCCAGCGGCATACGGCAGGCGGTGGCGCGACATGGCGCTCACTGTACTTTCGGAGCATGTCCCTGCTCGCCGACTGGACGCGCGGCCGCCACGAGGCGGCCGGGTTCGCGTACGACACGTACCGGCGGGGGAGTGGGCCGGGTGTCGTCGTCATCCACGAGAGCCCCGGCCTGACGCCGGAGGTCATCGAGTTCGGCGACGAGCTCGTCCAGTCCGGTTTCACTGTCGTCCTGCCGCACCTCTTCGGCTCCGCCCACGCACCACCCCGCACGTGGGAGGCCGCCCGGGTCGTGCCACGGCTCTGCGTGACCCGCGAGTTCACGATGTTCGCCACCGGGGTGACGGCCCCCCTGGCGGAGTGGCTGCGCAGCCTCGCGCGCGAGCTCCATGCCTCCGTGGGCGGATCCGGCGTCGGCGCCATCGGCATGTGCGTCACGGGCGGCTTCGCGCTCGCGATGATGGTTGACCCCGTCGTCGTCGCACCGGTGGTCGCACAGCCCGCCACGCCGCTCCCCTTGGGAGAGCGGCGCGCCGCTGACCTCAACCTGTCGCCCGAGGACCTCGCCACGGTGCGGGCGCGAGTCGCTGCCGGCTGTCCCGTGCTCGGGGTTCGCTACCACGACGACTGGGTCACCGGCACGAGGTTCGAGACGCTACGACGCGAGCTCGGCGACGGGTTCATCTCCGTCGAGCTCGCGGGCCGGGGCCACTCGACCTTGACCGACCACAAGCATCCAGTGGCCGTGGTGAGGGTCGTCGACTTCTTCAGGGAACGGCTCCTCACCGTTTGACGGCTGGACATCTTGTCCGACTGTCTGTCCAGTCACGTGTCCGGCTACTGTGACCGATCAGACACCTGCGGAGCACTACTACGAGTTGTAGTACTTCTGGCTTCCCCGCAAGGATCGAAGGGCGGGACGGACCGCCACGAACGGGCCCCCGCGGACTGTCCAACACCACACGAAGGAGCACGACAGTGGCCACCCGACTCGAGGAAGACCTCCTCGGAACGAGAGAAGTGCCGGCCGAGGCGTACTACGGGATCCACACCCAGCGCGCCATGGAGAACTTCAGGATCAGCCACCTGACCATCCGGGACTTCCCCGACATGGTGCGCGGCATGGCGTTCGTGAAGAAGGCGTCCGCCCTGGCGAACAAGGAGCTGCAGACCCTCCCTGCTGACGTCGCCGACGCGATCGTGCACGCCTGCGACGAGGTGCTCGAGGGACGGTGCCTCGACCAGTTCCCCCTCGACGTCTTCCAGGGCGGCGCGGGGACCTCGGTCAACATGAACACCAACGAGGTCATCGCCAACCTGGCGCTCGAGCACGCCGGGTTCGAGAAGGGCCGCTACGACCTCATCCACCCCAACGACCACGTCAACAAGAGCCAGTCGACCAACGACGCCTACCCGACCGGGTTCCGCCTCGCCGCCCACGAGGCCACCAGGCGGCTCTCGGACGCGGTCGCCGAGCTCGCGGACGCCTTCGACGCCAAGGCCCTCGAGTTCGCGGACATCCTCAAGATGGGTCGCACCCAGCTGCAGGACGCCGTCCCGATGACGTTGGGCCAGGAGTTCCACGGTTTCGCGGTCAACCTGCGCGAGGAGCTGCGGAGCCTGGCGTTCAGCTCGTCGTTCCTCCTCGAGGTGAACCTCGGGGCGACGGCGATCGGCACCGGCGTCAACACGCCTGAGGGGTACGCAGCGGTTGCGGTCCGTCACCTCGCGGAGGTCACCGGGCTGCCCGTCGTCCCCGCGGACGACCTCATCGAGGCCACGTCCGACAACGGCGCCTACGTGCACCTCCACGCGGCGGTCAAGCGCGTCGCCGTCAAGCTGTCGAAGATCTGCAACGACCTGCGCCTGCTCTCGTCCGGTCCGCGCGCCGGCCTGCACGAGATCAACCTGCCTGAGCTGCAGGCCGGCTCGTCGATCATGCCGGCCAAGGTCAACCCGGTCATCCCGGAGGTCGTCAACCAGGTGTGCTTCACCGTCATCGGCAACGACGTCGCCGTCACCATGGCGGCCGAGGCCGGCCAGCTGCAGCTCAACGTCATGGAGCCCGGGCTCGCCCAGTCGATCTTCGAGTCGGTCGACCTGATGACCAACGCCTGCCGCACCCTCAGGACTCGCTGCGTGGAGGGGATCACGGCGAACCCGGAGGTCTGCCTCGGGTTCGTCCTCAACTCCATCGGCATCGTCACCTACCTCAACGACGTCCTCGGCCACCACGACGGCGACCGCATCGGCAAGCGGTGCGCCGAGACGGGCGAGTCCGTCCGCGACGTCGTGCTCGAGCTGGGTCTGCTGACGCCCGAACGGCTCGACGAAGTGCTCTCCCTCGAGAACCTGCGACGTCCGACCTATCAGGGGACGTTCTACGAGGAGGGGTCCCGGGGGCTCCCGGCTCCGGCGGCCGCCCTTGTCGCTGCACCGGCCACCGCGTCCGATGAGGAGGCCGTGCGATGATCTGGCTCCACCTCGCCATCGTCCTCGGCGCGATCTTCCTCGGCGCCCGGCTCGGGTCCATCGCCATCGGCTTCGCCGGAGGCCTCGGCGTGCTCGCCCTCGGACTCCTCGGGGTGCCGGTCTCGCAGGAGGCCATCCCCTTCGACGTCATCGCCATCATCATGGCGGTCATCGCGGCGATCGCCTCGATGCAGGTGGCCGGCGGCATGGACTACCTCGTCAACCTCGCGGACCGGCTGCTCCGGCGCAACCCACGGCAGGTCACACTCGTCGCGCCGCTCGTCACCTACTTCATGACGCTCATGGCGGGCACCGGTCACACGGCCTTCTCGACGCTCCCGGTGATCGCAGAAGTCGCCAAGGAGAACAGGATTCGTCCGTCGCGTCCGCTGTCCATCGCTGTCGTCTCGTCGCAGATGGCCATCACCGCCTCCCCGATCTCCGCGGCGGTGGTCTTCATGGCGAGCGTGCTGGAGCCCGTCGGCGTCGACTACCTGCAGCTGCTCGCCGTGGCGATCCCCTCAACCCTGCTCGCCGTCGTTCTCACCTCGTTCCTGGCGAACCGGCTCGGGCGTGAGCTGTCGGACGACGAGGTCTACCAGGACCGAGTGGCTCGCGGTCTGGTCTCCTACCGTGGAGAGCACGACTACGTCGAGCAGCGAGGTGCCAAGTTCTCCGTCCTCGCCTTCCTCGCCGGCATCGTGCTGGTCATGGCCTACGCGACGGCGATCAGCCCCAAGGTGGGCCTCATCACCGACCCGGCGATCCCCCGCAACGAGGCGATCATCACGATCATGCTCGCGGTCGCTGCAGTCAACGTCCTCGTGTGCCGCCTCGACGCCGTCGCGGTCCTCGACGCCCAGACCTTCAAGTCAGGCATGAGCGCGTGCGTGTGCATCCTCGGCGTGGCCTGGCTCGGGACGACCTTCGTCAACGCCCACATCGAGACGATCAAGGCCTTCGCCGGTGACGTCCTGACCGGCCAGCCCTGGGCCCTCGCGGTCGTGCTGTTCTTCGCCGCCTCGCTGCTCTACTCGCAGGCCGCGACCACGAAGGCCCTCGTCCCGGCGGCCCTGGCCATCGGTGTGGCTCCGCTGACGGTGGTCGCGGCCTTCCCGGCGGTCTCGGCGCTCTTCGTCCTGCCGACCTACCCGACGCTCCTCGCCGCGGTCGAGATGGACGACACGGGCTCCACCCGGATCGGCAAGTACGTCTTCGACCACCCGTTCATGATCCCGGGCGTCGTCAACATCGCGATCGCCGTCGCCCTCGGCTTCGCCATCGGGTCGGTGATCCTCTAGAGAAGCGGGAGCCCGGCCGGTCGGCCTTCGCCCCGCCGACCGGCCGGGCTCAGCGCGCCAGGTTGTCCACAGTGGATGGGGACAACGTGGGGACAGGAGCCCCACGTCTGTGGACAACCTCGGCGAAACGGTGGATGACCCCCCAATCTCTGTGGACAGGAAATTACTTCTGCGAAACCCCTTGCGCCCTCGGGAAATCGAGGCGTAGAACTCTCTTACGCACTTCCTTCGGGAAGAGCGGGGCAGCTTGAGAGCGACGGTCCATCCGGCACTAGCCGAGATCACTTGGTGACGAAGTGGTCGGACCGGAGCGACCGAGCCGTCGATCGGGAGCGTCACATCGACCGATCAACCGAAGGGCCCTTGAGACTCATACTCCCAAGGGCCCTTCACCTTTGCCCGGGAGCAGGCTTCGCCACGTCGGCCGGAGCGTCAGTCGTTGCGGTGGACCCAGAGGTCGCGCAGCAGCGAGATCTCCGCCCCGTGATGAATCAGCTCGCGGTTGATGTGGAGCACCAGGGTGAGTCGAGGAGCACCACCCCACCCGCCCTCTGCCGGCCCGCAGGGCTCGAGCAGCGCCAGGCCCTGCCACGACCGCACCCCGGCCAGCCAGGCGGCATACCCCTCGTCGAGCTGGGCCAGCGCCCCAGCCGCGGTGCCGCTGTACGGCCACGTCAGGTAGTCGGCCGCCGGCCCGCCGAAGTGCCCGTGCACCCGGGCGCCCAGGACTCCGACGATGACATGGCCGAGGCGCCACGAGATGGTGGTCACCGGTGCCGGCTCCGGCTCGGGGAAGGCCCAGTCGATGGTGAAGTCCCCGGAGCCTGCGTCGAGGTCCGTGGCGCCCTCACCTCGACGATGCACGGTCCACGCGCCCGGCGTCGGCTGCCAGAAGTACTCGTCGTCCGTCAGGCCGTCCAGGCGAGGCCGCAGCTGGTTGGTCCAGTGCCAGTCGATCTGCTCGATGAGGTGACCGGTCCAGTCGGTGGTGGCCGCCCAGTCGGCAGGCTCGTTCATGCGGGTGTCCATGTCCCACGGTCTCAGGTCAATGGCTCATCCGGCAGCCACCGCCGCGTCGTAGAGCGCCTTCTTCGACAGTCCCGTCCGCCCCGCCACGTCCGCGCACACGTCCTTGAGGCGCTCGCCGCGCTCGACCCGCTGCCGTATGCCGCTCAGCTCGCTCTCGACGGTCGTGACCGCCCGCTCCGCCCCCGTCACGACGACCGTGATCTCGCCCCGGACACCGTCGCCGGCCCAGGCGGCGAGCTCGTCGAGAGTCCCGCGGCGGACCTCCTCGTAGGTCTTGGTCAGCTCCCGGCAGACCGCCGCGCGCCGCTCGCCCCCGAAGGCGGCTGCCATGGCGGTGAGGGTGTCGGCGAGCCGGTGCGGGGCCTCGAAGAACACCATGGTGCGGCGTTCCCCGGCCAGCTCGGTCAGGGTGCGGGCGCGCTCACCGGCCTTGCGGGCCAGGAAGCCCTCGAAGCAGAACCGGTCGACGGGCAGGCCCGACACGGCGAGGGCCATGAGGACGGCGCTCGGGCCGGGAATCGCCGTGACGTGCACCCCGCGTGCGACGGCGGCGGCGACCAGCCGGTAGCCCGGGTCCGACACGGAGGGCATGCCGGCATCGGTGACGACGACGACGCGGTCCCCGGCGAGGAGTCGGTCGACGAGCTCGGGGGTGCGCGCGGCCTCGTTGTGGTCGTGGTAGCTGACGACCCGTCCGCGGGGGCTCACACCGAGATCGGTGAGGAGCCGCTTGAGCCGGCGCGTGTCCTCGGCGGCGATGACATCGGCCGTCGCGAGCTCCTGCGCGAGGCGCGGAGCCGCGTCGCGGGGGTCGCCGATCGGGGTTGCCGCGAGGACGAGGGTTCCGGCGGTGGGTGCGGTGCTCACGCCCCCATCCTGATCGAAAGAGCGGTTCGCGACACATCCGGCGGGCGTCCGCCCGCCCGAAACGTGTCGCGAACCGCTCTTTCGATCGGTTCGGTGCGGGGGCGCTCAGTCGGCGAGCCGGGCCTCGATGGTGATCGAGGGGACCGACTTGAGAGCCTGGCTCACCGGGCAGCCGTCCTTCGCCTCCTCGGCGCGGGCCTGGAAGTCCTCGGCCGAGATGCCGGGCACCGAGCCGACGGTGCTCAGCTTGATCTCCGTGATGCCGGTCCCGGGGACGAACGTCACCGCGGCGGTCGTGTCGAGGGTGGTCGGCGGGGTGCCGGCCTTGTTGAGGATGTTGGAGAAGGCCATGTTGTAGCAGGCCGAGTGGGCCGCTGCGAGGAGCTCCTCAGGGCTCGTCTTGCCGCCCGGCTCCTCGGTGCGGGCCGGCCACGAGACGTCGAACGTCCCCTTGCCCGACGACTCGAGCGTGACCTGGCCGCTCCCGGTGAAGAGGTCGCCCTCCCAGTGGGCCGTTGCGGTGCGCGTGGCTGACATGAACACTCCTTCGATCTCGAGGTGGTGCTTTCCCGCATCACCATTTCGCGAACAGTCCGGTCTGGCAAGGGCGCCGGTGTGCACATCCCGGCGCTGGTCGCGCTCAGGCCTCGACCGTGGCCTTGAGCGCATCGAGCATGCCCTGCCAGTTGGCCGAGAACTGCTCGGCCTGCTCGGGCGACTCGTTGCCGTCCTGGCTCAGCTCGACCCTGGTGGCCGACCCCTCCGGGACGAGGTCGTAGGTGACCCGGTGATAGCTGTCCGGCTCGTCCGGGCGGCCCATCAGCGGGCTGTAGTGGGTCATCGCCAGCCGGCGCGGTGCGTCGTTGACCAGCACCTCGCCCTTGTCCGCGTACGGTCTGCCGTCGACCTCCCCCCGCCAGGCGATCGGGCTGCCCACCTCCCAGTCGGTCTCGAGGTCGGTGCCGACCATCCACTGCTTGACCTGCTCCGGGTCGGTCAGCGCGCGCCACACCCGCTCGGGTGTCGCGTTGACGGTGACCTCGGCCCGTGCGACGTGACCTGTCATGACCGGCCCGTACCCATTCGGCCCGCCCGGTCCCCAGGTGGGCGGAGTGCGGGAGCGAGCCCAGCGGCATACGGCATGGTCGGCGGAGCCGCCGCGAAACCGGGACCCGACCACGGAAGCGGCCACCCTAGGATCGAGCCCATGAGCAAAGTGCTGTCTGCCGTCGCCTGGCCGTACACCAACGGCCCGCGTCACATCGGCCACGTGGCCGGATTCGGTGTGCCCTCCGACGTCTTCAGCCGGTACATGCGAATGGCAGGCCACGACGTGCTCATGGTGTCGGGGACCGACGAGCACGGCACTCCGATCCTCGTTCTCGCCGAGAAGGAGGGCGTGACACCCCAGGAGGTCGCCGACCGCTACAACCGCGTGATCGCCACCGACCTGACCGATCTCGGTCTCGCCTACGACCTGTTCACCCGGACGACCACACGCAACCACTACCTCGTCGCCCAGGAGCTCTTCGTCGGCTGCCACGCCAACGGCTACATGATCGAGCAGACGACCAGGGGAGCGATCAGCCCGTCGACCGGGCGCACCCTGCCCGACCGCTACATCGAGGGCACCTGCCCGATCTGCAGCTATCCCGAGGCGCGCGGGGACCAGTGCGACAACTGCGGCAACCAGCTCGACGCCGACGAGCTGATCAACCCGCGCAGCAAGATCAACGGCGAGACCCCCGAGTTCGTCGAGACCCAGCACTTCTTCCTCGACCTGCCCGCCCTCGCCGACGCCCTCTCGGAGTGGCTGGACGAGCGGGAGGCGTCCGGCACGTGGCGCCCCAACGTCATCAAGTTCAGCAAGAACCTCCTCGAGGACGTCCGGCCGCGCGCCATGACCCGCGACATCGACTGGGGCATCCCCGTCCCTCTCGACGGCTGGCGCGACAACCCCAACAAGCGCCTCTACGTGTGGTTCGACGCCGTCATCGGCTACCTCTCCGCGTCGATCGAGTGGGCCCGTCGGCTCGGCGAGCCCGAGCGCTGGCGAGAGTGGTGGAACGACCCGGACGCCGTGTCCTACTACTTCCAGGGCAAGGACAACATCACCTTCCACTCCCAGATCTGGCCGGCCGAGCTGCTCGCCTATGCCGGTCGCGGCAGCCGCGGGGGAGAGCCCGGCGACTACGGGGTGCTCGACCTGCCCACCGAGGTCGTCGCGAGCGAGTTCATGACGATGGAGGGCCGGCAGTTCTCGACGAGTCGGGGCCACGTCATCTACGTCCGTGAGGTGCTCGACCGCTACGGTCCGGACCCGCTGCGCTACTTCATCTGCGCCGCAGGCCCGGAGAACCAGGACAGCGACTTCACCTGGGCTGAGTTCATCCAGCGCAACAACTCGGAGCTCGTCGCCGGCTGGGGCAACCTCGTCAACCGCACCGCGTCCATGATCGCCAAGAGCTTCGGCGAGATCCCGCCCCGCGGGCCTCTGGAGCCCGTCGACGAGGCCCTCCTCGCCACGGTCCGTGACGCCTTCGACACCGTCGGCGGGCTGATCGAGAGGCAGCGCTTCAAGCAGGGGATCGGCGAGGTGATGCGGGTCGTCGGTGACGCGAACAAGTACGTCACCGAGACCGAGCCCTTCAAGCTCAAGGGCGACGACCAGCGCGAACGGCTCGGCACGGTGCTGCACGTCCTCGCCCAGGCGGTCGTCTGCATCAACACGCTGATGGCTCCGTTCCTCCCGCACGGGGCCAACCGGGTCCACCGCGTGATGGGGGGTACGGGCGACTTCGTGCCGATGCCGCGGCTCGAGGACGTCACGGACCTCGACGGCGACGAGTCCTACCCGATCATCACCGGCGAGTACTCCAGCACCCCCCGCTGGGAGTGCACCTCGGTTGTCGTCGGGACCCCCATCGCCAAGCCGACTCCGGTGTTCACGAAGTTCGACCCCGCCGTGGTCGAGGAGGAGATCGAGCGCATGCGCCGCGGCGAGGGTGACGAGGCGGTCGCCGGCGCATGAGCCCGCAGCCGTCGTCTCACCAGGGACTCCCCGAGCGGGCTCCGGACCCACTGCCGATCGACGTGGTGGACAACCACGTCCACCTCGACATCGGCCGCGACGGAGCCGAGCCCCTCGACGTCGCCGAGGCGATCCGCCGAGCCCGCGCCGTTGGGGTGACTCGCCTGGTGCAGGTCGGCTGTGACCTCGAGGCGATCGACTTCACCATCGAGGCGGTCGAGCGGTTCCCCGAAGTGCTCGGGGCGGTCGCCCTGCACCCCAACGAGGTCCCAAAGCTCGCGGCCGACGGGACACTGGCCGAGGCGTACGCCGAGGTCGAGCGCGCCGCGACCCACGAGCGGGTCCGCGCGGTCGGTGAGACCGGCCTCGACTACTTCCGCACCGGCCCGGACGGGGTGGGGATCCAGCAGGAGGGGTTCCGGTGGCACATCGACCTCGCCAAGCGGCTGGGCAAGGCACTGCAGATCCACGACCGTGAGGCCCACGAGGACGTCCTTCGGGTCCTCGAGGAGGAGGGCGCACCGGACCGCACGGTGCTGCACTGCTTCTCCGGAGACCTGCCGATGGCTCGAGAGTGCGTGGAGCGGGGCTACTACCTGTCGTTCGCCGGGACGGTGACGTTCAAGAACGCCCGGTCGCTGCGCGACGCCCTCACTGTCACACCTCTCTCACAGATCCTCGTCGAGACGGACGCCCCCTACTTGACCCCGGCTCCACACCGCGGCGCCACCAACGCGTCCTTCCTTGTGCCGCATACGATTCGGACGATGGCAGGGGCTCTCAACGTGGACGTCCCGACGCTCTGCCAAGCGGTGTCGGACAACTCCGAGCGGGTGTACGGGCCCTGGTCCTGAGGTCCTGAATGTCGACGTCGTGTGGCCGTGTGCGCAGGGTTCCGTGGTCGTCCACATCCCCGGGCCTGCGCCTCCCACAGTCCACAGACCGTTATCGAAATTTGACCTGGAAGGCCTTGCTCGTTCACGCTGGGTGACTGTTGGCCGGATGTCGCCCCGCATCGGTCGCTCACCGAGGCCCTTCCCGAATGATCTGGAAGGAGCCCTCCGAGCGGTCCCGAGAGCGCGTGTCACCCGGGGAGAACGACGTTCGGAGAATTTTGATTTCGCGCAATTTCAAGGTCATCGCCGGTGCCGGCGCCGCCTTGCTGCTCACCGCCACCGGCGTCGGAGCAGCCCAACTCGACAAGGCGGTGAACCTGTCCGTGGACGGTGCGTCCACCGCGACCCACGTCTTCGGCAGCACCGTCGGTGACCTGCTCGCGAGCGAAGGAATCACCGTCAGGGACGGCGACGTCGTCTATCCCGCCGTTGACGCCCCGCTCGCGGACGGCGACAGCGTCACCGTGCGCTACGCCCGGACGCTCAACCTCACCATCGACGGCACGACGAAGCAGATCCGCACCACGGAGACCACGGTCGACGCCGCGCTGCTCGCCCTCGGGCTGCACACCGACGGGGCCCGCATCTCCGTCTCGCGGTCCCAGCCCATCGGCCGGGACGGCCTGGAGCTCACCGTCGTCACCCCCAAGGCGGTCACCATCGTCGCCGACGGCAAGGCGAACATGCAGACCGTCGCCGCGGCCACCGTCGAAGAGGCCCTCAAGACGCTTCGCGTCGGCTTCGACTCCAACGACCGGATCACGCCCGCGCCGACCACCGCACTCACGAGTGGGATGAAGGTCGTCGTCAAGGACGTCCGGACCAAGACCTCCACCCGGACCGAGGTGGTCGACCACCGCACCATCCGCAAGGAGAGCGGTGACCTCTACGAAGGCACGACCAAGGTGAGCCGGGAAGGCGCCGACGGCGTCCGCCGCGTCACTGTGCGCACCACGATCGTCGACGGCAAGGTCACCAAGCGTCAGCGCATCTCCTCCGCGATCACCAAGGCCCCTGTCGCCGAGGTCGTTCTCGTCGGCACCAAGGAGCGCCCGGCCCCGGCGACCACGAGCGCGCCGAGCACGTCGAGCACCTCGACCAGCTCCGGCAGCACGTCCGGCACCGGCATCAACCTGGCCCGCTCGGACATGTGGGACCGCGTCGCGCAGTGTGAGTCCGGCGGCAACTGGTCCATCAACACCGGCAACGGCTACTACGGCGGCCTCCAGTTCTCCTACAGCACGTGGCTGGCCTACGGCGGCGACGACTTCGCGCAGCGCGCGGACCTCGCCTCCCGTGCGGAGCAGATCACCGTGGCCAACCGGGTCTACGCGGACAACGGCCTGTCCCAGTGGGGCTGCAAGGGCTGAGCCCGTCTCACCCCCAAGGAGTGGACCAAGAGCCCTCGACCAGCACGCCTGGTCGAGGGCCCTTGCCCGTCGTTCCACCGCTGAAAGACGAGGGCGGATCGGGGTACCCATAGGGTGTGCCCATGACGAAGGAGGCCGCCGACCCGGCCGACGCCGCTGATGCCGCCCTGCTCGGACCGGCCCTGATCCGCGAGCTCGCCGAGCGGCTCGACATCCGTCCCACGAAGCAGTGGGGGCAGAACTTCGTCGTCGACCCCAACACCGTCCGCAAGATCGTCCGCGTCGCCGGGGTCGGCCCCGACGACGTCGTCGTGGAGGTCGGGCCGGGTCTCGGCTCGCTCACCCTCGCGCTGCTTCCCGTCGTCCGCCAGGTCACGGCCATCGAGGTCGACCCACGGCTGGCCGGCGCGCTGGAGGAGACCGTCCGCTCCCTCCAGCCCGTCAACGCCGGCAAGCTGCGCCTCGTCGCCGCGGACGCCCTCACCGTCACCAAGCTCCCCGGTCCCAAGCCGACGGCTCTGGTCGCCAACCTGCCGTACAACATCTCCGTGCCGGTCGTGCTCTCGTTCCTCGAGCAGTTCCCGTCGATCCAGCGCGTCCTCGTCATGGTCCAGCTCGAGGTCGCCGAGCGCCTCGCCGCGAAGCCGGGCGGCAAGATCTACGGGGTCCCGAGCCTCAAGGCCGCCTGGTACGCCGACGTGGAGCTCGCAGGACGGGTCGGACGCACCGTCTTCTGGCCGGCCCCCAACGTCGACTCAGGCCTCGTCTCCCTCGTCCGCCGCGACCCGCCGGCCACCACCGCATCGCGCGAGGAGGTCTTCCGGTGCATCGACGCGGCCTTCCTCCAGCGGCGCAAGTCGCTCCGCGGGGCGCTCGCGTCCTGGGCCGGCTCACCGAACCGGGCGGAGGCGGCTCTCCGGGCCGCAGGAGTCGACCCGAAGGCCCGAGGGGAACAGCTCGACATCACCGCCTTCGCGCGGATCGCGGAGCACAGGGACCAGCCGGCCGATCCACGCACCATAGGGTGACCGCATGACCGTCGCCCCGACACCGCCACCGTCGGTGACCGTGCGTGCCCCGGCCAAGGTCAACCTCGAGCTCCGGGTCGGTGCGCTGCGCCCCGACGGGTACCACGACCTCGCCACCGTGTTCCAGGCCGTGTCGCTCTACGACGAGGTGTCCGTGGCGCGCTGGGACGAGTGGCAGGTGGTCCCCGGAGGCACCTACGCGGATCTCATCCCGACGACGAACGGCAACCTGGCGGTCAGAGCCGCCAAGCTCGTCGCCGAGCAGTGGGACATCGACGACGTCCTGTCGATCCGGATCGACAAGGACATTCCCGTGGCCGGAGGCATGGCGGGTGGTTCGGCCGACGCCGCCGCGACCCTGCTCGCGTGCGACCACCTCTGGGGCCTCGGCCTGGAGCGGGACGAGCTCGCGGAGCTGGCGGCCGAGCTGGGCAGCGACGTGCCCTTCCCGCTCGCCGGGGGCAACGCCATGGGCTCGGGCCGCGGGGAGCAGCTCGCGCCGGTCCTCGCGCGCGGTACCTTCCACTGGGTCTTCGCGATCAGCGACACCGGCCTGTCCACCCCGGACGTCTACCGCGAGCTCGACCGGCTCCGTGCGGCGGGCGGAGGCGACCCCGCCGACCCCAGCCACTCGGCCGAGGTCAGCCAGGAGCTGATGGCCGCCCTGCGCAGCGGAGACTCCCAGGCGCTCGGCGCGGCCCTGCACAACGACCTCGACGAAGCCGCGTTCTCCCTGCGGCCGGAGCTGCGGGTCCTGCGCGATGCGGGCGTGGAGTTCGGCGCCCTCGGCGGCATCGTCAGCGGTTCGGGTCCCACCGTGGCCTTCCTCACCCAGAGCCACGAGGCCTCCCTCGACCTGTCGGTCTCCCTCGCAGCCTCCGACCTCTGCCGCGACATCCGTCGTGCCAAGGGCCCGGTCCACGGCGCCCACGTGGTCACCGGTGCCCGCCCCGACTGATCGAAAGAGCACTTCGCGACACCGGGGCTTGTCGCGAACTGCTCTCTCGATTGAGATGGAGGGCGGGGCTGTCGCGAACTGCTCTCTCGATTGAGAGGGGGGCCGGGGGAGGGTTTAGGGTCGGCTCACCATGGCCAGCCCCACCACGAACCTCGTCAACCTCGAGCGCGTCTCGCTCGTCTTCGGCACCAGCCACGTGCTCGACGACGTCTCTGCCGGCGTCCTCGCCGGGGACCGCATCGGCATCGTGGGTCGCAACGGCGGTGGCAAGTCGACGCTGCTCCGCGTCATCGCCGGCCTCCAGGAGCCGGACGAGGGACGGGTGTCGCGCCAGGGCGGCGCCGGCGGCATCAAGGTGGGGATGTTGTCGCAGGACGACACGCTCGACCCCGGCCACACCGTCCGCGAGGCAGTCCTGCGCGACCGGCCAGAGCACGTGTGGGCCGGAGACCCTCGCATCCGCGACGTCCTGACGGGCCTGCTCGGTGGGATCGACGCGCCCGACGTCGGCGGCCTGGATGCCATCGTGGGTCCGATGTCCGGCGGTGAGCGGCGGCGGCTCGCCCTGGCCCAGCTGCTCGTCGACGACCCCGAGCTGCTCCTCCTCGACGAGCCCACCAACCACCTCGACGTCGAAGGGGTCGCCTGGCTCGCCCACCACCTGGCCACCCAGCGACCGCGGCCCGGCAACGCGACCGTCGCCATCACCCACGACCGATGGTTCCTCGACGCCTACGCCACCCTGACGTGGGAGGTCGAGGCCGGAGGGGTGAGCGCCTTCGAGGGCGGCTATGCGGCCTACGTGCTCGCCAAGGCAGAGCGGGACCGCCTCGCCGGCGTGGTGGCCGATCGCCGCAGCAACCTCATGCGCAAGGAGCTGGCGTGGCTGCGGCGCGGCGCCCCTGCCCGCACGAGCAAGCCGAAGTTCCGCATCGACGCCGCCACCGCCCTCATCGCCGACGAGCCGCCGCCGCGCAACGCGGTAGAGCTCACCTCCTTCGCGACGAAGCGGCTGGGCAAGGACGTCCTCGACCTCGAGGACGCCACGGTCGTCCTCGGCCAGGCCCCGCACGAGCGGACCATCCTCGACCGCGTCACCTGGCGGCTCGCCCCGGGGGAGCGCGTCGGGCTCGTCGGTGTCAACGGCGCCGGCAAGTCGACGCTCCTGCGGGCGCTCACGGGCGAGCAGCCGCTGACGAGCGGCCGGCGCAAGGTCGGCAAGACGGTGGCCATCGCGCACCTGACCCAAGAGGTCCGCGAGCTCGACCGTTTCGCCACCTGGCGCGTCATCGAGGCCATCGAGGACGTCCGCCAGTACACGACCCTCGGCGGCAAGGAGATCAGTGCCTCCCAGCTCGCCACCCGCCTCGGCTTCCCCGGCGGCCGGCAGCAGTCCCGAGTCGGTGACCTCTCCGGCGGTGAACGCCGTCGCCTGCAGCTGACCCGGCTGCTCCTCAGCGAGCCCAACGTCCTGATCCTCGACGAGCCGACCAACGACCTCGACATCGAGACCCTGACCAGCCTCGAGGACGTCCTCGACGGGTGGGCCGGCACACTCATCGTCGTCAGCCACGACCGCTACCTCCTCGAGCGCGCCTGCGACCACCAGCTCGCGCTCCTCGGCGACGGCCACCTCCGCGACCTCCCCGGTGGGGTCGACGAGTACCTCCGCCTCCGCGCCGCCGGCCCACGGAGGGCCGGTCGGGTGCCGGCTCGAGAGGGCTCAGCCCCAGCGAGGACGGGCGTGACCTCGACGAGCCGGCCCAGCGGCATACGGTCCCTCGAGGGTGGGACGGGGCCCGCTCCCGCGGACGCCGCCGGCCCGACGGCAGCGGAAGTGCGGGAGGCGCGCAAGACGATGTCCCGGATCGAGAAGCAGCTGTCCAGGCTGGCCGACCGGGAGGCACGCCTCCACGGTGAGATGGTCACGGCAGCGACCGACCCGGCGGCGCTGGCCGACCTCAACGCGACGCTGCAACAGGTCGTGGCCGAGAAGGAGGGGCTCGAGCTCGAGTGGCTCGAGGCTGCCGAGCTCCTCGAGTGAGGCCGGACGCGTGTCGAGAATCTCAACGTCGAATGTCCCGATAGGTGCTGCGTGACCGGTTGAGGGCCTTTACGGTGGAAGTGGCTTGGGGGACCTCGTAGGGGAGGCGAACCCATGCTCACCAGACGGACCTTTCTCAAGTACACCGGGGCGACCACGCTGACGCTGTTCGCGACCACGGCGGCAGGGCAGCGCATCGCGGTCGCCAGCATCCCGGGCGGCAGCCTCGACCCGGCCAGCGTCGAGAAGTTCGCATCGCCGCTGCTCATCCCACCGGCGATGCCGCGCGCCGGCACGATCCCGTGGCGCGGCGCCAGGAGCGTCGACTACTACGAGATCGCGATGCGACAGTTCGAGCAGCAGGCGCTTCCGCCGCCGCTCCCGCCCACGACGGTCTGGGGCTACGGGCCGGCCGGATCCGGCACGGCACTGCACCACGCGCCCTCCCTGACGATCGAGGCCACCGCCGGTGTCCCCGTCCGGGTTCGCTGGATCAACGACCTCGTCGACGCCGACGGGCGTGCGCTGCCGCACCTGCTGCCGGTCGACCCCACGCTGCACTGGGCGAACCCCCAGCGGCTGCCGGACCGGCACGGGCACCGTTCGACCGACCAGAAGCCGGACTTCACCGGCCGGGTCTTCGTGCCTTCGGACCAGTACCACGACCCGACGACGCAGTACACGACCTACCAGGGCCCCGTGCCGATCGTGACGCACCTGCACGGTGCTGACGGCGTGGGCCAGGAGAGCGACGGCTACACGGAGGCGTGGTACCTGCCCGCCGCGACCGACCTCGACCCTGACCTGGCCACGGGCGGCCGGTGGTACGCCTACCTCGCCGGCCTGGTGCACCAGCGTTTCGGCGTCGCACCGGAGCCGGGCACGCAGACGAGCCAGTACCCCAACGACAACCGGCCCTCCACCCTGTGGTTCCACGACCACGCCCTGGGCATGACGCGCCTGAACGTCTACGCCGGACCCGCGGGGTTCTTCCTGCTCCGCGACGGCTCCGGCGGCGACGGGCCGATCCGTGACGCCCGCACCGGCGGGCGCGGCACCCTCCCCGGGCCGGCGCCACGGCGCACCGACCCGCCTCAGGGCAGGCCCTACTACGAGATCCCGATCGCGATCCAGGACCGGTCGTTCAACAGCGACGGGTCGCTGTTCTACCCCGACTCGCGCACCTTCTTCGACGGCGTCACGGGGCCCTGGCTGCCCGAGTCCGATCTCTCGCCGGTGTGGAACCCCGAGTTCTTCGGCAACACCCTCATCGTCAACGGCCGCGTCTGGCCGCACCTGGCGGTGGAGCAGCGGCGCTACCGGTTCCGAGTTCTCAACGGGTGCCAGTCGCGCGTGCTGCTGCTCGACTTCGGCTCGATCCCGGACGTCGACGTCTGGCAGATCGGCAACGAGGGCGGTCTGCTGCCAGAGGCCGTCCACGTGACCGGTGACCTCAGCGATCGGGTCCTGCTCGGGCCCGCCGAGCGCGCCGACCTCGTCGTCGACTTCACGGACGTCCCACCCGGGGCCTGGGTACTGCACAACGTGGGCCCGGACGAGCCCTTCGGGGGTGGCGAGTTCGAGCCCGCCGACCCTCAGACCACGGGACAGGTCCTGCAGTTCCGGGTCGGCCGCGCGCGCACCCCGGACCGCTCGACACCTCCGCAACACCTCGTGCTGCCCGAGATCCCCGCGCTGCCGGCCGAGGAACGCGTGCGGCGCGTGGCCCTCATCGAGGCCATGTCGATGGCGGCCGAGGAGGCGCCGGCCCGGGCGCTGCTGGGCGTCGTCGTCGGGGACCCGGCCCGGCCGGCCGGGGGGAAGGTGTTCGTCAAGGAATGGCATGACGAGGTCACCGAGGATCCCGACCGGGGCGCGACCGAGCTCTGGGAGATCTACAACACCACCGGAGATGCCCATCCCATCCATGTCCACGAGGTCGCCTTCGAGGTGGTGAGCCGGCAGCCCATCCTCCTCGGAGAGCCCGGTGAAGACCATGGGGGCGCGGAGGAGCACGAGCTCGAACACATCGGCACGGTGACGATTCCCCCTGACAGCTCCCCGCGCGGACCGGAGCCGGGAGAGGCCGGGCGCAAGGACACGGTGATCGCCTATCCCGAGGAGGTGACCCGGATCCGGATGCAGTTCGACACTGCCGGACGCTACGTCTGGCACTGCCACATCCTCGAGCACGAGGACCACGAGATGATGCGTCCGATCCAGGTCGGCCAGCCAGACCCTGACCAGCCCTCCTGACCACCGAAAGAGCAGTTCGCGACGATCGAAAGAGCAGTTCGCGACGCGAGGTGTCGCGAACTGCTCTTTCGATCGGGTGGGGGGCTGTCGCGAACTGCTCCTTCGATCGGGTGGGGGCTGTCGCGAACTGCTCTTTCGATCGGGGTGGATCGGTGCGGGTCAGCGGTTGTCGACGGCCTTGACGTCGACCGTGACGTCCGCCCCCGTCCACAGGTGCGTCAGCACGTAGACCGAACCGGGCGGGATCACCGCCGACTCGTCCGCGGCCGACGTCGCCACCGACCCGGTCAGCTCGCACGAGCTGTCGAGGAAGTACAGGTCGAGGTCGTGGCCCACGGTCGTGTCGGCTGCGCTCGCGCCCGTGACCGCCACGGAGTGCAGCCCGTCGGAGAAGCCGGTCGGCAGCTTCGTCACCCACCCGTCGACCCCCTGCGAGGCCGGTGGGAAGGCACAGGCCGTGTTCATCTCGCTGCCGGTCACGCCGAAGACCGTGGCGAGTCCGGTCGGGTCGCCCGCGGCCGGGTTCGGCACCGAGATAGTGCCCTCGTCCGCGTAGGCCGGGTCCGGGGTCACCGACCCGTTCTCCACCACCGCGCCGGTGCCGAACGCCTCGATCTCGGCGACCTGGGCGTACCTCGTCGTGTCGCCCTGCACCGAGTCGATGAAGAACCGCAGGTAGGCGGCCTTCGTCGGCTTAGCGAGGCGGAACGTCGTGTAGTTGAGGTCGGCGGCCGTCGGCCGCGGTGCCTGGTAGCCGAAGGCCCCGGTCCGCACCGTGGTCCACGTGACCCCGTCGAGGGAGGTCTGGACGGTGAAGTCCTTGACCGCGGAGAACCGCGACGCGTTGGTGGCCTTGAAGGCGCTGACCCGGACCGACGAGACGGTCGCCGTGTCGGCGAGCTTGACCGTGACGCGCTCGTCCGGCCCGGCGTTGTAGGCGCCCGCGGCGTCCTTGCGGGTCGACCACACCGACGCCGCGGTGTCGTCGAAGGCGAACGTCGCCGGCTGGCCGTCGTCCTGGTTCGACACCGAGACGATGGACGCCCCGGCCGCGGTGGACGTGAGGTTGGGGGCGAGCTTGACCACCCTGGGCCGGTTCTTGCCCGCCGCCACCGAGAAGTCCTCGATCGTCTGCGTCCCGAAACCCGGCGCCTGGACCGTCAAGGGATAGGTCCCGGCCACCGCGCGCACCGTGGCACCCCCGGTCGACCCGGTCCGCACGAGCGGGCTGACCCGCGCCTCGAAGACGCCGAGGATGACCTTGGCGCCGGCGATGGGTTGACCCGTCGTCGCGTTGACGAAGGTCAGCGCCACCGTCCCGTTCCTCGCGGCCGCCGGGTGGTCGAACCCCGGCTGCGGGTCGGTCTCGTCACCGGTCGCGGAGACGGCGGAGGCGCCGGCCCCGCGTCGGGCGAACACCGACCAGATGAGGTCCGTGTCGTCGCCGTGGTAGCGGTCGAGGTCCGCTGTCAGGATCGCGTCGCGCTGGTCGAGGAAGGACGGGTTCGGCGCGCTGATCGGCATCGCGTCGGTCACCAGTCGCGCGGCGCGCTCGGCCCCCTCGGCCTTGCCGTGCTTCGCGACGAGCGCCCGGTGCAGGTCCCAGAGGATGGCCGTCCAGATCTCCCCGTCGGCGTGCACCTCGGGCCCCGTGACGTCGTAGCCGATGTCGCCGAAGGTGTTGGGGTTCTCGTTGTAGTCGTAGTTGCGGATGCCGCGCTTCTCGTTGCCGGTCGCATACGCCCCGACGACCGCCCGCGAGGTCTCCAGCCCCTCGGCGTGGGCGTGGTTGAGGGCGTACCAGTCGCCCCAGCCCTCGCCCATCGAGCCCGACTGGTGCGAGCCGAGCGCACCGCCGCCGGCGACGTAGCGGTTCGACAGGCCGTGGCTGTACTCGTGCTGGATCACCGACATGTCGAAGGAGCCGTCCCGGTGGGGCCCTTCGAACGCGTCCTCGATCGGCTCCCACAGGAACATCCCGCTCCACGGTGGGATGCCGTCGTCGAGCGTCAGCATGTAGGCGTTGTCACGCCCGGTGTAGGTGGGCGCACCACCGGACGCCGCTCCCGCCTGCACGAGGCCGCGGATCGCGTCGCCACCGAGTCCACCGTTGCCGCCGTTGTCGGCCTGGAAGTTGCCGCCGCTCTCGGTGAACCCCAGGCGGTAGAGCTGGTCGTGGATGCGGTTGTGGTGGAAGAAGAGGTTCGTCGCGGCCGGGTCGAGGTCCTGCGCGTAGGACGGGGGCACGGTCTGGCCCTTCGTCGCCGCCCACTGGTTGGTGTACTCGTCGTCGAAGTGCCCGTCGGGCGCGACGGGGCGCGGCGCGTTGTCCACTGGGCCGATGAAGTTGGACCAGTTGGCGTAGGAGTCCGCGTTGTTCCCGAGGGTCGTCACGCCGGTCCCGGTCGCTCCGGTGAGGTCGACCCATCCCTTCGGCGACTCCGCGGTCGTCCCGAAGGGGGCCTGACGGGGCTGTCCGCCGCCCGGGGCGCCCGGGTAGTTGTCGTAGACCGTCCCGTGCGGGTCCTCGAACTGGACGACGCCGGCCCGGTGCAGGACCGCTCCCGTGGTGCCGTCGACGATGACCTCCCACGCCTGCGTCTGCTCCTTGATGAAGAACACCTTGTAGGCCGCGACGGGCCCCTCCTTCGTCGGGAAGACGACCTTGCGCGCGTACCCCGGGCCCGCGAAGGGCCCCGGCTCGAACGTCGTGAACCCCGCCTGAGCTCCGCTCACCTTCGGCGCGAAGGCCACGCCGGGGGCCAGCGTCGAGGCGACCTTGAGCAGCGCCCCCGCCTCGCCCAGCACCCACGCGGACCGCATGGTCTCTCCGGGAGCGAGCTCAGCGGCATACGACAGGATCCGCCCGTCCTTGGTCACGGCGACGGTCGCCCGTCCCCCGCGCGCGGAGGGCGCCCCGGCCACGGTCTGCACGAAGGTGACCACGTGCGTCCCGGTCCCGGGCAGTGCGTGGTCCCTCGCGACGGACAGCGCGCTCACCTGCCGCGCCGTCAGGCCGTATGCCGCTGGGCTGGCTCCCAGCCACGAGCGGGCGATGTCGACGGCTGAGCCGGCCCTGGGCCCGGTGAGGTGGCCGTCGGCCCGGAGCGTGCGCAGCGTGCCGAAGCGGGGGTCCCACGTGGCCCGGGCGCCCGGACCGGACCGGGCGACGAGGTCGGCGACGGCGTTCCTCGCGGCTTGGGTCGGGACGACGGCCCGGGTGACGGCTCGGGTGTCGAGCGTCCTCAGCAGGTCGTCGGTGACGTCGGAGAGGGTGTTCGACGGCGGGGGCGTGTCGCTCGCCGAGGGGGCGGCCGCGGCGAGGGGGACGCCCGCTGCGGCGGTGAGGACGCACAGTCCGGCGGCGAGGGCGTGCTTGCGTGTGATGCCCACAGGTTGCTCCTTTGCAGCTCCAGCTGGAGCGGGCCGGGTCGGCCCGTCGGCAGAGCAACGAGGCACAGGGCTCCGGGGCTACGGGTGGTCCGCTACGCGTCCTGCGACTCCAGGGGTGCGAGCATCCGCCGCAGCAGCGAGGCGAGCGTCGCCTGGTCGGCCGCGGACAGCTCGGACAGGAGCGACTTCTCCTGCTCGATGAGGTCGGCCATGGCTGCATCGACCACGTCCCGTCCCTCGGGGGTGAGGCGGACGAGCACCCCACGGCGGTCGGTGGGGTCCGGGCGGCGCTCGACGAAGCCACTGCGCTCCAGGCGGTCGACCCGGTTGGTCATCGTGCCGGACGTCACGAGGGTCTGCTGGACCAGCTGTCCGGGGGAGAGCTCGTACGGCTCGCCGGCGCGGCGCAGGGCGGAGAGGACATCGAACGCCCATCCGTCGAGCAGGTGCACGGAGAAGGCGGATCCGCGGGCGAGGTCGAGTCGGCGAGCGAGCCGCGACACTCGCGACAGAACCTCCAACGGAGTGACGTCGAGGTCTGGACGCTCGCGGCGCCACGCAGAGACGATGACGTCGACGTCATCGACGGACACGCGGTCGGGGCTCATGACCCCACTCTAGGAGCACCGTCAAGAGTCTTGACATCAAGGAAAGTGGGGAGCGCCCATGACCGAGCCGTCGCAGGACCCAGTCTGGGACCCGACCCAGTACGCGCGGTTCGCCGACCATCGCAGCCGTCCGTTCCACGAGCTGGTCGGGCGGATCCCGACACCGGCTCCGCGCCGAGTCGTCGACATCGGGTGCGGGCCGGGCGACCTGACCCTCGGGCTGGCGCGGCGGTGGCCCGACGCGCGAGTCGTCGGCGTCGACAGCTCGCCGGAGATGCTCGCGCAGGCTCGTTCTCGTGACGTCGAGGGACGGGTCGAGTGGGTCGAGTCGCGGGCCGAGGAGTGGGACCCCGTCCTCAGCGGGGACGCAGCCGTCGACGTCATCGTCACCAACGCGACCCTGCAATGGGTGCCCACCCACCTGCGCCTCATCCCGGCGTGGTTCGAGGCACTGGCTGCCGGTGGGACCTTCGCGATGCAGGTGCCGGCCAACTTCGACGCGCCGTCCCACCGGCTCATGCGCGAGGTCGCAGCCCGGCACCGTCGCGCGGCCGAGCTTGCTCCCGGCCTCGACCGGGTGCGGTCCGTCGCCCTGCTCGAGACGTATGCAGCACTGCTGCTCGACCTGGGCGCCGAGGTCGATGCCTGGGAGACGACCTACCTGCAGGTGCTCCCCGCCGAGGAGGGCGGGGAGCACCCGGTGCTCGGTTGGGTCCGCAGCACCGGGCTCCGTCCCGTCCTCGGCGCCCTGACCGACGAGGAGGACCGCGCGGCGTTCATCGCCGACTACGCGCGCGAGCTGGAGGAGGCCTACCCTCGCCGCAGCTACGGAGTGCTCTTCCCGTTCACCCGCTTCTTCACGGTGGCCCACAAACGGGGGTGAGCGCGACCCCGGCGACCGCAAACGGGCCGAAAGGCGCGAAAAGCGTGTCATGAATTGCGGGCGACATCGTCTACCAGGTGACGGCGGGTCCCAGACTCCCGGTCGTCAGGGGAGGGAGTGCCTCTGACGGGACCTGGCCGCCGTCGGGCTTCGCCCGTCCGGGGAGTTTGGTGGAGGGGACTCCTCGGACGGGCGAAGCCTTAACACCCACCCTCCCGAGGCTCTGAATCCGGCCGACTCGACGAAGTTCTGGCCCGCTTGGCACACTGGTCTGGCACCGGGGGACGTCGGAAGGTTCTGTGCGTGGCGGCTGACATGTCGATGTGGTCGAGCGAGGCGTGGTCCTCGGCTGCTGACATGTACCTTCTGTCCCGCAGCAGGGAGGGGTCGGCCGAGGCCTTCGGCGAGCTCTGGCGGCGTCATCTGCCGGCCGCCTACGCCGTCGCCGGCAAGTACCGGGGCCGCACCGCGGCGGAGGACATCGTCGCCGAGGCGTCCGCCCGGGTCTTCGCGCTGATCCAGGAGGGCAAGGGCCCGGACGAGCACTTCCGCGCCTACTTCCTCTCGGCCGTCCGGTCCGTCGCCATCGACCACGGTCGACGCGAGCTCAAGGTCGTGCCCGCCGAGGACGAGACCTTGGAGCAGCTCGGCGAGCCCGTCGTCAACAACCTCGAGGGCGTCGAGCAGGAGTTCGACGCCGACCTGATCCGGGCCGCCTTCCGCGGCCTGTCAGAGCGCGACCAGCGGGTCCTCTGGCACACCACGGTCGAGGGCGACGCTCCCCGCACCCTCGCTCCTGTCCTGGGGATGTCGGCCAACGCCGTGAGCGCCAGTGCGATGCGCGCCCGCGAGGCGTTGCGCGCGCAGTACCTCGACGCCTGTGCCGAGCGCAGCCTCCCCGGGGCCGACAGCGACGAGTGTCGGTGGGCCATCGCGCACCTGGGAGCCCACGTCCGGGGGCGCCTGCCCAAGCGGCAGAAGGCCCGCGTGGAGGAGCACCTGCGCACCTGCCGGCACGCGGCGACCGTCGCGGCCGACCTGCACGCCATCCATGCGGAGTTCCCTTCTCTCATCGTCCCGTTCGTGTTCCTCGCCGGACTGGGCACCGCCGGGTTCGTCAATGCAACGGCGTTGGCGGGTGTCACGGCGGCGGCCGCCACCACCGGCGCCGCCGGCGCCACCACCGGCGCCGCCGGCGCCACCACCGGCTCCGCCGGCGCCACCACCGGCTCCGCCGCAGGTGGAGTCGCCGCTGCGGCCCCGCTGGCGACCGCCGCGCCCCCGACCGCACCGCCCGGGGCGGGACTCGGTGACTCGCTCAGTCAGCTCGCCGGTCGGGCAACGACCCTGGTGGCCGGTGTCGCGATCGCGGCCGGGCTGGCCAGCGCGGCCCCGGTCCCGGTCGAGCGCGCTGCCGCGGCGCCGGGCCCGGTCGTGACGTCCCCCGCCGCCCCTGCCCCCGCACCCACGCCGTCCCCGTCGACGCCGTCTCCGACCACTCCGCCGCCGGCGACCCGGACCCCCGCGCCGACGCGCAGCGTGGCATCTCCTCCAGCGCGGGCGCCGCGCCCGACTCCCGCCCGCAGCACGTCGCCGGCGCCACCCCCGCCGCGGACGCCGGAGACCCGCACGCCACCGCCCAGCCGCCCACCGGCACCCGCACCGGTCGGGTCAGCGGCCGAGGCCTCCGTCCACGTCGTCCAGCAGCGGGAGTCGACGCGGTTCCTGCTGCGCGTCAGAGGGGTCGACGGACCGGTGACGATCGTCGTGACCACCCCGTCCGGCGGCGAGCTCACGCTCCGCAACAGCTCGTGGGACTGTGCGAGCCTCACCGCTGCGTCCATCCGCTGCACCGGCGGGGACGGTCAGGCGATGCTGCTCCAGTCGGGCCTGGACGCGCCCGCACCGATCCGGGTGACCATCACCGAGTCGAGCGGCGCCACCCGCACCCAGACGCTCTCGCTGGGCTGACGACCATCCGCGGCGCCGCGTCACCGACGGCCACCCGGCCCGGTCGTCGCGTCAGCGGCGCGAGACGAGCGTGGGGGAGCGGTCGAGCCCCGCGAGGCCGTTCCACGCGAGGTTGACCAGGTGCGCGGCGACCTGTTCCTTCTTGAACTTCCTCCGGTCGAGCCACCACTGACCCGTCAGAGCCACCATCCCGACGAGCATCTGCGCGTGGATCGGGGCCGACTTGGGGTCGAGGCCGCGTTGCTTGAACTCCACCGCCAGGAGGTGCTCCACGCGGGTGGCCACGACGCCGAGGACGCTCGCGAACGACCCCGTCGACTGCCCCGGCGGTGAGTCACGCACGAGGATCCGAAAGCCCTCGGAGTCGCTGTCGATGTAGTCGAGCAGCGCCAGCGTCGCCCGCTCGAGAAGGTGCCGCGCGCCCACTCCGCCCTCGAGAGCAGCGGTGATTCCGCCCAGCAGGCGCTGGATCTCGCGGTCGACGACGACGGCGTACAGCCCCTCTTTCCCGCCGAAGTGCTCGTAGACGACCGGCTTGGAGACCTTCGCCCGGGAGGCGATCTCCTCGACGGTGGCCGCCTCGAAGCCCTTGTCCGCGAAAACTCGTCGACCCACGTCGATGAGCTGCTCACGCCGCTCGGGTCCGGTCATCCGGTTGCGGGTGCGTGAGGGCCGGGGTGCTTCGGCGGGGTCAGGGGTCACGTGCCCAGTGTGGTCCATCGTCGGGGAGTGCCGGGCTGCGCGCCCAGCCACGCGCTCCCCGGGCAGGAGTCGAACCTGCGTCGCTTGTCCTGATTCAAAGTCAGGCGGGCCCTGCCGACAGACCAACCGGGGAATGCTCCGGCGCCACGCCGGGACCACCACAGGGTAGTCCAGCCCGCACGTCGACCCGGCCACCCCTCGAAGGCCGCCCGGCAGCGGCGCCGGGCCCAGCGGCATACGGCCCTGTGATCCCCGACACCCCCGCTCCGGTCTGGCGGCGAGCGGCGTTCCGCTGCGCTAGTAGCATGGGCGCGGCGCCCCGGCGGCACACCCGGGGAGGACGCCACCCCCACCAGGAGGAGCTGCCACCCGTGAGCGATCGTCGGCCGACCGCCGTGATCGTCCTCGCCGCCGGCGAGGGCACGCGCATGAAGTCCACCACCCCGAAGGTCCTGCACACGATCGGTGGGCGTTCCCTCGTCGGCCATGCGATGCGGGCGGCTCGAGGGATCGACCCGTCGCACCTGGCGGTCGTCGTCCGGCACGAGCGGGACCGCGTCGCGGCGCACATCGCCGAGCACGACGAGGACGCGATCATCGTCGACCAGGACGAGGTCAAGGGCACCGGCCGGGCGGTCGAGTGCGCCCTCGAGGCGCTGCCCCGCGACCTGACCGGGACCATCGTCGTGACCTACGGCGACGTGCCGCTGCTGACCTCCGAGACGCTCGACCAGCTGTGCGCGGTGCACGCCGCCGCCGACGACGCCGTCACCGTCCTCACCGCGCTGCTGGAGGACCCCACCGGCTACGGCCGGGTCATCCGCGGCGTGGACGGGGCGGTCGAGGCGATCGTCGAGCAGAAGGACGCCACCGAGGAGCAGCGCGCGGTCCGCGAGATCAACAGCGGCCTCTACGCCTTCGACGCCGCCCTGCTGCGTGAGGCGCTCGCCGAGATCGGCACCGACAACGCCCAGGGCGAGAAGTACCTCACCGACGTCGTCGCCGTCGCGCGCCGGCGCGGGCTCACCGTGCACGCGCACGTCATCGAGGACATCTGGCAGACCGAGGGCGTCAACGACAAGGTGCAGCTGGCCCGGCTCGGGGCGGAGCTCAACCGCCGCACCGTCGAGCAGGCGATGCGTGACGGCGCGATCGTCATCGACCCGGCGACGACCTGGATCGACTCCGACGTCACGATCGGAGCGGACACGGTGATCCATCCGGGCACGCAGATCCACGGTGCCTCGACGATCGGGTCCGAGTGCGTGATCGGACCCGACACGACCCTCACGGACGTCGAGGTGGGCGACCGGGCGAGCGTCGTGCGCACCCTGGCCGAGCTCGCCGTCATCGGGCCGGACGCGACCGTCGGCCCCTTCTCCTACCTGCGCCCCGGCACCAACCTCGGCACCCGGGGCAAGATCGGCGGGTTCGTCGAGACGAAGAACGCGACGATCGGCACCGGCGCCAAGGTGCCCCACCTGACCTACTGCGGTGACGCGACGATCGGCGAGGGCGCCAACATCGGCGCCGGCACGATCTTCGCCAACTACGACGGAGTGACCAAGGGTCACACCAACGTCGGGGCGTGGAGCTTCGTGGGCAGCAACTCGGTCATCGTCGCGCCGCGCACGATCGCCGACGGCGCCTACGTCGCCGCGGGATCGGCCGTCGTCAGCGACGTCGGTCCCGGACAGCTGGCCGTCACCCGAGCCCAACAGCGCAACATCGATGGCTGGGTCGCGCGGCGCCGCGCCGGCACGAAGACCGACGAGGCTGCCCGAGCGGCCAGCGAGACGAAGGGTGGCGACCGATGAGCACCATCAACAAGACGACCGAGAAGCACCTCATGGTGTTCTCCGGCCGGGCCCACCCCCAGCTCGCGCAGGAGGTCGCCCAGGCTCTGGGGACCGAGCTCGTGCCGACGAGCGCCTACGACTTCGCCAACGGCGAGATCTACGTCCGCTACGAGGAGTCGGTGCGCGGCTGCGATGCCTTCGTCATCCAGAGCCACACCTCGCCGATCAACGAGTGGATCATGGAGCACCTCATCATGGTCGACGCGCTGAAGCGGGCCTCGGCCAAGCGGATCACCGTCGTCCTGCCGTTCTACGGCTACGCCCGCCAGGACAAGAAGCACCGCGGCCGCGAGCCGATCTCCGCCCGGCTCATGGCCGACCTCTTCAAGGTCGCTGGAGCCGATCGCCTCATGGCGGTCGACCTGCACACGGCACAGATCCAGGGCTTCTTCGACGGACCGGTCGACCACCTCATGGCCATGCCGATCCTCACCGACTACGTCAACACCAAGTACGGCCACCTCGACCTCGCCGTCGTCTCGCCGGACGCCGGGCGGATCAAGGTCGCCGAGGACTGGTCGACCCGTCTCGGGGGCGTGCCGCTCGCGTTCATCCACAAGACGCGCGACATCAACCGGCCCAACGAGGTGATGGCCAACCGCGTCGTCGGCGAGATCAAGGGGCGGGTGTGCATCCTCGTCGACGACATGGTCGACACCGCCGGGACCATCACCAAGGCGGCCGATGCGCTCATGGACGAGGGCGCCAAGGCCGTCATCATCGCCGCGACCCACGCCATCCTGTCGGGCCCGGCGGTCGACCGGCTCAAGGCGTGCAAGGTCGACGAGGTCGTCGTCACCAACACGCTCCCGATCCCCGATGACCGGCGCTTCGACAAGCTGACCGTCCTGTCCATCGCCCCGCTCGTGTCCCAGGCGATCCGCGAGGTCTTCGAGGACGGGTCGGTCACCAAGCTGTTCGACGGCAAGGCCTGACCCGCCGGGGTCGGGAGAGAGGCGCGAGCGTCTTCGCTCCGCGCCGCGGTCAGGCGCGCGGTCAGGCGCGCGGTCAGGCGCGCGCGGCCCGGCGCGCCCGGTAGGCGGCCGTGTGGGCCCGGGCGGCGCACCCGCCGTCGCAGTAGCGCCGCGACCGGTTCTTCGACAGGTCCACGATGACGTCGTCGCAGTCGTCGCCCTCGCAGATCCTCAGTCGGTCCAGGCCGCCGGCGCGCACCACGTCGACCATCCCGAACGCGAACTCCACGGCCATCCGCTCGGCGAGCGGGGCCTCGAGGGGGGTGGCGTGGATGTGCCAGCCGAGCCCGTCATGGTCGACGAGCCGAGGGACTGCTCCGGCCTCGCTCAGCATGTCGTTGACGAGGCGGACCGTCTCGGCCTCGTCGGTCTCCCAGAAGCGCCGGAGCTGGGGCCGGAGCCCACGGACCGCCTCCAGCTCGGCCTGGTCGCGGTCGAAGCGGCCGGTCCACGGCTTGCCGGCGAAGAAGGCCGCCAGGTCCTCCACCGTCGTCAGGGAGTCCGGTGAGGTGTCACCGGGAAGCGAGCCGGGCATGGTGTTGACCAGCTCGGCGCCCCAGAGGAGCGCCTCCTCGGCGTCATGGGTGAACACGCTCTTGACTCCTGACATCGACGGTGACTACCGTCATGAGTCTAATTCCTTTGACTCCTGACAGGGGGACCTGCCGTGACCCACCGGCACCCGCTTCTCGGCCTCGGTGCCGCGCTGGCGTCGTCGGCCGCCTTCGCGACGTCGGGAGCGTTCGCGAAGTCCCTGCTCATCGGCGGATGGACACCGGGAGCCGTGGTCACCCTCCGCATCACGATCGCCGCCGCAGTCCTCCTCCTGCCGACCCTCTGGGTCCTGCGGGGCCGCTGGCCCGTGCTGCGACGCAGCGCCCGCCTCGTCATCGGCTACGGGCTGACCGGCGTCGCCGGCTGCCAGCTCGCCTACTTCTACGCGGTCAGCCACCTGTCGGTGGGCGTGGCGCTCCTGCTCGAGTACCTCGCACCGGTCCTCATCGTCGGGTGGCTGTGGCTCCGCCACCGGCAGGCACCACGGCCGCTCACGGTCGTCGGAGTGGTCCTCGCGATGGCCGGCCTGCTGCTCGTCCTCGACGTGCTGGGCGGCATGCGCCTCAGCGCCGCCGGCGTCCTCTGGGGTCTCACCGCCGCCGTGTCCCTCGTCCTCTACTTCCTCATCACCGCGCAGGTCGACGAGGACCTGCCGCCGATCGCGCTGGCCGGATCCGGCCTCGCGGTGGGGGCGGCCGTGCTCTGGCTCGCGTCCCTGGTCGGCGTGCTCGACACGACTCGGGGGGCCGCGACGGTCGTCGTGGGCGCGGCGACCGTGCCCTGGTGGGTGCCCGTCCTCGTCATCTCGATCGTGGCGGCGGCGTTCGCCTACGTCGCCGGGGTGGCGGCCGTGCGGATGCTCGGCGCCAAGGTGGCCTCCTTCGTCGCGCTGTCCGAGGTCCTCTTCGCGGTCCTCTTCGCCTGGCTGGTTCTCGCCGAGCTGCCGACGCCGGTGCAGCTTGTGGGTGGCGCCCTCATCGTCGCCGGCCTCGTCGCGGTCCGTGCCGACGAGTCCCGCGGTGGGGGCCACGCGGCCGTCGGTGCCGCCGCGGCGGCCGACGTCGCTGCGGGCGACCTCGACGAGGACTACGCCGCCGAGCTGCTTCCCACGGGCGCCCTCAACCCTGATCCCGGGACCCGCGAGTCCTGAGCTTCCGGCCCCGACGGCACCATCGATTTCGTGGCTCCGCCGGGCATCGGTAAGATCGACTGGTTGCCTCGGCGAGGGACGCTGCACGGCTGCCAGCCGTGGGTCCGTGATCGACGCGGTGGATCCTGGACTTCGGTCCGGTCCGCCCCTGCGTGCGGACCGCCAGCCACCCGCGCATCGTCCCGCGTCGAGGCCCACACCGCAGCTCACCACCGAGACTTCAGGAGTACCCGTGTCTGACGCCACCAAGCTCGTCGCCGAGAAGCGCACCGACTTCGGCAAGGGCGCCGCCCGCAAGATCCGCCGCGCCGGCAACATCCCCGCCGTCATGTACGGCCACGGCACCGCGCCCGTCCACATCTCGCTGCCGGGACACGACACGTTCCAGGCGCTCAAGCACACCAACGCGCTGCTGACCATCGTCGTCGACGGCGATGAGCAGCTGGCCCTCGCCAAGGACGTCCAGCGCGACCCGATCAAGCCGATCATCGAGCACGTCGACCTCGTCGTCGTCCGCAAGGGCGAGAAGGTCACCGTCGACGTCTCCGTCCACCTCGAGGGTGAGGCGGCACCCGAGACCGTCGTCACGCTGGACCACAACACCCTCCAGCTCGAGGCGCTCGCCACCAACATCCCCGAGCAGGTCGTCGTCTCGGTCGAGGGACTGAAGGCCGGCACGCAGGTCCTCGCGGGCTCCATCGAGCTGCCCGAGGGCTCGACGCTCGTCACCGACCCGGAGGCCCTCGTCGTCAACGTCACGCAGGCCATCTCCGAGGAGGCCCTCGAGGCCGAGCTCGCCGAGGCCGAGGCCGAGGCCGGCATCGAGCACGAGGCGCCCGCCGAGGAGGCCGAGGCCGCCGAGGGCGAGGCCGCCGAGGGCGACACGGCCGAGTCGACCGAGTCCACCGAGTCCTGATCCCGGCTCTCTCGACGTGATCGACCGCCCCGGTCGCCGGTCGATCACGTCGGACCCGCCCGGAGCCTGTCCGCTGCGATCGACCGAGGAGGGCCATGGACACCTGGCTCGTCGTCGGGCTGGGCAACCCCGGGCCGGCCTATGCCGGTAACCGGCACAACGTCGGTGCCATGGTCGTCGACGAGCTCGTGGGCCGCCACCGGCTCGGTTCGTTCAAGGTGCACCGGTCGAGGGCCCGCGTCGTCGAGGGCCGCTTCCGGGTGCCGGGGCCGAAGGTCGTGCTCGCCGTCCCCCTCACCTACATGAACGTCTCCGGCGGGCCCGTTGCCGGCCTGCTCAGCTACTTCGGGGTTCCCGTCGAGCGGCTCATCGTGGTGCACGACGAGCTCGACGTCGAGGCCGGGCTCGTCCGCCTCAAGCGGGGCGGCGGCGAGGGCGGTCACAACGGCCTGCGCTCGGTCAGCGCGTCGATCGGCTCCAAGGAGTACCTCCGGGTGCGCGTCGGCATCGGACGCCCGCCCGGGCGGCAGGACCCGGCCGAGTTCGTCCTCCGGGACTTCTCCAAGCAGGAGAGGACGGAGCTGCCCTTCCTGCTCGACGAGGCGGCCGACGCGGTGGAGGCGCTCGTCGAGATCGGTCTGCTCGACGCACAGCAGCGCTTCCACGCGCCCCGGCCCTGACCCACCTCCGTCGCCGTATGCCGCTGGGCTCGGTCCCGGCGTCCGTTCCCGCCGCTGGTGGGCGGAGCGGAGGGTCCTGGCGTGTCTGCGGTGAGACCTAGACTGGGGGACCTGATGCCTCATGCACTTCTGCCCGTGTTCCGGGCTCTTCCCGATGTCCAGGCCGTCCTCGATCAGGTCGGTCGCGCACGCCTCGTCGACGTCTCGACCTCCGATGGGTCCCGACCGTTCCTCGTGGCCTCGCTCGTCGAGGGCGTGGCGCAGCAGGCCGGGGCCGGTGGTGCCGCACCGATCGTCGTCGTCACGGCGACCACCCGTGAGGCCGAGGACCTGGCCACTGCCCTCGGTGCCTTCCTCCCCGCTGACGGCATCGCGGTCTTCCCCAGCTGGGAGACGCTCCCGCACGAGCGGCTCTCACCCCGCAGTGACACGGTCGGTCGGCGGCTGGCCGTGCTGCGCCGGGTCACGCACCCTGACCCGACGGACCCGAGCTACGGTCGGCTCTCCGTCATCGTGGCGCCTGTCCGCGCGCTGCTGCAGCCGATCACCAAGGGCCTGGGTGAGCTCGTCCCGGTGCGGCTCCGGGCGGGCGACGAGCGACCCCTCGAGGACGTCGTCGACGCCTTGGCCGCCGCGGCCTACACGAGGACCGACCTCGTCGAGCGCCGGGGTGAGTTCGCCGTCCGCGGTGGCATCCTCGATGTCTTCCCGCCGACCGAGGAGCACCCGGTCCGCGTCGAGTTCTGGGGCGACACGGTCGAGGAGGTGCGCTGGTTCAAGGTGGCCGACCAGCGGTCGCTCGAGATCGCGGAGCACGGCCTGTGGGCCCCACCGTGCCGCGAGGTCCTGCTCACTCCGGAGGTGCGCGCTCGGGCCAGGACGCTGGCCGACCAGCTCCCGGGTGTCTCGGAGATGCTCGCCAAGGTCGCGGAGGGGATCGCGGTCGAGGGCATGGAGTCCCTGGCCCCCGCTCTCGTCGACGGGATGGAGTCGGTCCTCGACGTCCTGCCCACCGAGGCGCTCATCCTCCTGGCCGATCCCGAGCGGATCCGGCGTCGGGCGCACGACCTCGTCGCGACGAGTGCCGAGTTCCTCGAGGCCAGCTGGGCCAACGCCGCAGCCGGCAACGAGGTGCCTGTCGACCTCCAGTCCATCCTCGGCTCGGCCTCCTACTGGACGCTCGCCGAGGTGCGGGCCCACGCGCTGGCGCACGACCGGCCGTGGTGGACCGTGACACCCTTCGCGGCCGACGAGGGGCTCGACATCGAGGACGACGACGTCGACGCGCGACTCACGGTCGGCACGACCGACTCCGAGGCCTTCCGAGGGGATACCGGGCGGGCCGTCGACCACCTGCGCGAGCGCGCGGCGCAGGGCTGGACCGTCGCGGTCATCACCGAGGGCCCCGGCCTGGCGAAGCGCGTGGAGGAGGTTCTCCGGGACGAGGAGGTGCCCGTCCGACTGCTCGCCGGCGGCGAGGTCGAGCCGGGAGTCGTCAGCGTCTGCACGGCCCCGCTCGGGCGCGGTTTCGTCCACGACGCCGGGCGCATCGAGGTGCTCACGGAGACCGACCTCACCGGACAGCCCGGTGGCACGTCGACGAAGGACATGCGCCGGATGCCCTCGCGCCGGCGCAACCAGGTCGACCCCCTCCAGCTGCGGCCGGGCGACCACGTCGTGCACGAGCAGCACGGTGTCGGCCGCTTCGTCGAGATGATGCAGCGGACCGTCGCGGGAGCGACCCGCGAGTACCTCGTCATCGAGTACGCCCCGTCGAAGCGGGGGCAGCCGGGGGACCGTCTCTACGTGCCCACCGACCAGCTGGACCAGGTGACGAAGTACGTCGGTGGCGAGGAGCCCACGCTCAACAAGATGGGCGGCTCCGACTGGACCAAGACCAAGTCGCGGGCCAAGCGTTACGTCAGGCAGATCGCTGCGGACCTGATCCGTCTCTACAGCGCCCGGCAGGCGACGAAGGGCCATGCGTTCAGCCCGGACACCCCGTGGCAGCGCGAGCTCGAGGATGCGTTCGCCTACGTCGAGACGCCCGACCAGCTCTCGAGCATCGACGAGGTCAAGGCCGACATGGAGAAGCAGGTCCCGATGGACCGTCTCATCTGTGGCGACGTGGGCTACGGAAAGACGGAGATCGCCGTGCGAGCCGCCTTCAAGGCGATCCAGGACGGCAAGCAGGTCGCCATCCTCGTGCCGACGACGTTGCTCGTCAGCCAGCACTTCCAGACCTTCTCGGAGCGCTACGCCCAGTTCCCCGTCAAGGTGAAGGCGCTCTCGCGGTTCCAGTCCGACAAGGAGGCCAAGGAGGTGCTCGAGGGGCTCGCCGACGGCACCATCGACCTCGTCATCGGTACGCATCGGCTGCTGGCCAAGGACATCCGATTCAAGGACCTCGGTCTCGTCGTCGTCGACGAGGAGCAGCGCTTCGGGGTGGAGCACAAGGAGCTGCTCAAGACGCTGCGGACCGCGGTCGACGTCCTGTCGATGTCGGCCACGCCGATCCCGCGCACCCTGGAGATGGCCGTGACCGGCATCCGCGAGATGTCCACCCTGGCCACGCCGCCCGAGGAGCGCCACCCGGTCCTGACCTTCGTCGGGGCCTACGACGAGAAGCAGATCACCGCCGCGATCCGTCGTGAGCTGCTGCGCGAGGGCCAGGTCTTCTTCATCCACAACAAGGTGAGCAGCATCGAGCGGGCCGCATCGAGGCTGCGGGAGCTCGTGCCTGAGGCGCGGATCACGACGGCGCACGGCAAGATGGGCGAGCACCGGCTCGAGCAGGTCGTCGAGGACTTCTGGCAGAAGCGCTCCGACGTCCTCGTGTGCACGACCATCGTCGAGACCGGTCTCGACATCTCCAACGCCAACACCCTGATCGTCGAGCGCGCCGACATGCTGGGCCTGTCCCAGCTGCACCAGCTGCGCGGCCGGGTGGGGCGCGGCCGTGACCGCGCCTACGCCTACTTCCTCTATCCGCCGGAGAAGCCGCTCACCGAGACCGCCCACGACCGCCTGCGGACCATCGCGAGCCACACCGACCTCGGATCCGGCATGCAGGTCGCGATGAAGGACCTCGAGATCCGCGGCGCCGGCAACCTGCTCGGTGGCGAACAGTCCGGGCACATCGCCGGGGTCGGTTTCGACCTCTACGTGCGGCTCATCGGGGAGGCCGTCGCCGACTTCCGAGGGGACGGCGAGACGGCGCCCGCCGAGATCAAGATCGAGCTGCCGGTCGACGCGCACCTGCCCCACGACTACGTGCCGGGAGAACGACTGCGTCTCGAGGCCTACAAGAAGCTCGCCACCGTCGAGTCGTTCGACGCTGTCGACGAGATCGAGGCGGAGCTGCGCGACCGCTACGGCGCACCCCCCAAGCCGGTCGAGAACCTCCTCGAGGTGGCCCGGCTCCGAGTCGTCGCGCGCAAGGCGCGGATCGGCGACGTCGGCGTCCAGGGCAAGCACGTTCGCTTCGGGCCGGTCACGGACCTGCGTGAGAGCCAGCAGCTGCGGCTCATGCGGCTCTACCCGGGGACGATCCTCAAGGAGGCCCTCGGCACCATCCTCGTGCCCGCCCCGATGACCGCCCGGGTCGGCGGCAAGCCACTGCGGGATGTCGACATCCTGACCTGGGCGAGACAGCTGATCACCGCCGTGCTGCTCGACGACATCGCTGCTGCGGCAGGGGCCTCGGCGGCCGCGTCGACCGCCCCGTAACGGCCGCGTCGACCGCCCCGTAAGATGACACCCGGATCCGTCCGAGGAGGAGTCAAGTGAAGCAAACGTCGGTCCGCGCCCGGTCATCCCAGCGCGTCGCAGCGGCCGTTCTCGTGGGGCTGACGTCCGTCGCCCTGCTCAGCGGCTGCGGCTTCGAGGCCAGGCAGCAGGGCGCCGCCGTGGTGAACGGGGACGTCATCCACGAGGACGAGGTGGAGGAGACCGCACGCCAGCTTCGTGAGGCCAAGTTCGACTTCCCCGAGAACATCGTCGTCACCGCGCTCGTCGCCGCGCCCCTCCTCGAAAAGGCCATCAGCGAGTCCAAGAGCTGGGAGCCGGATGCGACCTATGCCAGTGCGATCGCCGCGATGCCGGGCGCCACGGACACGACGAAGGAGTTCGTGTCGGCCGTTGCCATGATCCAGTCCGGCCGGATGACCGAGGAGGACGTCGCGCGCTACCGCGACAACCTCGCCAAGGCCGACATCAAGGTGAACCCCCGCTACGGCGAGCTCGTGCCGTCCGAGGAGGGGCCCGTGTTCTTCACCATCGGCCAGAAGCGGCCCAACTGGATCGTCGCCCCCGCCGAATGACGGGTCCGACGAGCGACTACGGCCCCGACGACCGCCGCGTCGTCCTGCTCGTCTCGACGCCACGCGTCGCCCCCGGCGTGCTCACCCGTGACGCGTGGGCTGCGCTCGCGGCCGCCCGGCAGGTGTGGGCCGGCCCCGACGAGCCGCAGGCCGAGGCCATCGCGGAGGCGGGCGTCGACGTCCTCGCCCGCGACCGAGCTGACGCGCCCTCGTTGGCTCGGCAGCTCGTCTCCGCCGCCGACAGCGGCACGGTCGTGTGGGTCGGCTCGGCAGACGGCGACCCCGGCCTCAACGAGGCCATCGCAACGGAGGTGACCCGACTGCCGGAGCCCCCCGATGTCGAGGTGCTGGTCGGGGCGTTCGACCTCCCGGGCGCCCGCCTGCTCGACGTCGTCGCCGTCATGGACCGGCTCCGGTCACCCGGCGGCTGCCCGTGGGACGCGAAGCAGACGCACCAGAGCCTCGTTCCCTACCTTCTCGAGGAGGCCCACGAGGCGGTCGAGGCCCTCGAGACGGGCGACACCGACCACATGCGTGAGGAGCTCGGTGACCTGCTGCTCCAGATCGCCTTCCACTCCCGAGTCGCGGAGGAGCACCCCACTGCGCCGTTCGACATCGACGACGTGGCTGGTGAGCTCGTGCAGAAGCTGGTGCGCCGGCACCCGCACGTCTTCGCCGATGTCGATGCTGACACCCCCGAGGCCGTCGAGGCCAACTGGGAGACGATCAAGGCGTCCGAGAAGGAGCACCGCCTCCATCCGCTCGAGGGCGTTCCGTCCAGCCTCCCTGCCCTGGCCCGCGCCGAGAAGTACGTCGGCCGGCTCGAGAAGGCCGGTCGGAGCGACCTGCTCGACGCGGCCGAGGCCGCCGGTGACCTCGGCGCCCAGCTGCTCACCATGGTGCGCCGCGCCCGGTCGTCCGGCGTCGACGCCGAGGGAGCCCTGCGCGAGACCCTTCGCCGACTCGCGGAGGCGAGCGAGGGCCCACCCCGAGCGGACTGAGCGGACCCGCGGAGCCGGCTCAGCGGCGTACGACCCTCCCGCGGTCGGCCCGCGCCCCCGCGTCTGGTCCGGGCGGGACGAGGCCGGCGGCGAGGATCACCGCCGTCGCAACCCCCGCCACGCCGTGGCGCACAAGCCTCATTCCCGCACCTTCTGCGGACACGCTCATGGTCAGGCGCAGTGGCCGGCGCCGCCGGAGGAGGAGGTCCCGCGGTCCGTCAGTAGGCCCCGCGCGAGCTGAGCACGGCGCGCAGCGTCTTGATGACGATCGACAGGTCCTGCACCAGGGACCAGTTGTCGACGTAGTAGAGGTCGAGCCGGACGGTGTCCTCCCACGACAGGTCGCTGCGGCCCGACACCTGCCACAGGCCCGTCATCCCGGGCCGCACGTGGAGCCGACGCTGGACGTCGGTGGAGTAGCGCCGCACCTCCGCCGGGAGAGCCGGGCGGGGGCCGACCAGGCTCATGTCGCCGCGCAGCACGTTGACCAGCTGGGGCAGCTCGTCGATCGAGTAACGCCTGATGAAGCGGCCGACCGGGGTGACGCGGGGGTCGCGCTGGGCCTTGAACAGGACGTGCCCGGGATCATGGCTCAGGTGCGTCAGCCCGGACAGCTGGGCCTCGGCGTCGACGACCATGCTGCGCAGCTTCAGGCACTCGAAGAGGTTGCCGTCGCGACCGACCCGGGTCTGGCGGAAGAGGATCGGGCCACCGTCATGCACCTTGATCGCGATGGCCACAGCGAGGATGAGCGGAGCGCACACGAGCAGGCTTGCGGACGCGCCGACGACGTCGAAGACCCGCTTGAGGCTGCGGCTCGCGCCGAGGCTCTGCGGCTGCTCGACGTGGACGAGGGGGAGGCCACCGACGGGCCGCATCATGATGCGGCCGGAGGAGATGTCGCTGAGGCTCGGGACCACGGCCATCTGGACGTGGTGGCCCTCGAGATCCCACGCGATGCGTCGGAAGTCCGTCGACGACTCGAAGGCACCCTCGGTGAACACGACGAGGTCGGCCTCGTGGTCCCGTGTGGCCAGGGCGGTGTCGGTGCTCAGGCCGACGACCGGCAGGCCACGGGGCGTGGCGGTCAGCCGCTGCGACGGGGGCAGCAGGGCCCCGACGATCCGGTAGCCGAGCCACGACTCCCGGTCGAGCACCGCGGCCACCTCGTCGACGTGCCCGGCCGAGCCCGCGATGAGCACCCGGGTGAGCAGGTGCCCGCGGTGATGCAGTCGGTGGACGAGACGGCGAGCCGAGAAGCGCCAGAGCAGCAGCAGCGGCACTCCGACGACGAACAGCAGGACGAAGAAGCCGCGGGACAGGTTGAACTTCGTCAGGTAGCTGATGATCCCGATGAGCCCGGCCGTCATGCCTGCGGCGGCCAGGACCCGGGCGTACTCAGTCGTCCCCACCCCGAGGTCGGTGCGCTCGTACGTGCCCACGACGACGTTGACGAGCATCCAACCGAGGACGATCCAGACGCCGACGGACTGGGCCACCGTGGCGATGTCGTCCGTGGCCCGGAAGATCGTCAGCCGGTGGCGTCCCACGGCCGCCAGCACCGCAGCGCCGGAGATCACGGCGAGGTCGCCCAGGGCCAGACCCACCTGGAGGATCCGCACGCTGCGGGTGCGGTCGGTGTGCGGCTGGACCACGGGCCGGGAGGCGACGTCGGGCATCATGCCGGCTTCGTGCACGGACTGGACCATGTCTCGATGAACACCCACCCCCGGCACACCTCGGCGCCGACCCTGTTGACGGAACGCTCTTCCCCCCGAGCGAACCCTTGAGAGTATGCCCCGCTGCGGGGGACGGCGGCAAAGAAATGACCGGGAAACGGGTGCACGGGAGGTTTCGGCGACAGGTGGGACCGGATGCCGGGTCGGTCGTCGGGGCACGCGGGGGGACGGGCTACGCTCGGGATCGTCACGATCCTCACAGCGACGTGAGCATCCCAGCCCGACCGGTTCGACCGACCACAGGAGCAAGAGTGGCCACCATTGAGGAGATTGGCGCCCGCGAGATCCTTGACTCGCGAGGTAACCCCACCGTCGAGGTCGAGATCCGTCTCGACGACGGGACGTTCGCCCGGGCAGCTGTGCCGTCCGGCGCGTCGACCGGGGCCTTCGAGGCATCGGAGCGACGCGACGGGGACAAGGGGCGCTACCTCGGCAAGGGGGTCGAGCAGGCCGTCGACGCCGTGATCGAGCAGATCAACCCGCGTCTCGTCGGCTACGACGCCAGCGAGCAGCGCCTCATCGACGCCGAGATGATGACCCTCGACGGGTCCGCCACCAAGGAGAACCTCGGCGCCAACGCCATCCTCGGCGTCTCCCTCGCCGTTGCGCACGCTGCCGCGGAGTCAGCCGGGCTGCCCCTCTTCCGGTACGTCGGCGGCCCCAACGCCCACGTCCTGCCCGTCCCGATGATGAACATCCTCAACGGTGGGTCGCACGCGGACACCAACGTCGACATCCAGGAGTTCATGGTCGCCCCGATCGGGGCGCCGACCTTCCGCGAGGCCCTCCGCTGGGGGACCGAGGTCTACCACTCGCTCAAGAAGGTCCTGCACGACCGCGGCCTGTCCACCGGGCTCGGCGACGAGGGTGGCTTCGCACCGAACCTCGAGTCCAACCGGGCCGCGCTCGACATCATCGTCGAGGCCATCAGGGCCGCCGGCTACGTGCCCGGCAAGGACGTCGCCCTCGCGCTCGACGTGGCCGCGTCCGAGTTCCACCAGGAGGGCGGCTACGCCTTCGAGGGCGCGACCAAGTCGGCCGACGAGATGATCGACTACTACGCCGAGCTCGTCGACTCCTACCCGCTCGTGTCCATCGAGGACCCGCTCAACGAGGAGGACTGGGACGGCTGGAAGGCCATCACCGACCGGCTCGGCGAGAAGGTGCAGCTCGTCGGTGACGACCTCTTCGTCACCAACCCCGAGCGGCTCGGCCGGGGCATCGCGACCCGCACGGCCAACGCCCTCCTCGTCAAGGTCAACCAGATCGGCACCCTCACCGAGACGCTCGACGCCGTCACGCTGGCCCAGAGCAACGGCTACCGGTGCATGATGAGCCACCGCTCAGGCGAGACGGAGGACGTCACCATCGCGGACCTCGCCGTCGCGACCAACTGCGGCCAGATCAAGACCGGCGCTCCCGCGCGCTCGGAACGGGTCGCCAAGTACAACCAGCTGCTCCGCATCGAGGAGGAGCTCGACGACGCCGCCACCTACGCGGGTGCGGGCGCCTTCCCGCGCTTCGACGTGTCGCGCTACGAGGGCTGACGCGACGACCCGGACACTGGAGGACTGATGGCAGACCGCACCCCGTCCCGTTCGGGCGGCAACGACCGGTCCCGGTCGAGCCGTGGCCCGGGGGGCGGGGGTCGGTCCAGCGCAGCGCGCCCGGGGCCGCGGCCCGCTTCGGGCACCGGCAGACCCGCGACGAGGGCCGGCTCGCCCGGCGCCCCCATGAGCGGGTCGAAGCCCGCGTCGAAGGCGGCGCCGGGGCGCACTGGTGGACCCCGCACCGGGCCGGCCCGCGGGGGATCAGGGGCGGCCCGGCCGGGGCCAGGCAAGGAACGTCCCGCGCTGGCGGCCCGGGCACGCAGCCGACCGCCGGAGCCCCCGTCCCAGTCGACGACCTGGGTGCGCGGCGCAATCCTCCTCGGGATCGTCGTCATGCTGGCGGTGACCCTCGTCCCCACCCTCCGATCAGTCATCCAGCAGCGCAACGACACCATCGCCCTCCAGGCGAGGGTGGCCCAGCAGAAGCTCACCGTGGAGGAGCTCGAGAAGGAGGCGGCCCTGTGGAAGGACCCCCAGTACATCGAGGAGCAGGCCCGCAAGCGGCTGAGGTTCGTGCGGGTGGGTGACCGCGCCTACTCCGTCAGCGGCCTCGACTCGCAGCGCTCGCAGGAGCAGGCCGGGCAGGACCCCATCGTTGCCGCTCCGATGGCGAACGCCTCGTCGCCGTGGTACGGCAAGCTCTGGCAGTCGGTCCAGATCGCCGACCGTCCGACGGCGGGTCTCTCCCGATGACCGGCCCGGGAGCGGCTCGCCGGGACGGGCGTGCCGAGGGAGTCGACGAGGCCGACCTGCTCGCCGTCGAGCGGCAGCTGGGCCGGCCAGCACGCGGTGTCGTCGAGGTGGCTCATCGGTGCCCGTGCGGCGAGCCGGACGTGCTGCGGACGGAGCCGCGGCTGCCGGACGGCACGCCGTTCCCGACCACCTACTACGCCACCTGCCCGCGCCTCACCGGCGCTGTCAGCACGCTCGAGGCCGGCGGAGTCATGAAGGAGATGACGACCCGGCTCGCCCAGGACGCCGAGCTGCGCGCCGCCTACGAGCGGGCCCACGAGCACTACCTGGCGAGCAGAGCCGAGCTAGGGGAGGTGCCGGAGATCGACGGGGTGTCGGCCGGCGGGATGCCGACCCGCGTCAAGTGCCTCCATGTCCTCGTCGCGCACTCGCTGGCGGCCGGGCCCGGCGCCAACCCGCTCGGCGACGAGGCGCTGGCGATGCTCGACGACTGGTGGACCCCGACCTCCTGTGCCGAGATGCACGCGCCCGAGGACGCAGCAGGGAGCGCCGGTGCGTCCGCCCAGCCGGCGACCGCCGATGGATGAGCGTGCGGTCCGCGTCGGAGCGATCGACTGCGGCACCAACTCCATCCGTCTCCTGGTCGCCGACGTCGACCCGGCGACGGGCGAGCTGAGGGATGTCACGCGCCGGATGGAGATCGTCCGGCTCGGGCTGGGCGTCGACCGCACGGGTGTCATCTCCACCGAGTCGATGGAACGCACGCTGCGCGTGACGCGGATCTATGCCGCCGAGTGCCGTGAGCTCGGCGCGTCCCGGGTGCGCTTCGTCGCGACCTCCGCCTCCCGCGACGCGCGCAACGCAGCCGACTTCATCGACGGAGTTCGTCTGGCCTTCCACGAGCACTGGGGGGCGGACGTCCTGCCGGAGGTGGTGACCGGCCACGAGGAGGCGCAGCTGTCGTTCCGGGGGGCCACGGGGGGCCTCGGCACACACGGCGTGCCGGGCCCCTACCTCGTCGTCGACCTCGGCGGCGGCTCGACCGAGTTCGTCCGGGGCGCCACGCAGGTCGACGCGGCTCGGTCGGTCGACGTGGGCTGCGTCCGGATGACCGAACGCCACCTGCACTCGGACCCGCCGACCTCCGCCGAGATCGCGGCTGCCACCGCCGACGTCGACCGGGCCATCGACGAGGCGGCCCGGACCGTGCCGCTGACAGGGGTCCGGGCGCTCGTCGGTCTGGCCGGCACCGTCACGACCGTGACCGCGCACGCCCTGCGACTGCCGACGTACGACCCGGAGCGGATCCACCTGTCCCGACTTCCGGTCGACCGGGTGGTGGACGCCTGCACGGAGCTGCTGCATCTCGACCACGCACAGCGACGCGCCCTGCCCTACATGCACGAGGGCCGGGTCGACGTCATCGGGGCGGGCGCACTCGTGTGGCGTCGAGTCGTCCAACGCGTCGCCGAGGCCGCAGGCATCACCGAGGTCATCACGTCGGAGCACGACATCCTCGACGGCATCGCCCTGTCCGTCGCGTCGCCCGTCGCGTCGCCCGTCGCGTCGCGCGAGCCCTCTGCCTCCGTTGCCTCAGTACCCCCGCAGGGACTCGAACCCTGACTCGAGCGATTTTAAGTCGCCTGCCTCTGCCGATTGGGCTACGGGGGCGCAGCCTCAGTATGCATGGGGGCCGGTCAGCGGCGCAGGGCCGCTCGGGCACCGACCGGCACGGTCACGGTTGCGTCTCGGACCGCTCGATCCGGACAGGCCGGGAACCAGAACGGTCCCCCCGAACGCTTAGGGTGGTGACAGTCGCTGCGCCCAACAACGGGGCGTGGCCCCAGTGCTGGGGAGGCACGAGACAACATGGCAGGTGGAAACCCGGTCTTCGACCGGATCGACAAGCAGCTGCAGCAGGAGCGCTACGCCGGCTTCGGCGCGCCGCAGCGCGGGCAGCAGGGCCCGACGGGCTCGACTCAGGCAGCAACCTCCGGATACGCGGCTCAGGACGCCGTGACCGCCGGTGAGCTCAACGACCTCTATGCGCGACAGACCGCCGGGCCCCTCGACACGGGCCGCGTCACGCTCGACGACGTCATCGTCAAGAGCCTCGTGCTCTTCGCCGTCACGCTGGCCGCCGCCGGCGTGTCGTGGTTCATGGTCGACGCCAACCAGAGCCTCATCTCGCCGCTGTGGCTCGGTGGCATGTTCGGGACGTTGATCCTCGGCTTCGCGATGATGTTCATGAAGAACATCCCGACGCCGCTCTACTTCGTCTACGCCCTCGTCCAGGGCGTGTTCCTCGGCGCGTTCAGCTACTTCCTCGCCGCCCGCTACGGCATCGACCTCGTGCTCACCGCGGTCGTCGCCACCTTGAGCGTGTTCGCAGCGATGTACGCCGGCTATGCGACCGGGCTCATCAAGGTCACCGACAAGTCGCGTCGGATGTTCACCTTCATGATCGCCGGCTACGCGCTCTTCTCGATCATCCAGGTCGTCCTGCTCATGACGGGCGTCATCGACGGTTGGGGCTTCGGGGGCAGCGGCCCGCTCGGCATCGGGCTCAGCCTCCTCGGTGTCGGCCTTGCCTCCTACTCGCTCGCGGTCGACTTCGACTCGATCGACAACGCCGTCCGCCTGGGTGCCCCGCGGAAGTACTCCTGGCTGCTCGCGCACGGCCTGATCGTCTCGGTCGTCTGGCTCTACATCGAGATCGCCCGGCTCCTCGCGCGACTGCGCGACGCGTGACCGTCAGTCCCGCTCGAAAGGACTGACCGACGGTGAGATCGCCTGTTCCGCAGGAGGTCTCCGAGGAGCTCCGGCGCGTGGTCGAGCGGTGGCGTCAGCTGCCGCTCGACCACGCGCTTTCCCGTATGCCGCTGACGTCGGCTGTCGTGCAACGGCTCGCCGACCGCGTCGCCGGCTCGCGCGGAAGGCCGCCCCGGCGGGTGCCCGACCTCGGGCCGGCAGCCGTCATGGACCAGCTGACCGTCATGGTGTTCGACCTCTACGCGGCCCAGCCCGACGCTGAGGTCGCCGACGTCCTGAGCGAGCTCAGCGGCATACGTCACCGACTCTGACGCAACACACCCGCTCACCGCGCGCTCCCACCTGCTGCAGCAGGTGGTCGCACGCGGTAAGCGGGTGTGTTGCGAGGGGTGGTGCGCTCAGCTGAGGCGCTCGAAGATGACGGCCATGCCCTGGCCGCCACCGACGCACATCGTCTCGAGACCGAACTGCTCGTCCCGCTCGCGCAGGGCGTTGATGATCGTGCCGGTGATGCGGGCTCCGGTGGCGCCGAAGGGGTGGCCGATCGCGATGGCGCCGCCGTTGACGTTGAGCTTGTCGAAGTCCATCCCGATCTGGTCGGCCGAGCCGACGACCTGCGCGGCGAACGCCTCGTTGATCTCGTAGAGGTCGATGTCGCCGATCGACATGCCGGCCCGCTTGAGCGCGAGGTTGACGGCGTCGACGGGGCCGAGGCCCATGATCTCGGGGGAGAGGCCGGTCGCGGCGGTGGAGACGACTCGGGCGAGCGGCTCGAGGCCGAGCTCCTTCGCCTTGGTGTCGCTCATGATGACGAGGGCGGCGGCGCCGTCGTTGAGCGGGCAGCAGTTGCCGGCGGTGACCGTGCCGTTCTCGCGGAAGACGGGGTTGAGGCCCTGGACGGCCTCGAGGGTGACGCCGGCGCGCGGGCCGTCGTCCTTGCTGACGACGGTGCCGTCCGGCGTCGTGATGGGGGCGATCTCCCAGTCGAAGAACCCTCGCTGGATGGCGGCCTCGGCGCGGTTCTGCGAGATGACGCCCCACTCGTCCTGGCGCTCACGCGTGATGCCGTAGGCCGTGGCGACGTTCTCGGCGGTCTGGCCCATGGCGATGTAGATGTCGGGCAGCTCGCCGTCCTCGCGCGGGTCGTGCCACGTCTCGTTCGTCTCGGCGGTCCGCTTGGTCCGCTCACGAGCCGCGCGGAATTTCGGGTTCATGTCGTCCTCGTTGGCGCCACCGGCCCCGGCGAAGCCGACGTACTGCGAGACGCACTCGACGCCGGCGGACACGAAGATGTCGCCCTCGCCGGCCTTGATCGCGTGGAACGCCATCCTGGTCGTCTGGGCCGAGCTCGCGCAGAAGCGGTTGATCGTCGCGCCAGGGGTGTTGTCGAGGCCGAGGAGGGTGCCGACGACCTTGGCCATGTTGGCGCCGTGGCGGTGCGACGGCTCGGCGCAGCCGAGGTAGATGTCCTCGATGAGCGCGGAGTCCAGCGCCGGGATCTTGTCGAGCGCCGCCTGGATGACGGCTGCGGCGAGGTCGTCGGGGCGGATGTCCTTGAGCGAGCCCTTGAAGGCGCGCCCGAACGGCGAACGGGCGGTCGAGACGATGACGGCTTCGGTCACGGTGTCCTCCTGCGGACGGCGGTGTCAGCGGGCGCCCGGAGGTAAGCGGGCGCTCAGTTCCCGACGATCGTATGCCGCTGGGCTGGGTTGTCGACACCCGCCTCCCTATGGCGTGCGTCTCCTCGCAGGGGGCGAGGGCCGGTCACCGGGGCAGCGATGCGGCGAGTCGCTTCAGGGCCGCAGGTTAGGGTGGTGCGCCATGAGCACCTGGACCCGCCGCCCGTGGGGAAGCCGGATCGCGGCCGTCGGCGGGGCAGGTGTGCTCGTCCTTCTCGCCGGGTGCACGTCATCCACCACGCCGCCCGCCGCCTCGACCACCCCGACGGCGTCGGCAGCGGCAGCTCCGACGACCGTTGCCCCGACCGCTGGGGCACCCAGTGCCGAGGCGATCCTCGAGAAGGCCAAGGCGAACGCCATCGCGGCGACCTCGGCCGCGTTCAGCGGACGGGTGCAGCAGGGCGGGGTCGAGATGCTCGTGGACTTCAAGGGCACGAGCGACGGGTCGACCTCCGACATCACCCTGACGACCGGGACCGAGGGCAAGGCCCGCATCCTGTCCGTCGGTGGCCAGGTCTACATCCAGGCCGACGAGCGGTTCTGGACGGCCCAGGGCGTGCCGAGCTCGTTCCCTGCCGACAAGTTCGTCAAGGTCCCTGCCGCGGCGAAGGAGTTCAGCGACGAGTTCAGCCTCAACGGGCTCATCGACGAGGCGTTCAAGGCGGTGACACCGTCCCAGCTGTCCGACACGGTCGGCTCGGAGGTCGTCAACGGCATCGACAGCTGGGTCATCACGGACTCGGCCGGGCAGGGGGAGGGGTCCCTCCACGTCTCCAAGTCGGACTACCAGGTGGTCCGGTTCACCGGCTCGTCATCGAGCCCGGGTCAGCTGGACTTCGCCCACTGGAACGAGGATCTGGGGATCACCGCCCCGCCCAAGGACCAGGTCGTCACGCTCGACTGAGGCATCACGGCTGGGTGGCGCCCACGGCCTCGCCACCGCGCAGCGGGTCGTCCCGGCCGAGGCCGGGCGGGGCGACGGCCACCGTGGCGCCATCCTCGGGGTGTGTCAGGCTCTCGCCCTCGCGCACCGGGTCGGCCACGGGCACGACGACGGTCGGGCGCAGCCGCCGGCGGATCATGGCCCACCGGCCGTGCACGCCGCGGGACTGGCCGCCGACCTCGGCAGGGGCCACCTCGGTGCCCGGGTTGGCAACGGCCCGGCTGGCGGCCACCGCGACCGGACCCACTCCCTCGCCGCGCCAGGCGCTCGGCTGGGTGGGGGCGCTGCGCTCACCGAAGAGGTCGAGGGCCGCGCTCACCGTGGGCAGCAGCGCCGCGGCCACCCGTGCGTAGCCGGCGGGGGACGGGTGGAACCGGTCCTGGCTGAACATCACGTGTGGCTCGGTGGAGAACGCCTCGCTCAGGAGGTCACCGATGGACACGGCTCGACCGCCGGCCTCGACGACGGCCACGGTCTGCGCGGCGGCGAGGTCACGGGACCACCGTCGCGCGAGGTGGCGCAGCGGTTGCGGCAACGGCTCGATCGCACCGAGGTCCGGGCAGGTGCCGACGACGACCTCGGCCTCGGCCTCGCGCAGCCGTCGCACGGCCATCTCGAGGTGGCGGACGGCGAGCGAGCGCTCGATGCGGTGGGTCACGTCGTTGGCGCCGATGAGGATGAGCGCGATGTCGGGGGTCGGGACGCGGGCGAGGGCACGCTCGACCTGGCCGCCGAGGTGGAGGGACTCGGCGCCGATGGCGGCGACGTTGGTCAGCTCGACCGGACGACCACTGAAGGCGGCCACGCCGTTGGCGATGGTCGCGCCGATCGTCTGCCGGGCGTGCTCCGCACCCATGCCGGCGCCGGTGGAGTCGCCGAGCACGACGAGGCGGATCGGCTCCCCGGGGCCGAACCCGTAGGTCCCCTCGTCGTCCGGCGCCCCCTCGAACGGCTGGCCCACGATCCGTCGGGCGAGCATCGCCTCGATGCGGAGCAGGCCGTAGCCGGCCAGGCCGAGGGCACCGAGGCCGGCGGCCCCCACACCGCCGCCGAATGCGGCGGTCTGGGCGATCTTGCGAGCCCGTCGAGCGCGACTCACCGAGAACCCCCTCTGCGTGAGTGAAAACCTCGAGGACGCCATCGAGGGCGTCCGCAAGCGAAGTGAGCCACTCCGCTATCACCGTAACGTGCGGGCCGGTCTCCATGATCCCCGCCCTCGGCGGTCCCGGGCGGCACCTAGGATGATCCGGTGAAGTACGCAGAGCACATCTCCGACCTCGTCGGCAACACGCCCCTCGTCAAGCTCGGCTCGGTCGTCGAGGACGCCGGCGTCCGGTGCACCGTCCTGGCCAAGGTCGAGTACTTCAACCCCGGCGGCTCGGTCAAGGACCGCATCGCGCTCCGGATGATCGACGCCGCCGAGCGCGACGGGCTGCTCAAGCCGGGCGGCACCATCGTCGAGCCGACGAGCGGCAACACGGGGGTCGGGCTCGCCCTGATCGCGCAGCGACGCGGCTACACGTGCGTCTTCGTCTGCCCCGACAAGGTGAGCCAGGACAAGCGCGACGTGCTCAAGGCCTACGGCGCCGAGGTCGTCGTCACGCCGACGTCGGTGGCGCCGGACCACCCCGACTCCTACTACAGCGTCTCGGACCGCCTCGTCGAGGAGATCGAGGGCGCCTGGAAGCCGAACCAGTACTACAACCCCGAGGGACCCAACAGCCACTACGCGACGACGGGCCCGGAGGTCTGGGAGGACACCGACCACAAGGTGACCCACTTCGTCGCAGGTGCGGGCACCGGCGGCACCATCAGCGGGACCGGGCGCTACCTCAAGCAGGTCTCCGACGGCGCGGTCCGCATCATCGCGGCCGACCCCGAGGGCTCGGTGTACTCCGGCGGCAGCGGGCGCCCCTACCTCGTCGAGGGCGTCGGCGAGGACTTCTGGCCGGGCGCCTACGACCCGTCCGTCGTCGACGAGGTCATCGCGGTCTCCGACGCGGACTCGTTCGAGATGACGCGGCGGCTGGCCCGCGAGGAGGGCCTGCTCGTCGGCGGCTCCTGCGGAATGGCCGTGGTCGCCGCCCTGCGCGCGGCCAAGGACCTGCCCGAGGACGCCGTCGTCGTCGTCCTGCTGCCCGACTCCGGCCGTGGCTACATGTCCAAGATCTTCAACGACGAGTGGATGGCCTCCTACGGCTTCCTCCACGACCAGCACGACCAGACCGTCGGGCAGGTGCTGCGCACCAAGTCGGGCGAGATGCCCGCGCTCGTCCACACCCACCCCAACGAGACGATTCGCGACGCGGTGCAGATCCTGCGGGAGTTCGGCGTCTCCCAGATGCCCGTCGTCAAGGCCGAGCCGCCGGTCATGTCCGGCGAGGTCGCCGGCTCGGTGAGCGAGCGGGCCCTGATGGAGGCGCTCTTCACCGGTCGGGCCCACCTGTTCGACTCGGTGGAGAAGCACATGGAGCCGGGCCTGCCCCTCGTCGGGGCCGGCGAGCCGGTCGCTGCCGCCCGCGACGAGCTGGAGAAGTCCGACGCGGTCCTCGTCGTCGAGGACGGCAAGCCGGTTGGCGTGCTGACGCGGGCCGACCTGCTCGGCTTCCTCGCGGACTGAGCGGAGGAGGCGCCCCCCAGCACCCTCGAGTGGCCCCGTGGTCCACAGCCCAGCTGTGGACAACGGGGCCGCTCGACTTAGCCGGGAGTGATCTTCGTGATCGAAGGTGATCGATTGGTCCTTCTTTCGATCAGATATTGACAGTCAGATGTCCGGTGCGCCAGATTCATCACCATCACGGGCGGCCTCACCGAAGCGGCTGCCCCAGACGGAGGTGGTCACAACCATGGTTGAGCCAATGCAGCCCTCCCGCCGCTCGCTCCTTGGCGGGGCGGTCGGGGCGGGAGTCGCCGGACTCGCTCTCGGGCCCGGACTGACCGGGGCACACGCAGCGCCGGCGACACCCTCGGCACGTGCAGCAGCACCCACTGCTCGCCGCGCACCCTCGATGATCGGTGTCGCCTACGACTCGCACGACGTCGTCCGGGTCGGGATCGTCGGCCTGGGCAACCGCGGCATGGGGATGCTCGGCGGGTGGGCAGCGGTGCCCGGCTGCCGCGTCACCGCAGTGTGCGACATCAGGCCCGAGCGCGCCACTCGCGCCGCTGACCGGGTCGAGGCCTCGGGCCGCCAGCGTCCCGCCGAGCTCGGCGGAGCGGACGGCTACCGGCAGATGCTGGAGCGGGACGACATCGACTTCGTCTACGTCGCGACGCCGTGGGAGTTCCACCACGCGCAGGGCAAGGCCGCCCTCCTCTCCGGGCGCCACGTGGGCGTCGAGCTGCCGATCGCCACCGAGCTCGAGGAGCTCTGGGACCTGGTCGACACCTGCGAGCTGACGCGCCGGCACCTCTTCCTCATGGAGAACTGCAGCTACGGCCGCAACGAGCTGGCCATGCTCAAGATGGCCCACGCCGGCGTCTTCGGCGACATCACCAACGGGCACGGCGGCTACCTGCACGACCTGCGCGCACTGCTGTTCTCGGACACCTACTACACCGACTCCTGGCGCCGCCTGTGGCACACCCGCAGCATCGCGAGCTTCTACCCGATGCACGGACTGGCACCGATCGCTGCGTGCATGGACATCAACCGCGGCGACCGCATGACCACCCTGCGGGCGACGGCTACGGCGCCGAAGGGCCTGGCCGACTACCGGGCCCGGCACGTGCCGGCCGACCACCCGTCCTGGAAGGAGACCTACGTCAACGGGGACCTCGTCACCTGCCTCATCGAGACGCACCAGGGCCGGGTCATCCGGGCCGAGCACGACGTCTCGTCGCCGCGACCGTACAGCCGCATCAACACGCTCGCGGGCAGCCGGGGCCTCGTCGAGGACTATGTCGGCGGCGGCTCCACGGGGGCGCGGGTCTACATCGAGCCGGACCACTCCGGCGACTACTGGCGTGACTTCACCGACCTGCGTGCCGAGTTCGACCACTGGCTCTGGAAGAAGATCGGGGACGACGCTGCCAGCAACGGCGGTCACGGCGGCATGGACTACGTGCTCATGTGGCGGATCGTCCAGCAGATGCGAGCGGGCCAGGTCCCGGACATCGACGTCTACGACTCTGCGGCCTGGTGCTCGCCGGTGCCGCTCAGCGTGAAGTCGCTCGAGGCCGGCGGCCGACCCGTCGACGTCCCGGACTTCACGCGCGGCCGGTGGGCCGAGCTGCGGATCGGCCTCGACTCCCGGGAGAGCGACATGCCGGCGACCGCAGACGTGGTGCTCCCCGCGACCAGGTTCGACAGCACGCCCAAGACGACGAGGAAGGCCTCGTGATGACTCGCCTGCGCACCCGGCTGGCCCAGTCCCGCCCTGTCGTCGCCGTCCTCGCCGGGGCCGCGCTGCTCGCCGGGGGGCTGATGGCGCCGCCCTCGAGCGCCGCCCCCTCCGCACCTGGCGAGGCGTCGGGAGCGGTCACGGTGAGTATCTCGGAGGTCGACCTCGAGGGCCCGGCCATCGCCCCGGTCGTCGTCACCGTGGACAACGCCTCATCGGCCCGCCTGCGCAACCTCAGCGTCGCCCTGCAGGGACCGACCGGTTGGGCGGTGTACCCGGTGGAGCAGTCCTGGAAGAAGGCGGTGGCGCCCGGCGCGTCCGTCGCCCTCGACTTCTCGGTCCAGGTCCCTGCGCCCCGCTCCGGCTTCCACCTCTACACCTTCACCGCCACGGCGACGTACGGCGGAGGCGACGGGGCCGGCACCGCGGTGGGAACGCGCACGCAGCGGACCGGCTCTGCACTGCCGAACCTCGCCGCGGCCTACAACAACGTCGGGGTCACCGACGAGTCGAACCCGACACCGGGCAACTTCGACGGTTACGGCAACTCCTTCTCTGCGCAGAAGCTCGCGGACCAGGGCGTGACACCGGGCGCCACGGTGTCCGCGCTCGGCGCGGACTTCGTGTGGCCCTCGGCAGCGCCGGGCACCGCCGGCAACGTCGCGGCGGCAGGGCAGGCCATCACCTTCGGGGGGCAGGGCAGCCGACTGGCCTTCCTGGGATCGGGCGCCAGCTACGCGGCGTCGGGCCAGGTCTCGGTCTACTACACGGACGGCTCGAAGAGCACGGGCACGCTCGGCTTCCCGAACTGGTCCTTCCAGGAGGCCGACGCCCACGGAGCGACGCTGGTCGTATCGAGCGTGGGGCGCAACCGGCCCAACGGCTACGGCGATTCCGCCTACGCCTACCGGGTCTTCGCCAACTCGATCGAGATCGACCCGGCCAAGACCGTCGAGTTCGTCGTCCTTCCGGGCAACGGGGCCGTCCACATCTTCGACATGCAGATCGTGCCCTGACGGCCTCCCCTCATCGAGTGGCCCCGGTCTCCACAGCTCACCTGTGGAGACCGGGGCCACTCGAGCTCTGCCCTGGGGAGGGCGGGGCCACTCGAGCTCTGCCCCTGGGGAGGGCGGGGCCACTCGAGCCGACACCGGGTGTCCTGGGTGTCTTGACCGATTGCTGGAGAAGACTTTGCGAACTCATGGTCGTTCCTAGACCGATTGGGGGAGCGAGCCGATACCTACCCGTCGTAACGTGTGACCGGCCGTCACGACGATGGCTTCCACGCTCGTCGGGACTCACGGTGTCGTCCTTCCGTCAGACGGTCCGGCGGGAGTGCTCGGGTGATTGGAGGGCGCTGTGCCGCTGTCCTCGGAGACGTCGACGTTCGAGGCGTTGTCCCTCGAACCGCTCGGCCTGACCGTGCTGGAGGAGCAGGTCTACCTCCGCCTCGTCGAGCACGGGTCGGCCGCGACCTGTGACGTCGCCGCCGACCTCGGCGGAACGCCGGACGAGGTGGCTCGGGCGCTCGACGCACTGGCCTCGCGGGGGCTGGCGCACCGTGAGGACTTCGAGGGCCTGCGGTTCAGGGTCATCTCACCCGACGTGGCCCTGCCCGAGCTGATCCGGCAACGTCGACGCGAGCTCAACCGCCTCCAGGACGAGGCGGAGCGGATCTCCGAGGCGGCTGCCCGCCGGTGGGGCGGGGCCTGCGACGTCGTGGAGCCCGTCGTCGGGGCCTCCGCCGTCCTCGACGCGTTCACGCAGATGCAGCGCGCGGCGCGGGACGAGGTGCTCATGGTCGACGCACCTCCCTACTTCGCGGGCGGGGCGCAGCCCAACGAGAGCGAGTTCGTCGCTCTCGCGGCCGGGGTGTCCTACCGGGTCATCTACCACCGTGAGGCGATCGTCACCGACGAGGCCCGAGCAGCGATGCGCCAGTACGTCGATGCCGGCGAGCAGGCGCGGGTCAACGCGCAGGTGTGGCCCAAGCTGCTCGTCGTCGACCGAGCGGTGGCGCTCGTGCCGGAGTCGGCCGACGACCCCGACCCCGAACGCCGGCTCCTCATCCGCTCGTCGAGCATCCTCGACGTCGTCGTCGCGCACTTCGAGCAGCTGTGGGAGAGGTCCACCCCGGTCGAGGCGCTGGCCCGGACCGCCGGCACGGCAGAGCCGGGCGTCTCCGAACGTGACCGCGAGATCCTGGGGCTCATGGCTGCGGGGCTGAAGGACCGCACGATCGCCCGGTCGCTCGGCATCACCGAGCGAACCGTCGGGCGCCGCATCAACGACCTGATGCGGCGGCTCGACGCCGAGACCCGGTTCAGCGCCGGCGTCCGCGCGGCGCAGCGAGGGTGGATCTCGGGCTGAGCACCCGAGGGTGGCAAGTTTCGGACATTGTCCGGTTGCACCCTGTTCACCGGTCGTTTCCGCTCAATACCGTCCGGCGCGGACGCGACACACACCCCTGAGCGCGTCTCCACTCCAGCAGAGAAGGAGCTCTCCATGAAGCACAGCATGTGGCGCCGTCGGGCGTCACGGGCGGCCACCGCCGCCGTCGCAGCCTCGATGGCGCTGGCATTCCACGTCGCCCCCTCCACCGCCTCCGCCGCATCAGTGCCCTCGATGGCCTCTGGCGCCCCCACGGGCTCCATTCTCGGCACCGACAACCCGGACGCCATTCCCGGCGAGTACGTCGTCGTCTTCACGAACCAGTCCCAGAGCGCCGCGTCCAACCGGCAGTCGGCGCAGGCGATGGCCGCCAAGTACGGCGGCCGGATCAAGCACACCTACGGTGCCGTCGTCGACGGCTATGCGGCGAGGATGAGCGAGGCCGAGGCGCGTCGCGTCGCCGCGGACCCCGCCGTCGAGCGGGTCGAGCAGGCCTACCGGGTGGGCATCGCCGGTGAGCAGGTCAACCCGGGCAGCTGGGGCCTCGACCGCATCGACCAGCGGACCCTCCCGCTCAACCAGCGCTACCGCTACCCGGACAACGCGGGCCAGGGCGCCCACGTCTACGTCATGGACACGGGGGTGAACCTCAGCCACACCGAGTTCACCGGCCGCACGAGCAACGGCTACGACTTCGTCGACAACGACAGCACCCCCACGGACTGCAACGGCCACGGCAGCCACGTCGCCGGCACCGCAGCCGGCACGAGCTACGGCGTCGCCAAGAAGGCGACGGTCCACGCGGTCCGCGTCCTCGACTGCTCGGGCTCCGGCTCGAACGCCGACATCATCGCGGGCGTCAACTGGATCAAGACCAACGCGGTCAAGCCGGCTGTCGTCAACTACAGCATCGGCTGCAACACCCGGTGCACCGACACGACGATGGACAGCGCGGTCCGGTCCCTCGTGACGAGCGGTGTGATGTGGGTCCAGGCGGGCGGCAACGGCAACGACGACACCTGCTACTACAGCCCGCAGCGGGTCTCCGAGGCGCTCACCGTCGGCAACTCGACGAGCTCGGACGCCAAGGCGTCGAGCAGCGCGTGGGGTTCCTGCCAGGACCTCTTCGCGCCCGGCACCAACATCACGTCGGCGTGGTACGACACGAACACGTCGACCCGGACGATCTCGGGCACCTCGATGGCCAGTCCGCACGTCACCGGCGCAGTCGCCCTCTACCTCGGCGCCAACCCGACCGCCTCGTCCTCGGCGGTCCACTCCGCGATCGTGAACAACAGCGTCAGCGGCGCCCTCTCCGGTGTCCCCAGTGGCACGCCGAACCGCCTGCTCAACACCGAGTTCCTCCTCGGCGGCAGCACACCTCCTCCGGGCAGCCAGTGCTCCGGCATGCGGGGCACCTGGACGGGGTCGCTCGCGAGCGGCGCGTCGCAGACCCTGCCGTACGTCTACGACGCGACGGCCGGCACGATCGAGGTCTGCCTCGACGGTCCGACCGGCGCGGACTTCGACGTCTACCTGCAGAAGTGGAACGGTTCGACCTGGTCCACGGTCGCGCAGGGGGTCACGTCGAGCGCGGACGAGTCGTTCAGCTACAGCAACACGTCCGGCTACTACCGCTTGATGGTCGAGTCCTACACCGGCTCGGGCTCCTACACGGCGGGGATGAACTACTGACCGACGCTGCTGACGCCTGACTGACCCCTCAGGCCGTATGCCGCTGGGCTCGCTCCTCGTGAACGCCCACCCGAGCGGGTGGTGAGGTTCTCGAGCCGGGCGAGCCCAGCGGCATACGGTCGTCGGGGTGGGTCAGAAGGTCTGCGTGACCTTCTTCAGGCCTCGCGGCTGGTCGGGGTTGAAGCCCCGGCTGACGGCCATGGCGCAGGCGAGGCGCTGGAGCGGCACGATCTGCACGATGGGCGCGAGCTGCTCGTCCATCCCGGTGGGCAGGACGATGCGCGCGGGCGCCGCGTGGGCATTCGTGCCGGGGGCGACGAGGCAGATGTCGGCGCCGCGCTCCTCGAGGGCGGCGAGGACCGGCTCGAGCGCGCGGCCACCCGGCCCTTCGGGGACGACGGCGATGACCGGCCGGTCCTGGTCGACCATCGCGAGCGGTCCGTGGAGGAGGTCCGCGCCCGAGTAGGCGTGCGCTGACAGGTAGCACGTCTCCATCAGCTTGAGAGCCGCCTCCCGGGCGGTCGGGTAGGCGTAGCCGCGGGACGTCGTGACGAGCTTGTCGACGAAGCGGTAGCGGGACGCGACGTCGTCGACGTCGGCCTGCAGGGCGGCCTCGACGTCCTCCACGAGTCGGTCCGCGGGCTGGATGTCGAGCTCGGCCCAGGCGCGGACGAGCAGCCAGAGGGCGAGCAGGCTCGACGTGTAGGTCTTCGTCGCGGCCACGGAGCGCTCGGGGCCGGCGAGGATGTCGATCCGCAGCTCACTGGCCCGTCCGAGCGGTGAGTCGCCGGTGTTGGTGACCGACAGGGTGAGTGCCCCTCCCGCGCGGGCGCGTTCGGTGGACTCGACGAGGTCGGGGGAGCCGCCGCTCTGGCTCACGGCGATCCAGAGCACGCCGTGGAGGTCCGGCTGGCGGTCGTAGGCCGTGTAGACGGACGTCGAGGCCAAGCCGCACGGCAGGCCGAGGGTGGTCTCGATCAGGTACTTCGCATAGAGGGCCGCGTGGTCGGAGGTGCCGCGGGCAGCGAGCAGCACGAACCGTGGGGCGGCAGCGCGGATCCGGGCGGCGACGTCGTCGACCGGGGCGCGCCCCGTGAGCAGCCTGGCGAGGGCCGCCGGCTGCTCGCCGATCTCGGCCCGCATGAGCGTGGCGGTCACTCGGACACACCCGCCGGTGCCGAAGGGGTCTCGAAGAGGTTGGCGATGGTCCGGCGGATCGGGTCGTAGTGCCGCTCGAAGGCGTGCTGCAGGCGTTGGACGTCCCGAGCGCCGATCGCGTCCACGATGGCCTCGTGCGCCTCGGCCGTGCGCAGCCAGTCCGCGGCCTCGACCTTCAGCGTCGGGGCCACCCGGGCCTGCACCTGCCAGAAGGCCTCGGTCAGCTGGCTGACGAGGTCGTTGCCGATGGCGTTCATCAGCCGGATGTGGAAGGCGCGGTCCTCGTCGACGTAGGGCTGGCCCTCCATGGCGAGACGGCGCATCCTCACCGCGAGCTCGCGCAGGTTGGCCAGCTCGACCTCGTCGAGGGTCTCGATCATCAGCGGCGACAGGCCCTGCTCGAGCATCTGGCGGATGTTGACGAGGTCGGTCATCACCTTGCCGTCGGTGCCGGTGCTGAGCAGGCCGCGAAACGCGAGGCTCTCGACGAGCGCGTTCATCGACAGGCGCCCGACGTAGGAGCCGTGGCCGTGACGCACCTCGACGATGTCGAGTGCGGAGAGGCTCTTGATCGCCTCGCGGATACTGGTACGGCTCGCGCCGATCGCGGCGATGAGCTCGTTCTCCGTCGGCAGCAGGTCGCCGGGACGGAGCTGCTTGTCGAGGATGTACGTCTTGATGCGTTCGATCACGTCGTGGTTGCGTGACCGCGGCAGGAGACCATTGCGGGGGGCAATGGGCGAGACATCGGACATTCGAACCCCTCGTCGTCGATTTGTTACGTGCAATCTACTAGACATCCTTCCTCGTGGGGAAGACGTATGATGTACTACCTGCCAGCGCAGTGCTGCCGGGCGGTCGGTGGACTGCCTCACCCAACACCAACAGGCACCAACATGGGAGGCCACAGTGAACCCCGACCAGGAGTCCAAGACCCTGCTCGACCCAGCCGGTCTGTCCGGCGTCAGCCGTCGCAAGTTCCTCAAGTTCAGTGGCACCCTGAGCGCCGCCGCCGTGATCACGGGGGCACTGGCGGCCTGTGGCGGCCCGAGCTCGACCAACTCCTCGTCCGGCAACGGCGGTGGCGGGACGGTCCCCGACACCATCGAGGCCACCCTGGCATTCACCCTGTCGAGCGGCCTCGACCCGATGAACGCCTCGAGCGCGGTCGGCACCGCCGCCAACCAGCACATCTTCGAGGGCCTCGTCGACCTCGACCCGATCACCCGCGAGCCCTACGCCGCCCTGGCCAAGGCACTTCCGGAGCAGGGCGCGGACGGGCTCACCTGGACCGCCACCCTCCGTGACGGCGCGCTCTTCTCCGACGGCACCCCGGTCACCGCCGAGGACGTCGCCTGGTCCTTCACCCGCGCGCTCGACCCGGCGAACAAGGCCCTCATGGCCGCGTTCCTGCCCTTCATCGACTCGGTCTCCGCCAAGGACGACAAGACGGTCGAGTTCAAGCTGAAGCAGCCCTTCGCCCTCTTCGCGCAGCGCATCGCCGTCATCAAGGTCGTGCCCAAGAAGCTCACCGGTGACGCTGCTGCCGCGAAGGCGTTCGACACCAAGCCGGTCGGCTCCGGCCCGTGGAAGCTCGACAGCGCCGACGCGACGACCGGGCTGCGCTTCTCGGTCAACGACAAGTACAACGGCCCCCGCAAGGCGAGCGCCAAGAAGATGGTCTGGAACACGACCACCGAGGGCGCCACCCGCATCGCCGACATCCAGGGCGGTCGCGTCCAGGCCGTCGAGGCCGTGCCCTACATCAACGTCGCCCAGCTGGAGGGCAAGGTCGAGGTCGAGGCGCGCCAGGCCTTCAACCAGCTCTTCCTCCTGTTCAACTGCTCCGCCAAGCCGTTCGACGACAAGCGGGTCCGTCAGGCGCTGCACTACGCGCTCGACAAGGAGGCGATCATCGCCACGGCGCTGCAGGGTTACGGCACTGCGGCCAAGTCCTACCTCGACCCGGACAACAAGGACTACCAGGAGGCCGCGACGGTCTACGGCTACGACCCGGAGAAGGCCAAGGCGCTCCTCGCCGAAGCCGGGGTCAAGGACCTGAAGTTCGAGCTCGTCACGACGAGCACCCAGTTCATCGTCGACATCGCGCCCCTCATGGTCGACCAGTGGAAGAAGGCCGGCATCACGGCGACGGTCAACACGGCCCCGTCGGCCTCGGTCTACGCGCCGGCACCCGACGGCCTCGTGTCCAAGGACTCGTTCCGTGTCCTCGCCGCGTCGGGTGACCCGACGGTCTTCGGCCCTGACGCCGACCTGCTGCTGCGTTGGTACTTCGCGGGCGACACGTGGCCCAAGAACCGCGCCCGCTGGACCGGTGCCGCCCCCGCCAAGGCCGCCCAGCTGCTCGACCAGGCAGCGGCCGAGCAGGACCAGGGCAAGCAGAAGGAGCTGTGGAAGCAGGTCATCGACCTCGTCGCCGACGAGGCTGCGATCTACACGGTCCTGCACACCAAGATCGTGACCGCGTGGGACTCGAAGAAGATCGAGGGCTTCAAGCCGGCTGCGACGACGGGTCTGTACTTCCTCGACGCGAAGCGCAACGCCTGACCACCACCGCCCCTCAAGCCCCGGGCCGGCTCGCTTTTCCCCCCCCCCCTGGGAGCGAGCCGGCCCGGCTACACCCCGCAAGGAGGACCGATGTCATCGATCCTGAAGATGATCCTCAGGCGCCTGCTGACACTCGTTCCGTTGATGCTCGGTATCGCCCTGTTCGTCTTCGTGATCATGCGGCTGTCGCCGGTGAACTCCGCCGTGGCGGCCCTGGGCGACCAGGCCACCCCCGAGCAGATCGCCGAGTACGAGGCAGCCCGCGGGCTCGACCAGCCCGCGCCGGTCCAGTTCGTCACCTTCCTCGGCAACGTCCTCAAGGGGGACTTCGGCGAGACCATCGGGGTGGCCCGACCGGTCTCGGACCTGGTCGCCGAGGCGCTGCCCCTGACGATGCAGCTCACCTTCCTCGGGGTCGCCCTCGCCCTCGTCATCGCCCTCACCCTCGGCATCACGGCCGCGCTCTTCCGCGACCGCTGGCCCGACCAGCTCATCCGGGTCCTCTCGATGACCGGCATCTCGGTGCCGAGCTTCTGGCTCGCACTGCTCATGATCCAGCACCTGTCGCTCGGGCTCGGCTGGTTTCCCAACGCGGGCTACACCAACCCCGCCGAGAGCGTCAGCGGGTGGCTCCGGTCGATGGCGATGCCCGCCATGGCACTCGCCGTGCCGGTGGGTGCCTCCCTCGCGCGCATCGTGCGAACCTCCATGGTGGAGGAGCTCGACAAGGACTACGTCCGCACGGCCTACGGCGCAGGCCTGCCCGCCGGGATCGTCGTCGGACGCAACGTCCTGCGCAATGCGCTCGTCAACCCCCTCACCGTCCTCGGCCTGCGGGTCGGCTACCTGCTCGGCGGCACGATCATCATCGAGGCCATCTTCACCATGCCGGGCATGGGCACGCTCGTCATGCAGGCCGTCGGGACCAACGACACGAACCTCGCGCAGGGCACGATCCTCGTCATCGCCTTCACCTTCGTCGTGGTGAACCTGCTCGTCGACATCTTGTATCTCTTCGCGAACCCGCGGCTGCGGGGAGGCCACTGATGACCATCCACCCCGAGCTCACCGCCAAGCTGTCCGACCCCGACAACCGCAAGGTGGCCAGCGTCGCCGGGCTGCGGCGCCTGCCGCTCCTGTCCCGCTTCGCGGCCGGCTTCATCGCCCTGCTCGTCCTCGCCGCGATCCTCGCGAACTGGCTGACGCCCCACGACCCCACGGCGACCGGGCTGGCCCCGGTGAACACCGGCCCGGGCTCGGAGTTCTGGTTCGGCGTCGACCGCTCCGGCCGCGACATCTTCTCGCGCCTCGTCGCCGGCACCCGTCGTTCGCTCGTGGTCGGCTTCGGGGCAGCGGGTATCGCGCTGGCCCTCGGCACGGTGCTCGGCGCCCTCGCCGCCACGAGCCGCAAGGCCGTGGACGAGTTGATCATGCGGCTGCTCGACGTCGTCATGGCCTTCCCGGCCATCGCGCTGTCCGCCGTCCTCATCATCGCGTTCGGCAAGGACAGCCTCGTCGTCCTGATCCTCGCCATCGGCTTCGTCTTCACCCCGCCGATCGCCCGGGTGGTCCGGGCCAACGTCCTCTCGCAGTACAGCGAGGACTACGTCGCCGCCGAGCAAGTGATCGGCGCCGGTCGCCTCCACATCCTCGCCCGGCACGTGATCCGCAACTCGGCAGCGCCGGTCATGGTGTTCGCCACCGTCATGGTCGCCGACGCGATCGTCTTCGAGGCCTCGCTCTCGTTCATCGGTGGCGGCCTCCCCGGCCACGTGGCGGAGTCGTCGTGGGGCTCGGTCATCGCCTACGGCAAGGACGTCCTGCTCGCCGGCTCCTGGTGGGCCACCTTCTTCCCCGGCCTGCTCATCCTGCTCACGGTCCTGTCCCTCAACATCCTGTCCGAGGGCATCTCCGATGCGTGGGCCGCACCGGCGGCCAGGCGGGCCAAGCCGGTCGCCAAGCCCGGCGAGGACATCGACCGGCTCGAGACCTCCGAGCCGGGGACCGGCGAGGTCCTTCCGCTGCCGGGCCTGGCCGAGGCCGGCCGACGGCTTCGCGAACGCGCCCGCCCGCTGCCCCCGGGGGAGCCGGCTCTGGTCGTGACGGACCTGCGGATCGGCTTCGACGGTCGGCACAACGGGGTCGACATCGTCGACGGCATCAGCTTCGACGTCCGACCCGGTGAGGTCCTCGGCCTCGTGGGCGAGTCCGGCTCGGGCAAGTCCCTCACCGCCCTGGCCGTCATGGGTCTCGAGCCGAAGGGCGCCCGCCTCAGTGGATCGATCCACTTCAACGGCACCGACCTGATCCGGCTCCCGCTGGCGCGGCGCCGGGCGCTGATGGGCCGGGAGATCGCGATGATCTACCAGGACGCCCTCTCCGCGCTCAACCCCGCGATGCGGATCAGCGCCCAGCTGGACCAGCTCATCAAGCGTGGCGGGACGCGCACGGCCGACGAGCTCATGCGCCTCGTGGGACTCGACCCGGAGCGCACCCTCGGCGCCTACCCCCATGAGCTCTCGGGCGGTCAGCGCCAACGCGTCGTCATCGCCATGGCCCTGTCCCGCGACCCCCGGCTGATCATCGCCGACGAGCCGACGACCGCGCTCGACGTCACGGTCCAGGCGCAGGTGATGACGCTGCTGCTCGAGCTCCAGGAGCGGCTCGGCTTCGCCCTGATCCTCGTCAGCCATGACCTGGCCCTCGTCAGCGACATCAGCGACCGGGTGGTCGTCATGTACGGCGGCCAGATCGTCGAGGGTGGTGTCACGGCCGAGGTCGTGGGCGCCCCCGCCCACCACTACGCCCGGGGCCTGCTCGGGTCGGTGCTCTCCCTCGAGTCGGGCGCTGAGCGGCTCACCCAGATCAAGGGCGTCGTGCCGTCCCCGGCCGACTTCCCACCGGGTTGCCGGTTTGCCGACCGGTGTCCCATGGCCACCGAGGTGTGCCGCCGCGAGGCGCCACCGCTCGAGGGGGACCGGGTGCTCCACGTCGTCGCCTGCCACCACCCCGCGCATCAGCTGCGCGTCGACGCCGAGGCCGCGACCCGAGCAGCCACCGGATCAGCCACCGAAGGGGCCATCTCATGAGCGAGCCGATCATGCGCCTCGAGGACGTGCACGTGGTGCACCGCACCAAGAGCAGCGGGCTCTTCGGCCACGGCAGTGTCTTCGCGCTCACCGGAGCCTCGATCGAGATCGCTCCCGGCGAGACGGTCGGAGTCGTCGGTGAGTCCGGCTGTGGCAAGTCGACGATGGCCAAGGCCATGGTCGGGCTGCAGCGACCGACGTCGGGCTCGGTCATCTTCGAGGGCAAGGACATCTGGTCCCTGAAGGACCGTGAGCGGCGCAGCCACCTCGGCCGCGGCGTGGGAATGATCTTCCAGGACCCCGCCGCGTCGTTGAACCGCCGCATGCCGATCAGCCAGGTCGTACGGGACCCACTCGACGTCCATGACGTCGGCACGCCCAAGGAGCGCGCCGCCCGGGTCCGTGAGCTCCTCGACCTCGTCGGCCTCCCACGCTCGGCGGCCGACCTCCTGCCGAGCCAGCTGTCCGGTGGACAACGCCAACGAGTCTCCATCGCCCGGGCGCTCGCCCTCGAGCCGTCCCTCGTCATCGCGGACGAGCCCACCAGTGCCCTCGACGTGTCGGTCCGGGCCCAGATCCTCAACCTGCTCCTCGACCTCAAGGACCGGCTCGGCGTCGCGATGGTCTTCGTGTCGCATGACATCCAGACGGTCAAGCGCGTCAGTGATCGCGTCGTGACCATGTACCTCGGGCGCATCGTGGAGGACACCCCTGCCGCGCAGCTGCCCGATGGCGCGGTGCACCCCTACACCCGTGCACTCTTCTCAGCGACGCCCGGCCTCCTCGACCCGATCGACCCGATCCCGCTCGTCGGTCCGGTCCCCTCCGCCGCCAACCCGCCCTCCGGGTGCCCGTTCCGCACCCGGTGCTGGAAGGCGACCACGGTGTGCGCCGAGCTGATGCCCAACCCGATGCTCGCTGCCGAGCGCCACACCTTCGCCTGCCACCACCCCGTCCCGGCCGGGATCACCACCGCGGAACTCGCCGCGTCAGCCCGGGCCGCCACCGACAACCTCGTCAAGGAGCCGTCATGACGACCACTGCACCCATCCAGGGCCTCGTGCCCCCGGTCGTCACACCGCTGAAGGACGACCTCACCGTTGACTCCGGGTCCCTCGAGCGCCTCGTGGCCCGGATGATCGACGCCGGCGTCGACGGTCTGTTCGCCCTCGGCAGCAGCGGTGAGACCGCCCTCCTCGACGACGCCCAGCGCGACCGCGCGCTCGAGGTCATCGTCAAGACCGCCGACGGACGGGTGCCGGTGCTCGCCGGCGCCATCGAGCCGGCGACGGCCCGGGCGGTGGAGCGGGCCCGCGCCGCCGAGCGCCTCGGCGCCCAGGCGGTCGTGGCCACGGCACCCTTCTACGTCATCGTGGGGCCGCACGAGACGGAGCGGCACTTCCGCTCGGTCGGTGCGGCGGTGGATGTGCCGCTGTTCGCCTACGACATCCCGGCCTGCGTCCACTCGAAGCTGTCGAACGACCTGATCGTGCGCCTCGCGAGCGACGGCGTCATCGCCGGCGTCAAGGACTCGAGCGGCGACGACGTGGCGTTCCGCCAGCTGCTCCTCTCGGTCGCGGACGCCGGCCTGACCGGGTTCGCCACGCTGACCGGGCACGAGGTCATGGTCGACTCGATGCTCCTCGCCGGCGCCTCGGGCTCCGTCCCGGGCCTGGCCAACGTCGACCCTGCCGGCTACGCCCGTCTGCACGCCGCGGTCGCCGCCGGTGACCTCGCCGGCGCCCGCGCCGAACAGGAGCGACTGACCCGGCTCTTCCGCATCGTCGAGGCGGCGGACCCGGCCACGGCTGCCGGCATGACGCGCGGTGCCGGGTCCTTCAAGACCGCCCTGCACGTCCTCGGCATCATCGACAGCAACGCCATCTCCCTGCCGCTGCGCCCTCTGGACTCCACCGAGGCCGAGCGCATCCGCCAGATCCTCGACTCGGTCGGGCTGCTCTGACCCATGGCCCAGACCGTCGTCGCCCTCGACATCGGTGGCACCAAGAGTGCCGCCGCACTCGTCACCGGGGAAGGGACCGTGCTTGACGTGATGACGGCCCCGACCCCCGGTGAACAGGGGCCGGAGGCGATTCTCCGGATCGCCTCCGGCCTCGCGGCCGACCTCCTCGTGACCGCGACCGCCCGCGGTCACGAGGTGGCCGGTCTCGGGGTCGGCAGCGCCGGGGTCATCGACGCCTCGACCGGTCGCGTCCTCTCCGCCACCGAGGTGCTGCGGAACTGGGCGGGCACCGACGTCAGGGGGGCACTGAGCGAGCTCAGCGGCATACGGCATGTCGTGGTGGACAACGACGTGCACGCGCACGCCATCGGGGAGAGCTGGCTGGGGGCCGCCGCCGGCGCGTCCAGCGCCTTCTTCGTCGCCGTGGGCACCGGAATCGGCGCGTCCGTGGTCATCGACGGCGCGGTGTGGCACGGTCGACGCAACGTCGCCGGTCACTTCGGTCACGTCGCCGTGCCGCATGCAGCCGGACTGCCTTGCGTCTGTGGCGGATCCGGTCACCTCGAAGCCGTGGCGGCCGGGCCGGCCATGGTCTGGGCCTACAACCGCCGCGCCGGTGCCGACCTCGTCCCGCTCGCGGACGTCGCCCGCCGCGCGGACGAGGGCGACCGTCTGGCCGCCCTGACCATCGGCATCGGCGCGCGCGCCCTCGGCAGCGCGATCGGCGGTGCCGCCAACCTCCTCGACCCCGAGGTCGTCGTCATCGGCGGTGGGGTCATGGGAGTCGGCCCCCGATGGTGGGAGCCGATGGAGGAGGCGCTGCGGGCGGAGCTGTTGCCCCCACTGGCCGACCTCCCCGTGCTCCCCGCTCGACTCGGGCCCTCCGCGGCGCTCGTCGGCGCCGCCCGGCTCGTCTGGAAGGACCTGAGTTGAACGCCATCGAGCGGATCAGGGGCGGGCTCGTCGTCTCCGTCCAGGCCTACCCCGGTGAGCCGATGCGGCATCCCGACACCATGCGGCGCGTCGCCCAGTCCGCCGTCCGCGGAGGTGCGGTCGGCATCCGCGCGCAGGGCATCGACGACCTGAGGGCCATCCGTCGCGTCGTCGACCTGCCCCTCATCGGGCTGTGGAAGGACGGCGACAGCGGCGTCTTCATCACCCCCACGGTGATGCACGCGGTCGAGGTCGCCCGCACCGGGTGCGAGATCGTCGCGGTGGACGGGACCCGACGACCCCGCCCCGATGGGTCGTCCCTAGCTGAGACCGTCGCGGCCGTGCACCGCGAGGGCGCCCTGCTCATGGCTGACTGTGCGACGCTCGCGGACGGGGTCGCGGCCGCCGAGGCGGGCGCCGACATCATCGGCACGACCCTCTCCGGCTACACCGACGACAGCCCCCGGACCCCGGGCCCGGACCTCGGTCTCGTCGCCGCCCTGGTCCGCGCGCTCGACCGGCCCGTGGTCGCCGAGGGCCGTATCCACACCCCCGACCAGGCGCGCGCCGCCCTCGAGGCAGGGGCTCACGCCGTCGTCGTCGGCACTGCGATCACGCACCCCGCGACGATCACGTCCTGGTTCGTCGAGGCCGCCCAGCGAGCGGGAGAGTGACGCGGCCCCAGCCACCGGCTTGGCTGCACCCACAGGTGCGCGCCCTGCCGGACACCACCGCCCCGATCGACCCCCGACGGCTGGACGAGCAGCGACGACTCGTCGCTGACAACACGCCGGCGGAGGCGGGCCCGGGAGTGCCCGTCCACCACGTCGCCGACGTCGACGCTGATGGCGTGCCGGGCCGGCTCTACCGACCGGCGGAGGGCCGCCTCCCGGTGGTCGTCTACGTCCACGGCGGCGGCTGGGTCGACGGCGGGCTGGCCTCACACGACCCCCTCTGCCGGCTGCTGGCCGCCCGGTCGGGCGCCGCCGTCCTGTCGGTCGACTACCGACTGGCGCCGGAGAACCCCTGGCCGGCCGCGTCCGACGACGTCGACCGGGCCATCGACTGGGTCGGCTCCGCCGCAGCCGCCGAACACTCGCTCGACGGCGGCCGCCTCGCGCTGAGCGGCGACTCGTCGGGCGGACACCTCGCAGCCGTGGCGGCGCGGCGCTGCCGCGACCGGGGCATCGCGGTCCGGGCCCAGGCACTCTTCTACCCCGTCATCGACCCCACCGGGGCGACCTGGGGCGAGACGGTCAACCCGGGCCTCAAGGCGCCCAACATGCGCTGGTGCTGGGACGTCTTCGTCCCGCCCGGGGTCGACCGCACCCACCCCGACATCTCGCCCGCACTCGGCGACCTGCGCGGCCTGCCCCCGACCCTCGTGGTGACCGCCGAGCACGACATCCTCACGCCCGAGGCCGAGTCCTACGCCGCGGCCCTCGCCGAGGCGGGGGTGAGCTCGGTGGCGTTCCGGGCGCAGGGGCTCGTCCACGGGTTCGTCCGCCGGCTCGCGCGCTTCGACGCGGCGGCCGCAGCGGTGGACGTGGCAGCCGGGCACCTGGCGCGCCACCTCGGCGGCTGACCTGACCCAGCTGACCTGACCCGGCTGACCTGACCCGGCTGACCTGACCCGGCTGACCGGCCGACCCGTGCGGGCCGGCGGGTCAGCCCTGGTCGCGCAGCTCCGCCTTCTTGGCCTTCTTGTACTCCCGCACCTTGGTGCGCGAGGCGTCGTCGACGACATCGGCGATCGAGCGGTGCCCCGGCCGGCCGTAGTCGCCCGTCGCCTCCTCCCATCCGCGCGGCGTCACGCCGAACTGCTTGGCGAGCAGCGCCGCAAAGATGCGGGCCTTCTGGTCACCGAACCCGGGGAGGCTGCCGATCCGCCTGACCAGCTCGGCACCGGACTCCACGCCGGTCCAGATGGTGGCCGCGTCGCCGTCCCACTCGTCGACGATCGCCTGGCACAGCTGCTGCGTCCGTGTCGCCATCGACCCGGGGAAGCGGTGCAGGGCCGGTGGGGTCTTGAAGTGCTCGAGCAGCGTCGTCGGGGCCAGCGCCGCGATCGTGGCGGCGTCGAGCCGGTCGACTCCCATCCGCTGGGCGAGGACGCTGGGCGAGGTGAAGGCCTTCTCCATCGTCACCTGCTGGTCGAGCAGCATCCCGATGATGAGTGCGAGCGGGTCGCGCTCGAGGAGGGCGTTGCCTTCGTCGGTCGTCGCCAGGTGCAGAGCCATGCCCCCATCTTGTCGTATGCCGCTGGGCGGGCACCCGCGCTCACCGCCCCTCCCGCAACACACCCGGTTGCGTGCGACACACCGGGGTCGGAGGCCGGTGTGTTGCAAGTTACCGGGTGTGTTGCGGTGGAGTGGTGTCGATCCAGGTGGTCGGCCCGGTGGTGGCCCGGGCGGTGCCGGACGTCAGCGAGGCGACGAAGCCGGCCAGGTCGTCGACCTCGTCCAGCGCGACCGCGACATGGAGGCGGACCCCGGTCGTGAGGTAGTCGACGCCGGTGACGGAGACCCCCGAGCGGCCGCGGAGGGCATGCTCGACGCGCGGGCCGTCCGCATGACCCACGTCGACGGTCACCCCGAGGCGCAGCTCCCGGACGACGAGCCGCGCCGCGTCGAGTCCCGCGCCCACCGCGTCGCCGTACGCCCGGATGAGGCCACCGGTGCCGAGCAGCACCCCGCCGAACCACCGCGTCACGACCGCGACCACGTCGCTGACGCCGCGGCCCCGCAGGACCTCGAGCATGGGCGCCCCTGCCGTCCCGGACGGTTCACCGTCATCGTTGCTCCGCTGCACACCACCGTCGGGGCCGAGGATGAAGGCGGTGCAGTGGTGCCGGGCTTCGCGGCTGCCGGCTCGCACGGCCTCGATGACGTCGCGGGCCGCCTCCTCCGTCTCCACGCGCTCGAGGTCACAGACGAACCGCGAGCGTCGCACCTCGATCTCGGCACTGGACCGGCCGGCGAGGGTCACGTAGGAGCGGAGGGAGCTCAGCGGCATACCCTTTCATCGACACGACCAGGGGACGCCACGAGTATGCCGGTGGGCACGAAAGGACACGAATGGGCTCGCACCCGGTGCATGGTCCCGTCCACGGACCCGTCGACCCTGACGTCACACCCGACGACGTGCGCACGAGCGAGCTCGACCACGCCGTCGTCACGGACCGCCTCGACGTGCTCGCCGTCATCGCGCTCGGCGGGGCCCTCGGCGCGGCTGCGAGATACGGCACGGGGCAGCTCTGGCCGACGACGCCGGGTGGCCTGCCGTGGGCGACTCTCGTGGTCAACGTCGCCGGTTCGTTCCTGCTCGGCCTCCTCATGGTCTACGTGACCGATGTCTGGCCCCCGAGGCGGTACGTGCGCCCGTTCCTCGGGGTCGGTGTGCTCGGTGGTTTCACGACGTTCTCCGCGTACGCCCTCGACGCCCGGGCCCTCCTCGCGGACGGCCGGGCCACGGCCGCCCTCGCCTACGTCGCGGGGACACTTGCCCTCGCGCTCGCAGCCGTCGTCGCGGGTGCGCTCGTCGGTCGGGTCCTCACGCGGGCACGGAGCAGCGCGCGATGACCCTCCTGCTCGTCATGCTGGGCGGTGCCGTTGGCGCGCCCCTGCGCTACGTCATGGACCTCGTCGTGCAGCGCTGGCACGGCGGCCGTCTCCCGTGGGGCACGTTCACCGTCAATGTCACCGGGTCCCTTATGCTCGGCCTGGTGCTGGGTTTCGGAGCGACCGGGGCCGTGTCGGCCGAGGTGCTCGCCCTCGCAGGGACCGGCCTGTGCGGAGCGCTGACGACCTACTCCACCTTCAGCTTCGAGACGGTCCGCCTCCTCGAGGAGGGAGCGCTCGGGGCCGCGGTCGGCAACGTGCTGCTCAGCCTCGTCGGAGGTCTGGCGGCCGGCGGCCTCGGATGGGTCCTGGCGCAGGGCGTGGGGTGAGTCGGCTCCTGCCAGGAGGGGGCGTCCGTGCGGCGCCCGACGACAGCAGTCGCGGCGACGCCACGCGCTTTGAGCCCCGGTTCAGCCCTCGTAGCGGTCGAGCACGATGTCGACGAGCGTGCGGGACGGCGGCTCCGTCGGCAGGAGCAGTGGTGCCGTGACGACGTCGGCGCCGGACCGTGATACGAGGTCGGCGAAGAAGCCGGGCGCGAGGAGGTAGGTCGCGACGACGACCCGCCCGCCGGCCTCTCGCGCGCGCGCCACCGCCGCGTCGAGTCGGGGCTCCGCCGCCGAGAGGTATGCCGCTGGGCTCGGTCTGCCGATGAGCCGACCGAGCGCGTCGGCGAGGTCCCGACAGTCGTCGACCGCGCGGCCGTCGGAGCTGCCCGCTGCGGCGAGGACGACGTGGTCGTCGTCGCGCAGCCCAGCCTCGTCGAGCCGGTCTGCGAGGAGCTGCGCGAGCCGGGGGTCGGGGCCGAGGGCACCGGCGAGGCTCGCTGCGGGATGGGTGGCGACCGCCTCTGACAGGTCCACGTGGACGTGGTAGCCGGCCGAGAGCAGGAGCGGGACGACTCGGCCCGGCGCGCCGCCGAGGCTGTCGAGCACCTGGTTGACGTCGGGCTCCTGGACGTCGACGAAGGCCGCTCGCACGTCGAGATCAGGTCGGCGGGCCGCGACGGCGGACACGAGGCCGGCGACCGCGGCCCGGCCCTCGGGCGAGCCCGTCCCGTGTGAGCAGGCGATGAGGGCAGGAGGCACGCCCCAACTCTGCCATCGAGGTGGGTCGTTACCGGGATCTGCCATGACGGAAATGCGGGGGAAACACGGTGTTCCTACGGTGGGGGCAGGATCCGGGCACGCACGCCGCCGACGAGAGGAGCGCCATGCTGATCGAGACCGACCTGACCGGCGTGCCGGTGGTCGTCGTCGGTGTGCCCTCGGAGACGGGTCCCGTGGTCGAGCGGTACGAGCGGTGCGGTGCGGTCGTCTCGGTCTGGGACCAGCCCGCAGCTGCCGGGGTCGCTGACGTCGCCGCGGCCGGCGCGGGACACACCGGTGCCCGGCTGGCCGTCGTCGTCGGCCGGGCCCGCTCCTGGCCCGAGACCACCGGGCTGCGCAAGCGGTGCATCGTCGTCGAGGAGCCTGCCGCGAGCCTCTCGCGCGGGCGGGTGGTCCTCGTCGGTGCCGGCCCCGGCGGGCCCGGCACGATGACCGTGGACGCGGTGCGGGCGCTCGCCGACGCCGACGTAGTCCTGGCGGACCGACTGGCCTCGGTGGGGGACCTGGCCCGGTTCGCTCCCGGCGCTGAGATCGTCGACGTCGGCAAGCGGCCGGGGCACCACGCGGTTCCCCAGCGGGAGATCGAGGCCCTCATGGTCGAGCGCGCACAACAGGGGCTGACCGTCGTGCGCCTCAAGGGAGGCGACCCCTACGTCTTCGGTCGCGGCTCGGAGGAGGTGGCCGCCGCCGTCGCGGCCGGGCTCCCCGTGACGGTGGTGCCCGGGGTCACGTCCGCGGTCGCCGTGCCGGGTGCAGCCGGGATCCCGGTCACGCAGCGGGAGGTGAGCCACCTCTTCACCGTCGTCTCCGGGCACGCGCCGCTCACCTCGGAGCAGGCTGCGTCACTCGCACGGCTCGGCGGGACGATCGTGTTCCTCATGGGTGTGCAGAACCTCGTGCCCCTCACCAGTGCGCTCCTGGCCGCCGGCCTCGACCGGGACACGCCCGCCGCCGTCGTCGAGCGCGGCCTCACGCCGGACATGCGCAGCCTCACCTCCCCGCTGGGCCGTCTCGCTGAGGAAGCGGCGCACGCCCGGGTCTCCGCGCCGGCCGTCATCGTCATCGGCGACGTGGTGCGCCAGTCGGACGTCTGGGCCCGGCGCCTGACCGTTCGAGAGCCGTCCACGTCGGGGACCGGGACCGGACCCGGGGAGCGAGCCCAGCGGCATACGGCATCGGGTCCCGAGCGGGTGGAGGCGGGATGACGAGGCGGCATCCCCGGACGGCCTGGTCGGACCAGCTCGCCGGGCCGGACGCCGACCTGAGGCGCAGCGAGCCGACCGGGCTGGTGCTCAGCGGCTTCCGCATCGGGGTGACCTCCGACCGTCGGTCCGCGGACCTGATCGACGCCTTCGTGCGCCGCGGTGCCGAGGTGATCCACGCACCTGCGGTGCACATCGCTCCGGTCGAGGAGGACGAGATCCTCGTCGCCGACACCGAGGCGATCATCGCGGCCCGTCCGGACGTCGTCATCGTGACGACGGCCTATGGCCTGCGGCGCTGGATCGAGTGCGCCGAGGCCGCCGGGCTCGGCGAGGCGCTGCACGCCACGTTGGCCGAGGCGCGGATCGTCGTGCGCGGCCCGAAGGCGCGAGGGGCGGTTCGCGCGGCGGGGCTGGAGGACGACGCGGTCGCCGCCGACGAACGCACTGCCTCGACCATCTCGCTCGCGCTCGAGGGGGGCGCCAACGGGAGGGTCGTGGCAGTCCAGCTGCACGGTCACGAGGACGTGGAGCAGCTCGAGCGGCTGCGTTCGGCCGGCGCCATCGTCCACACCGTCGCCCCCTATCGCTGGGTGCGCCCCACCGACGAGAGCCGCCTCGGAAGGCTGTGCGCCGCCATCGCCGCGCGTGAGGTGGATGTCGTGACCTTCACCTCGGCGCCCGCCGTCGACGGCCTCGTGTCAGCCGCGGGACAGCTCGGCCTCGACGGGGTGGTGCTCGACGCCCTGCGCTGTGGCGTCACCGCTGCGGCCGTCGGGCCCGTGACCGCGGAGCCGCTCCTCGACCTCGGCGTGAACCCGATCGTGCCCGAGCGGTTCCGGATGGGGGCCCTGATCCGGCTGGTCATCGAGCACCTGACGATGAATGGCGTCAGCGAGGTCGAGACTGCGCTCGGCCGCCTCGTCGTGCACGGGCGCACGGTGACGTTCGGCGGCCAGACCGCCACCTTGTCGCGGGGGGCCCGGGCGATGCTGGGGGCGCTCATGTCCGAGCCCGGAGCCGTGCTGAGCCGAGAGCGACTGCTCGACGAGCTGCCCGACGCCGAGAGTGAGCACGCCCTCGACATGGCGGTGAGCCGGCTGCGCGCGGCACTGCCCGAGCGCGACCTCGTCCAGACCGTGGTGCGTCGGGGCTACCGACTCAACGTGTAGGGGTTCGCTGGCCCGGGGGTGTCAGCCGGTGTCGGGCCGTGTCAGGCGGTGTCACGCGGAGGCACGAGGAGTGACGGGGGTGACTCGGATGCCGACCCGCGGCTTGCGCTGCATGAACCTGCCGAGGAGGTCCTCGGCCACGTTGCCGATCCGGGCGAGCGGGTACTTTGCGGACATCGCCCGTCGCACCTCGTCGACACCGCGCGGGTCCCGCACGAGCGTCGCGGTCCCGTGCCAGACGGGCGCGTCTGCCGCGACCCGCCCTCGAACATCGCACGGCCGCAGCTCGACCCGCCTGGTGTGCGCCAGCCGCCTCGTCTTGCCCTGGCCGTCGACCGAGATGAGGACGACCGCGTCGCCGCTCCGAGCCACCCACATCGGTGTCGCAACGGGCTGCCCGGACCGGCGAAACGTCGTCACGGACAGGTAGCGGTGGGCGGCGATCTCGTCGAGTCGCCTGCTGAGGTCGGGTTCCACGCAGCCACCCTAGGACGCCGGGACGCCCCAGGGGTGCACCCGTGACACTGACCCGTGTCACGGGTCAGTGTCACAGTGGCCCGCGGTCAGGTGAGCAGGCCGGCGCGGTCGGCGAGGACAGCGGCCTGTGCCCGGTTGTCGACGCCGAGCTTGGCCAACGCGCTCGACACATGGGTCTTCACCGTGGTCTCGCTGACGAAGAGCTCCCGCGCCAGTGCGGAGTTCGACCGGCCCCGAGCGAGCCCGGCCACGATCTCCCGCTCCCGGTCGGTGAGTTCGGCGACGAGCCCAACCGCCTGCGCCCGCTGGGCCGTCATCGGATCCTCCCGGACCCGGGTGAACAGCTGCGCGGCCGTCTTCGGCGAGACCGCGCCGAGGCCCATGGCCACGTTGCGAATCCCGGAGAGGATCTCCTCCGGGGACGCGGACTTGAGCAGGAACCCGTCGGCACCCGCCTCGATCGCCCGGCCGGCGACGTCGTCGTGGTCGAAGACCGTGAACATGAGAACCTTCGGTGCCTCAGGTCGCGCCTTGACCGCGCGGATCGTCTCCAGACCACTGACGCGCGCCATCCGCACGTCCAGCACGATGACGTCCGGCCGATGCGCGAGCACCGCCGCGACGACCTCGTCACCGTCACTGACCTCGGACACGACCTCGATGTCCGGCGCGACGCTGAGCATGTGCCGCACCCCCATCCGCACCACCGGGTCGTCGTCCACGAGCATCACCCGGATCGGGCGGGCCGCGGCCGCAGTGTCGTCCATCAGTTCCCCTTGCCCGTGGCCACCGCGGACAGCCGCCACGGCAGCCGGATCGAGACGCGGAAGACCGCCTCGTCGTCCGCACCCCACTGCATGTCCCCGCCATAGTGCTCCACCCGCTCACCGATGCCCGCCAGCCCCGTCCCGGGCCGCGAGCCCTCATCTCCCGGTCGAGGCCACGTCGGCGGCGGCAGATGGTTGGCCGTCCCGATGACCAAGGACCCCTCGGCCCGACCGCCGGTCACCGTGAGGCGCACCGGCACCGTCGCCGCGTGCTTGCGCGCGTTGGTGAGCAGCTCCTGAACGATCCGGTAGGCGGCCTGCGCGAGCGGGGGGTCCATCGCCTCGCCGTCCTCGACGTAGACCGTCGCGACCAGCGGCATCCCGGCCGTCACCGAGTCGTCGATGAGCGACCGGACGTCCCGCAGCGTCTTCGTCGGCGCGGCAACGTCAGGGTCGTCGGGGTTGCGCAGGATGTTGAGCAGCGAGTGGAGCTCCGAGACGGACCGGGCCGCCGTCTCCCGGACGACGTGCGCCGACTCCTTGATCTGCGCCGCGGTCCCTGGCGCCTCTCCCGACTCGGCCATCGCCTCCAGGGCTCCGGCGTGCACGGAGAGGATCGAGAGGTTGTGGCCCAGCCCGTCGTGGATCTCGCGGGCAAGCTTCTCCCGCTCGGCTTGCCGGGAGACCTGGTCCGTGAGCGTCGTCACGGCCTCGCGCTCCGATGCCACGACCACCTCGGCCGTCCGCAGCGCAGCTCGGGTCCGCAGCCACAGACCCACCCCGGCGAACGCCCCGATGAGCAGGACAGTGAGCACGACCGGCATGAACCATGCCACCGGCTCGTCCTCCGAGCCGAGGATGGTGCCCCAGAACGACGTCGCAGCCGGCGTGGCGACTGCATCGCGCCAGACCGCCAACGCCGTGACCGCGGTGACGAGCGCGGCGAGCCCGAGGACCTCCCGCCAAGGGCGCATCGCCACGACCCAGATCAAGGCGACCAGAGCGACCGTCGGGCCGAGCTGCGCCACGAGCGCTGCTGCCGAACCCGCGAACGTCAGAGCCACCGGCCATCGGTCACGCCAACCGACCGCGATGGTCAGGCCGGCCCCGAGGAGGAAGACGAGCATCGCCGGCCCGCTCGTCGGGTCCGACATGCTCGGCGTCAGCCCAGCGGCCGCCGCCCGGCGGCCGTCCAGCCCAGACGTCGCATAGACCCCGTCGACCAGGACGAGAAAGGCCAGACCCAGCGTCCGCGCCCGCCGCCCGAGAGCCAGGCGGCGCACGAGGTCAGGTGACCCGGGGAGCGAGCTGAGCGGCATACGACACAAGGTAGGACACCGCGCCGACGCTCCACCTCCGCCCTTCGGGCAGCCGACCCACACGCGCCCTCGTCCTTTCGGTCACCCTCTCTGCCCGCCCGCCCGAGGTCCGGGAGGGCCGCCGAGCGCCACAGTCGTCCCGCAACGACCACCACGATCGAAGGAGTCGTCATGACGACGAACTGGCAGCCGCCCACCATCCCCGCCCCGCCAGCCCCGCCGAAGCCGAGCTGGTTCGCCCGGCACAAGGTCCTCACGACCTTCCTCGCCCTCGTCGTCATCCTCGTCCTGGCCGAGGCCTTCGGCGGCGCCGGCGACCCCGCGCCCGTCGCGGGGAGCGCCGGCCGGGAGGCCAGCGCCGAGGCTCCCGGGCGGACGACAGAGGCAGAGACCGACGAAGAGACCCGGACACAGACCGGGGAAGAGAGCGAGGAAGAGACCGAGGAAGTGGCGGCCACGATCGGGACGGCCGTGCGCGACGGGAAGTTCGAGTTCACCGTCACCAAGGTGCGCACGGGCATCAAGAGCGTCGGCAGCGACATGTTCGGCGAGAAGGCGCAGGGTCAGTTCGTCCTCGTGCACGTCACCGTCACCAACGTCGGCGACGAGTCTCAGTACTTCTCCGACTCGTCGCAGACGGTCCGCGACGCCAAGGGACGGGAGTTCTCCGCCGACACCGGGGCCGCGATCCACCTGGATGACAACGAAGTCTTCCTCAACGACATCAACCCCGGCAACACGGTCAAGGGCGTCCTCGTCTACGACATGCCGAAGGGCGCCAAGCCCGCGTCCATCGAGCTGCACGACTCGCCCTTCTCGGGAGGCGTCACCGTCCGTCTCGGCTGAGTGTCCACGACTCGGCCGGATGCCGCTGAGCTCGGTTCCGCGGCATCCGGCCGTCCCAGCCCTTCCGCACTGACCCGCCACACGGGTCAGTGCGTCAGCCCGGCGGCGTCGACCTCGTCGTGTCCTTCGCGGTGAGCCGGAACAGCTCCCACTCGCCCGGCACGCCCTTGAGCGTGGTGCTGCCCACCGGCTCGTAGTTGAGGCTGGCGCCGAGGACCAGGGTGCGGACCGTGTCGGTGAAGAGGATCTCGGAGGCCTGGGCGGCGGCGCTGACCCGGGCCGCCACGTGGATGGCGATCCCGACGAGGTCGTCACCCTGACGGAGCACCTCACCGGAGTGCACGCCCGCCCGGATCGTCAGACCGATCGCCTCCGCGTCCCCGACGACCTCGGCAGCACAGCGCAGCGCAGCGGACGGAACCGGGAACGAGACGAGGAACCCGTCGCCCATGGTCTTGATCTCCCGCCCGCCGAAGCGAGCGAGGGAGCGGCGGACGGCGGCGAAGTGCGCGTCGCGGGCGTACCTGAAACCCGCGTCACCCGTCCTCGCCGCAGCCTCGGTCGATCCCACCACGTCGGTGATGAGGATCGTGGCGACCTCGCGCTGGCCGCTCTGGCTCGGCCGGTAGGCCCCGAGGAACTGCTCGATCTCGGCGGTGACGTCGTGGAACGGCAGGAGGGTCGTCATCGGGCGTTCGCCCCGCACCAGCCGCAGCGTCGCGTTGGGCAGGTGGTCGGCGAGCCACTGCATGCTCTCGAGCGTCGCCAGGCGTTGCATCTCGACGTCGTGGAGGAGCAGCACGGGGGCCGTGATGCGCTCGAGGTAGGGCCGCAGGTCGAGGTCGGCGGTCATCTGCAGCAGCCGGGCCGCCGCCCGCGGCGTGGCCGACATGCTCTCGAGGCGCTTGAGCCAGGTGAGGTGCCGCGGCGACGCCGCGAAGTCGGGGGCCACGAGCTTGACCGCCATGCCCCGGCCCCAACCTCCCGAGCGGATCGCCGCAAGGGCCATCCGGAGCATCCGCGGATCCGGTCCGAAGGGGTAGCTGCGGTCGCGGTGCCCGACGGCGAGGGACTCACCGGCGATCACCGCGGCCACCCGGTCAGGGTGGAGCGCCGCCGCCAGCAGACTGAGCGAGCCCGCGTCGAGCCAGCCCATGACGACCGCGGTCGAGCTCTGGCACGCATCCATGACCGCGATGAGGTCGTCGCACCACCGCTCGGGGGAGGCGCCGGAGAGGTCCCGGTCCGAGAGCCCCGTCCCGCGCTTGTCGAAGATGATGACCCGGCCGAGGTCCGTCAGGTGCTCGAGGAACTCGACGTTCTCGGGCAGCTCCCAGTAGAGGTCGAGGTGCGAGATGAACCCCATCGAGAGCACGATGTCGCGGGGGCCCTCGCCGAGGACCCGGTAGGCGATGTCGGCCCCCTCGGACTGTGCGTACAACGTCTCTGGAATCATGCGTCCCCTTCGTCGAGACCCAGTATCGACCGGGAGGCGGCCGTACTGCACGAGGAGCAGGAGGCGACCGCAGGCACCGGAACGCGCTAGCGTCACAGGGGTGACTGACGACAACCCCGATTCCGGGCGGGAAACCGAGGCCGAGCAACCCGTCGGCGAGCCGACGTTCGCGGATCTCGGCCTCGACGAGCGGCTCCTCAAGGCGCTGCGCGACCTCGGCTACGAGCACCCCTCGCCGATCCAGGCCGCGACCATCCCCGCCCTGCTCCACGGGCGCCACGTCGTCGGGCTGGCCCAGACCGGCACGGGCAAGACGGCGGCCTTCGCCCTGCCGATCCTGGCGCAGCTCGACCTCAAGCAGAAGAAGCCGCAGGCGCTCGTGCTCGCGCCGACCCGCGAGCTCGCCCTGCAGGTGTGCGAGGCCTTCGAGCGGTATGCCGCCCACCTCCGCGGCGTGCACGTGCTACCGGTCTACGGGGGGCAGGGCTACGGCGTCCAGCTGAGCGCGCTGCGCCGGGGCGTCCACATCGTCGTCGGCACCCCCGGCCGGATCATGGACCACCTCGAGAAGGGCACCCTCGACCTCAGTGAGCTGCGCTTCCTCGTGCTCGACGAGGCCGACGAGATGCTGAAGATGGGCTTCGCCGAGGACGTCGAGACGATCCTCGCCGAGACGCCGGACGACAAGCACGTCGCCCTCTTCTCCGCGACGATGCCTGCCCCGATCCGGCGCATCTCGAGCAAGTACCTCACCGACCCGGTCGAGGTCACCGTCAAGAGCACGACCCGGACCGCGCCCAACATCACGCAGCGCTACCTCCTCGTCAGCTACCCCCAGAAGGTCGACGCCCTGACCCGGATCCTCGAGGTGGAGAACTTCGAGGCGATGATCGTCTTCGTCCGGACCAAGAACGAGACCGAGACCGTGGCCGAGCGCCTGCGGGCCCGCGGCTTCTCGGCGGCAGCCATCAACGGCGACGTCGCCCAGAACCAGCGCGAGCGCACCGTCGACCAGCTCAAGTCCGGCAAGCTCGACGTGCTCGTCGCGACGGACGTGGCCGCCCGCGGCCTCGACGTCGACCGGATCAGCCACGTCGTCAACTTCGACATCCCGACCGACACCGAGTCGTACGTCCACCGGATCGGACGCACCGGCCGGGCGGGCCGCAGCGGAGACGCCATCTCCTTCGTCACACCGCGAGAGCGGCACCTGCTCCGCGCCATCGAGAAGGCCACCCGGCAGGGCCTGACCGAGATGAAGATGCCCACCGTGGAGGACATCAACGTCGTCCGGCTGGGCCGCTTCGACGACGCGATCACCGCCGCCCTCGCGAGCGAGGAGCTCGACTTCTTCCGCCAGGTCGTCGGCCACTACGTCGAGGAGCACGACGTCCCGGAGGCCGATGTGGCGGCGGCGCTCGCCATCGTCATGCAGGGCGACGAGCCGATGCTCCTCTCGCCGGACGCCGAGCGTGAGCGGCCTCGTCGCGCCAGCGACCGTGACGACCGGCCGCGGAGGGACGAGCGGGGCGAGCGACGCAGCGGGGGCGGCGACCGGGCCGGGCGCGGGGAGCGCGGGGGAGCGGGCGAGCGACGCGACCGCCCCCGCGGGGCACGCGGAGGCGCGAGGGCGGACTTCGCGACCTACCGCATCGCCGTCGGCAAGCGCCATCGGGTCGAGCCGCGCCAGATCGTCGGGGCGATCGCCAACGAGGGCGGACTCGGGCGCGAGGACTTCGGGCACATCGACATCCGGGCCGACCACTCCCTCGTCGAGCTGCCCGCCGAGCTGCCGGCCGACGCGTGGAAGAAGCTCGGCCGGACGCGGATCTCCGGACAGCTGATCGAGCTCACGCGAGATGACCGCCCGAGCCAGCCCAGCGGCATACGGCCTCGTTCCTCCCCTCGGCAGACGTGAGGAAGCCCCGGTGGCGGGGCAGTGCCGCGCCACCGGGGCGTGTTCACGACTACAGCGTCGGGCTACCTCACGTCGCTTCAGGGCAGCGCGCGGTCGTACGTGTCGCCGTAGTAGGTGCCGAGCCGGTCCCGGTACTCCGGGTTGTCCAGATCTGCATCCGTCAGCTCCGGGGAGTCCTTGATCTGGTCCTTCGTCCGGTCCACATAGACCTTTTCGTCGTTCCAGTCGACCCGGTCGATGGTCCCTGCCGGAAGCATGACCTTGCGACCGAAGATCCACGGGCCGGTGTCGACGACGACATAGCTGCTGCCGACGTCGAGGGTGGTCCGGTCGATCTTGCCGATGTGGCCGTCGATGGCCTCCACGGAGAAGCCCGTCAGGTCCTTCCCGCGGGTCGTCACCTCAGCGCTCTCCCGATAGTTCCAGGCGTCCCAGGTGCGGGTAGCCATGGCTGTCTCCTCTCGTTCGAGTGTTGCGTGCACCTACCTCCCTACCCACCGCTTCGCGGGCGGTAAACCTGATCCAGCCGGAAAATCCCAGGACGCCGGATGACGCCGGGCCCGACGTCAGGGCCGCTCGTTGAAGCGTTGCGCCGCCCTGCGGCCCCACGTCGTCAAGGCGTTGACGATGGGGGAGTCGAGGCGACGCTCCGCCTCCCGGCCCTCGATCGTCCCGGTCCTGGCGTCGCTGCCCTCCGCAGGGCCGGGCAGGAGGCGGTTGGCCAGCCCCATGAGCCGCGTCGTCGTCCCCGGCAGGAGGCCGTGCACCCTGACGCCGACGTGGGTCAGCGGCGAGAGCATGACCATCGGCTTGCCGGCGAGGACGGCGTCGACCATGCGGCGGGCCGCGCGCTCGGCGTCCATGGAGAGCCCGGGCAGCGAGGCGGCTGGGCCGAACCAGGCGAACTCCTTCTCGGCCGCGCCGGCGAACCGGGCGCGCAGGTGCGATCCGGTCCGCATCAGGCCCGGAACGATCGTGGTCGCCGTCACCCCGGTGCCCTGGAGCTCCGCGGCGAGCCCGTCAGAGAAACCCACCGCCGCGAACTTCGCTGTGGCATAAGGCAGCAGGTGTGGTGGGGAGACCATGCCCCCGATGGACGTGACGGTGCCGATGTGCCCGCGCCGGCGCTCACGCAGGCGGGGCAGGACGGTGAGGGCGACGTTGATCGGCCCCCAGGCCATGGTGTTGATGGCGTCTTCGAAGTGGTCGAACGTCATCGACTCGGCAGGTCCGACCTGGATGATGCCGGCCACGGTGAAGACGGTGTCGATGGGACCGACGGTGGTCTCGACGTCGTCGACGAGCCGGCGGACGGACTCGCGGTCCCGCACGTCGCAGACGCGCTTCTCGGGCTGCCTCGCGGCCTGTCCGGCTGGACCACGGATCTGCTGCAGCTGCCGCAGACCCGACTCGAGCTCGTCCTCGGTCCTCGAGGCGATGACGACGCGGTAGCCACGCCGGGTCAGCTCCTTGGCGATGAGGAGCCCCAGACCCCGGGAACCGCCGACGACGAGTGCTACGGGTGGGGGCGTCATGGTGGTTCGCCTACCCAGCCGAACACCTGCTCCAACGTGGGTCAGCGGGCGACGAGGTAGCCCTCCGCGTCGAGCGTGACCGGAATCGGGTCGCTGATCTCGAGCCCGGCCCCCTCGTCACCGATGTCGAGGTGGAAGCCGAGGATGGCCGAGGTTCCGTCCCGGAGGGTGACGACGGGGGCCGCGTAGAGCAGGGGGTCGGCGGTGAAGGGCCGGGCGCGGCTCACGTCCCACGGGCCGGTGAGCGAGTCGGCCGGGACGGACCAGGTGCTGCAGCCCCGGGCGGTCGCGCGCCGCTCCGGGGTCATCTGGTCCTCGTGGCAGGAGAAGGTCAGGACCGGCCGTCCGTCCACGAGAACGCTGCGGATGACCTCGAGGTGGCCGAAGCCGGCGCCGGGTCGGCTGAGCGGCTTGCGCACCGCCCAGAGGTCGAGGTCGGGGCTCCATGCCGACCCCACCACTCCGTCGTCGTGCTCCCCGCCGTCGACGGCCCTCGCGGTGATGAGCATGTGCCACCCGTGGCCGTTGGGGTCGCGGAACACGAACGGGTCGCGCCAGGCCTCGCTGCTGCCCTCCATGTCCGGGCCGGTGGTGCCCCTCGGGTGGGTCGCCAGCGTCTTGTACCACCGGGGGTCGACGGGTGCGATGGGCTGGTTGCTGCCGCGCCGCCAGCGGCCCAGCTCGTCGGACAGGGCCATGCCGATGCGCTGGTCGTACGTGTGGTGGCCACGCCGCGAGAGCGCGGAGTAGAAGAGGCGCCACTGCGTGCCGTCGTGGACGACCGAGCCCGTCCAGATGGCGAGGTCGTCGAAGCCCATGTCCGAGGGGGCGAAGACCTCGCCGTGGTAGTCCCAGTGGACGAGGTCGGTCGAGCTCGCGTGGGCGATTCGAGCAGCCGTATGCCGCTGGGTCGCGTCCCCGAGCGAACGTGGCGCCTCGAGGAAGAAGAGGTGGTAGCGCGTGCCGTCGTCGGCGATCCAGGAGTCCCACACCCACGTGTCCTCGAGTGTCAGCATGCCTCGAGTCTTCCGAGCGGCGCCCGGGATGAAAAGGGCCTGGGATGTGATGGGTCGCTCAGCCGGCGCGGTCGAGGATCCCGGGTGCGTTCTCGACGAGCCAGTCCATCAGCGGGGTGAGCAGCCGTGCGAGGTCCGATCCGAGTGGCGTCAGGGAGTACTCCACGTGGGGTGGCACGACGGGCCGCGCGTCGCGTGCGACGAGCGCGTCGGCCTCCAGGGTGCGCAGCGTCTGGGCGAGCATCTTCTCGCTGACACCCTCCACGCGGCGCCGCAGCTCGCTCCACCGCAACGGGCGTCCGTCGGCCAGGGCGAGCAGCACGAGGAAGCCCCACTTGCTCGTCACGTGGTCGAGGACGACGCGGCTCGGGCAGCCGGCGGCGATGACCCCGTCCGGGAAGTGGCGCCGCAGACTCTGACTAACCTCCATGTCCGTACGTTACCTGGAAGTGGGTACTTCCTCTCGGGAAGTATGGTGGCGGTCCGGGAGTTTCCTCTCCTGACAACCCCACCACTGTGTTGGAAGGACCCCTCATGACCATCCTCGTCACCGGAGCGACCGGACCCCTCGGACGGCTCACCATCGACGCGCTCATCCACCGAGGCGTCGCGCCGGCCGACATCGCGGCACTCGTCCGGGACTCGGCCAGGGCACAGGACCTGCGGGACCGCGGCGTCCAGGTCCGGGTCGGCTCCTACGACGAGGCGGAGACGCTGGACGCCGCGCTCGCCGGCGTCGAGCGGCTCGTCTTCATCTCCGGCAGCGAGGTCGGCCAGCGGATCCTGCAGCACCAGAACGTCGTCGACGCGGCAGTGCGGGCAGGCGTGGGGCTCGTCGCCTACACGAGTGTGGTCCGGGCCGACACCTCGTCGCTCGGTCTCGCCGCAGAGCACAAGGCGACCGAGGAGATGCTCGCCGCGGCCGACCTGCCGTCCGTCCTGCTGCGCAACTCCTGGTACCTCGAGAACTACACCGCACAGATCCCGACGGTCCTCGAGCACGGCGTACTGCTCGGTGCTGCCGGGGACGGCCGCCTCAGTGCGGCTACCCGGGCCGACTTCGCCGAGGCCGCTGCCGCGGTCGTCACCGGGGAGGGTCACGCCGGACAGGTCTACGAGCTGGGCGGGGACACGGCCTTCACCCTGTCCGAGCTGGCCGCCGAGCTGGCTGCGCAGTCCGGGGCCGAGGTGACCTACCGCGACCTGTCGGTCGCCGACTACGCCGCGGCCCTCGTGGGCGCGGGTGTCCCGGAGGGCTACGCCATGGCGCTCGCCACCAGCGACGACGCGATCAAGGGCGGGGCGCTGCTCGTCGAGACCGGCGACCTCGGCCGGCTCATCGGCCGCCCGACGACGACGATGCCCGAGGCGATCAGGGCCGCCCTCGCCTGACCCCCTCCCCCCCGCAACACACCCGCTTACCTCGGACACACCCGCGTCGAATCCGGGTGTGTCCGAGGTAAGCCGGTGTGTTGCGGGGTCGGCAAGGGTCGGCAGGGGTCGGCAGGGGTCAGCGGGGTGGAGCCGGGGTGCCGATGCGGACGATCCCTCCGACGACCCGGACGGCATGGGTCTGCACCGAGACCGCCTCGTCGTCGAGCGCCTGCCCCGTCCGCAGCGAGAAGACCTGCTTGAGCAGCGGCGAGGCCACGGTCGGCTCGCCGCCCCGGTCGCCCGTCAGACCCCGGGAGAGGACAGCGGCGCCGGAGTACGGGTCGATGTTGTCGATGGCGTAGATCATCCCGTTGGGCTGGAGGAAGAGAGCGGCCTGGATCCCTCCGGGCAGCAGGACCGCGACGCCGCGACCGGGCACGAGCCTTCGGACCGGGCAGGCGTCGACCCAGGCCTTCGGCCCGGGAGCGGGCAGGATGCCCGGCCGGACCACCGCGCGGGGCGTCCGCTCGATGGCCGGCGCGGCAGGAGCCTGAGCAGCGGTCCCCGCGGTCGCAGCACCGGCTGCCGGAGCGGTGATGGTCGTCGTCATCAGTGGCCTTCCTCTCGAGGAGCTGATCTGTCGGCGGGTCCTGGCATTCCGAGCAGCAAGGGCACCCGCCTCGGCCCGTTGTCGTCGAAGCCGACCATGGGGTCCGCCTCCTCCGGCGCATTGACGAAAGAGACGAACTGCGACAGCTTGGCCGGGTCGTCGAGCACCGCCTTCCACTCGTCCCGGTAGCCGGCCACGTGTCGCTCCATGGCGACCTCGAGGTCGGTCGCGATCTCCAGCGAGTCCTCGCACACCACCGCGCGGAGGTGGTCGAGACCTCCCTCGAGCGACTCGAGCCACGGCGCGGTCCGCTGCAACCGGTCCGCCGTGCGGACGTAGAACATGAGGAAGCGGTCGATGTAGCGCACGAGCGTCTCGTTGTCGAGGTCGCTCGCGAGCAGCTGGGCGTGGGCAGGGGACTGGCCACCGTTGCCGCAGACGTAGAGGTTCCACCCCTTGTCGGTCGCGATCACACCGACGTCCTTCCCCCGCGCCTCCGCGCACTCACGGGCGCAGCCGGAGACGCCGAGCTTGATCTTGTGCGGCGCCCGCAACCCGCGATACCGGTGCTCCAGAGCCACCGCCATCCCGACCGAGTCCTGCACCCCGTAGCGGCACCAGGTCGAGCCGACGCACGACTTCACCGTGCGCAGGGACTTCCCGTACGCCTGGCCGGACTCCATCCCCGCATCCACGAGCCGCTGCCAGATGGCCGGGAGCTGCTCGACCCGCGCCCCGAAGAGGTCGATCCGCTGACCGCCGGTGACCTTGACGTAGAGGCCGAAGTCCTGCGCGACCTGTCCGATGGTGATGAGCTGCTCGGCGGTCACCTCGCCGCCCGGCATCCGCGGCACGACCGAGTAGGTGCCGTTCTTCTGGATGTTGGCCAGGAAGTGGTCGTTGCTGTCCTGCAGGGCCGCCTGCTCGCCGTCGAGGACGTGGTCGCTGGAGGTCGAGGCGAGGATGGAGGCAACGGTGGGCTTGCAGATCTCGCAGCCGGTGCCCGAGCCGTACCGCGAGATGAGTCCGGAGAAGGTCCGGATGCCCGTCGCCACCACGATCTCGAAGAGCTCGGCCCGGCTCTGCTCGAAGTGCTCGCACAGCGCCGTGGACAGCTCCACGCCCGAGTCGACGAGGAGGCGCTTGACGGTCGGCAGGCATCCTCCGCACGTCGTGCCTGCGTTGGTGCAGCCCTTGATCGAGGCGAGGTCGCACGCCCCGTCCGAGATGGCGCTGCAGATCGCACCCTTGGTGACGTTGTTGCACGAGCAGATCACCGCGTCGTCGGGCAGGGCGGAGCCGAGCGCGACGTCGTCCGCGCCCGAGGGGGAGATGAGCGCGGCAGGGTCCCCGGGGACCTCGCGGCCCACGAACGCCTTGAGTGTCGTGTACGCAGTGGCGTCGCCGACGAGGACGCCGCCGAGCAGGGTCCGGGCGTCGTCGGAGACGACGACCTTGGCGTAGGTGCCCTTCGTGGCGTCGGTGTGGATGATCTCGAGCGCACCCGGCGTCGCACCCATGGCGTCACCGAAGGATGCGACGTCGACCCCGAGCAGCTTGAGCTTCGTCGACAGGTCGGCGCCGGGGAACGTCGCCTCGCCGCCGAGGAGACGGTCGGCGACGACCTCGGCCATCGCGTAGCCGGGAGCCACGAGGCCGTAGCAGCGACCGTCGACAGCCGCGACCTCCCCGACCGCCCAGACGCCCGGAGCAGACGTGCGGCACGCGAGGTCGGTCACGATGCCGCCGCGGTCCCCGACGTCGAGGCCGGCGGCCCGTGCAAGGGCATCGGCGGGCCGCACGCCGGCGGAGAAGACGACGAGGTCGGTGAGCAGCGCTGTGCCGTCGGACAGCTCGACGGCGAGCCGACCGTCCCCCTGCGGGTCGATCGACTGCGTCCCGGCGCCCGTGTGGACCTCCACTCCGAGCCCCTTGACGAGGCGCTCGAGCACGATGCCGCCCCCTTCGTCGACCTGCAGCGGCATGAGCCTCGGGGCGAACTCGACCACGTGCGGCTTGAGGCCCAGGAGCCGGAGCGCGTTCGCGGCCTCGAGCCCGAGCAACCCGCCGCCGACGACGAGGCCGTTCGCCGGCCGGCCCTCCGTCGCTGCCCGTTCGATCGCGGCCTCGGCCGCGGTGCGGATGCCGTCGAGGTCGTCCAGCGTCCGGTAGACATGGCACCCCGGGGAGTCGTGCCCCGGCACCGGCGGGACGAACGGGTAGGACCCGGTCGCGATGACGAGATCGTCGTAGTGGAAGCGCTCACCCGGTTCCGTGGTGACCACCCTTGCGTCAGAATCGATCTCAGCCACCCGCGTTGCCAGCCTGAGCTCGACGAGGTCGTCAGCGGCATACGTGTTGTTGGGGAGGGCGAGCGCCGCCCGATCCCAGGCGCCGACGTAGGAGGAGAGGCCAACGCGGTCGTATGCCGCTGAGCTCTCCTCCGCGAGGACGGTGACCTTCCAGCCGCGCTGGGTGTCGCGGGAGCGAAGCGCCTCGACGAAACGGTGGCCGACCATGCCGTGGCCGATGACGACGACGTGACGGGTCGCCTCGGGGGCGGGGAGGGTGCTGCTCATCAGGCTGCTCCTTCTGCGGACGCTGAGACCGGTCGGGGTTGGGCGGGACGCTGCGGTGCCCGCGCGGCTGGCTGGGGTGGTTCGGCGGTGGCCAGCCAGGCGCAGAGGCCTTCGACGGCAGAGGAGCAGGTGCCGCAGCCGGTGGTGGCACGGGTCGACTCGGCGACGGCCTCGACCGTGGTGCACCCGTCGCGGTGGGCCGACACGATCTGGGACTTGGTGACGGTGTTGCAGCGGCAGATGACGGTCGGGCCGGGCATCTCGGCCAGGTTCACCGACTCGGGGCCCCCCGACCTGGTGACGGCGCGACCGAGCATGAGGGTCAGCCGGTCTCGCGGCACGACCGCGGCGGTGTCGTAGAGCTGGGTGAGCGGACCCGCGGCGTCGCCGACCCCGAGCAGGATCGCCCCCACGAGCCGGTCGTTGCGCAGGACGAGCTTGGCGTAGCGTCCGCGACGCGGGTCGGTGAAGGCGAGCACCTCGTGGTCGCGGTCGTGGACGTCGACATCGATGCGGCCCATGCTCGTCAGGTCGATGTCGTGGGCCTTGAGTCGCGTCAGGACGTTCGTGCCCTCGTACCGCGCGGTGTCGTCCCCGCTGAGGACGTCGGCCAGGACCCGCGCCTGGTCCCAGCCGGGCTGGACGAGGCCGGGCACGACGCCGCGATGCTGTGAGCACTCGCCGACGGCGTGCACGTGGGGGACCGACGTGGCGAGGCGGTCGTCGACGACGATCCCGCGGTCGACGTGCAGGCCGATCCGCTGGGCGAGGTCAACACGAGGTCGGACGCCTGTCGAGACGACGACGAGGTCGGCCGGAAGGGACGTCCCGTCGTCGAGGAGGACCGTCGGCGTCCCGGCGTCCGCGTGACGGGCGACGACGCAGCGGCCGAGGAGGAGCCGGGCCCCGATCTCGTGGAGGACCCGCGTCAGGACGGCCCCACCGTCTGCGTCCATCTGTCGCTCCATCGGGACGCCCGCCGCGTGGACCACGGTGACGTCGACGCCCTTGCGGAGCAGGCCGCGCGCCGCCTCGATGCCGAGCAGACCCCCGCCGATGACGACCGCGTGGCGGGCGGCGCGGACGTGCTCGGCGATACGGCCGCAGTCGTCGATGGTGCGGAAGGCGACCACGCCGGACTCCGGGCCGGTGTCGCCGGCGATGGTCGGGACGAAGGGGGTGCTCCCCGTGGCGAGCACGAGCTCGTCCCAGGCGAGCACCTGGCCCGGCACCGCGCCGCCCTCGAGCGTGGCGGTCCGTGCCGTCGGTTCGATGCCGGTCACCTGGACGCCGGTGAGGACGTCGATGTGGCGGGCGGTCCACCATCCTGCTGGCTTCAGTCGGGTCTCACGGGGAGTGAGCGTGCCGCCGACGACGGCGGAGAGCAGGACCCGGTTGTAGGCCTCGTGCGGCTCCTCGCCGACGACCGTGATCGCGAACCGTGTTGCGCCCGGGTCCCGCTGCCGCAGCTCCTCGGCGAAGCGGGCGCCGGCCATGCCGTTGCCGACGACGAGCACGCGCCGCCGCACCCCCTCCTCGATCGAGAGAGCACTTCGCGACACGCCAGCGCCACTCTCGATGGGGGTGGGGGTCATCGGAGCGCCTCCAGTCGCACGGCGCACGCCTTGAACTCGGGCATGCGGCTGGTCGGGTCGAGAGCGGGGTTGGTCACGTTGTTCGCCGCAGCGGCGCCGGCCCAGTGGAAGGGGAGGAAGACCGTGTCGGCGCGAACGTCGTCACTCACCCGTACCTCGGCGAGGGTGCGGCCGCGTCGGCTGACGACGACCGCCTCGACCCCGTCTGCCAGCCCCGCCGCCTCGGCCGTGTCAGGGTGCACCTCGACGAACATCGGACCGGCCGCCCGGGCGAGCTCGGCCACGAGCCGGGTCTGCGCGCCCGACTGGTAGTGGGCCAGCACGCGCCCGGTGGTCGCGGTCAGCGGATACGCCGGGTCGGCGCGCTCGGACGGTCCCTGCTGGTCCACGGGCACGAAGCGGGCGCGCCCGTCCGGAGTCGCGAAGCGGTCGAGGAAGAGCCGCGGAGTGCCGGCTGGGCGTTCGGCGGTGCACGGCCAGTGGAGCGCCTCCCCGGCGTCGAGACGGTCCCACGTCACGGCCGAGTAGTCCGCGGGCCCACCGGCCGACGCCTCCCGCAGCTCGTCGAACACCACCCGAGGATCGGTCGGGAGCTCGACCGGCGACCCGATCCGCCGGGCCAGGTCCGACCAGATCTCCAGCTCGCTGCGGCAACCAGCCGGAGCGGTCACCGCCTGGCGGCGACGGAGCACCCGCCCTTCGAGGTTCGTCACCGTGCCCTCCTCCTCGGCCCACTGGAGGACCGGAAGCACGACGTCCGCCATGGCGGCGGTCTCCGACAGGACGAAGTCACAGACGACGAGCAGGTCCAGCGAACCGAGCCGCTCCGCCACGCGCCCGGACTCGGGAGCCGAGACCACCGGGTTGGATCCGTGCACCATGAGCATCCGCGGGCCACCGTCGCTACCGAGGGAGTCCAGCAGCTCGAAGGCGCTCCGACCCGGACCGGGCAGCGAGTCGGCCGGCACACCCCACACCGCTGCGACGTGCGTGCGGGCTGCCGGGTCGTCGATCCGTCGGTAGCCGGGGAGCTGGTCCGCCTTCTGGCCGTGCTCGCGGCCGCCCTGCCCGTTGCCCTGCCCGGTGATCGTGCCGAAGCCGGCGCCCCGGGTGCCGGGCAGGCCCAGCACGAGCGACAGCGCGATGATGGCAGTCACCGTGTCGGTGCCGCCGGCGTGCTGCTCGGACCCACGCGCACTGAGGACGTAGGCCCCACGCTCCGTGTCGCGGGCGCGGGCGAGGGTGGCGACGGCGGCGCGCATCGTCGCAGCGGCCACCCCGGTCACCCGCTCGGTCCGCTCCGGCAACCACTGTGCTGCCACGGCCCACAGGTCATCGAAGCCGGTCGTTCGGGTGTCGATGTAGTCCCGGTCCGCGTAGCCCTCGGTCACCGCGATGTGCACCATCCCCAGAGCCAGCGCGGTGTCGGTCCCGGGCCGCAGCTGCAGGTGCAGGCCGCCTCCGTCGAGGGCCTTCGCCGCCGTGGGGGTGAGGCGGGGGTCGGAGACCATGAGCCCGCCGGCCTCTGCTGATCGGTGCAGGTGCGACAGGAAGGGTGGCATCGTCTCCGCCGGGTTCGCGCCGAGGAGGAGCACCGCCTGGGCCGAGCCGAGGTCCGTCACCGGAAAGGGCAGCCCCCGGTCCAGGCCGAAGCAGCGGATCCCCGCGGCCGCCGCCGAGGACATGCACCACCGGCCGTTGTAGTCGATCTGTGCCGTGCCGACGACGGCGCGCGCGAACTTCCCGAGCTGGTAGGCCTTCTCGTTGGTCAGCCCGCCCCCGCCGAAGAGGGCAACCCCATCGGAGCCGTATGCCGCTCGCGTCCTCACGATGCCGTCGGCCACGACGGCGAGGGCTGAGTCCCAGGACGCCTCGCGGAGAACGCCGTCACGGCGGACCAGGGGAGCGGTGAGCCGGCTCGGTGAGCGCAGGACCTCGGCGCTCGTCCAGCCCTTCTGGCACAGGCCGCCGCCGTTCGTCGGGAAGCGCCGTGCCGCAACGGTCAGGTCAGCGGCGCTCGCGCCGGTCAGGGTCATGGCGCACTGGAGCCCGCAGTACGCGCAGTGCGTGTCGGTCCCGGCCCGGTGGATGGCCGGGCCACTCGACGAGGACGGGCCCGAGCCCCTGTGGATGGCCGGGCCACTCGACCGAGAGGGAGCAGGTCCCCCGTCCACTCGAGTGGCCCCGGTGTCCACACCCCCGTCCGCTCGAGTGGCCCCCGTGTCCACACCGCCCGGTCGCGCGGCACCCGGCCCGGCACCCGGGGAGGCCTGGGCGGGGACCGGGCCCAGCGGCATACGGGATGGTGGGCGCGTCATCGGTAGCGCACCTTCGTCACGGCCGCGGCGACGACGTAGAAGACGGTGAACGCGACGAACGCCGCGGTCGCCGACTGCGCAGGCCCTTGATAGGAAGCCCGCAGGGCGAGGTTGATGAGCACGCCCCCGAGGGCGCCGATCGCCCCGGCGATCCCGATGAGCGCTCCGGACATCGCCCGCGACCACGCGGCTCGCTCGATGTCGGGCCCTACGACGGAACGCGACTTCGCCTCGAAGAGAACGGGGATCATCTTGTAGACCGAGCCGTTGCCCACGCCGGACAACACGAAGAGCAGCACGAACCCGCCGATGATGCCGGCGAGCTGCCCCGGCGTGGCGGCACCAGCGGTGGCGTCGTCGGCCCGCGCCGCGACGGTCACGACGAGCCCGGCTGCCGCCATGCCGACGAAGGTCCACAGGGTCACGACGGCCCCGCCGCGTCGGTCGGCCAACCGGCCGCCCCACACCCTGCTGATGGAGCCGAGGAGCGGGCCGGCGAAGGCGATCTGCGCGGCCGAGAGGCTTGCTGCCGCGGACTGCGCGGGCGTCGGGGCGGCGCCACCGGTGACCCCGGCGAGGAACGTCTGGTTGAGCACCTGCCCGAACGCGAAACCGAAGCCGATGAACGAGCCGAACGTGCCGATGTAGAGCAGGGAGATGACCCACGCGTCGGCGTGCCGCAGCACCTCGAGCATGGCCCGCGGGTTGGCGGTCTGGTGGTCGAGGTTGTCCATGAACAGGCCGGCGCCGACGCTGACGACCGCGAGCAGCACGAGGTAGGTCGCGCACACCAGCTCAGGACGACGGTTGCCCAGGGCAGCGATGACGAGGAGGCCGACGACCTGGACCGCTGGGACGCCGATGTTGCCGCCGCCCGCGTTGAGCCCGAGCGCCCAGCCCTTCATCCGCTGGGGATAGAAGGCGTTGATGTTCGTCATCGACGAGGCGAAGTTGCCGCCCCCGAGGCCTGCCAGCGCAGCCACCGCGAGGAACGTCCCCAGCGAGTGGCCCGGGTTGGCCATCAACCACCACGTGAGCACGGTCGGGACGAGGAGGGCGATGCCACTGACGATGGCCCAGTTGCGGCCACCGAAGTAGGCCGTCGCCATGGTGTAGGGGACCCGGAGCACGGCGCCCACGAGGGTCGGGACTGCGACGAGGACGAACTTGTCGGCGGGCGTGAAGCCGTAGACCGCCTGCGGCATGAACAGCACCATGACCGACCAGACCGACCAGATCGAGAAGCCGACGTGCTCGGTCGCGACGGACCAGATGAGGTTGCGTCGGGCGATGCGGGAGTTGCCCGCCTCCCAGGCGGTGGTGTCCTCGGGGTCCCAGTCGCGGATGACGCGCTGGCGTGGTGCGGTCAGGCGGCGGAACCTGCTCGGCGCCTCGGTCGTGAGACCGGTGCTGCGGAGGGTGGTGGTGCTCACGGCGACTCCTCGAGAGACGGGGGACCTGCGTGTCGCACACGCTAGGAACGGCGTGTTGCGCCGGGTCGCCCCCGTGTGAAACGCCCGTTACATCGGTCTCACGTGGCTCTCGACGCCCTGTGAGGTCGCCGCCCGCGGTGGATAGGGTCGCCTCCATGGCGCTCAACACGCTCTCGGTCGGCACAGCCGGCCCGCGGATCGCATTCCTGCACGGACTCTTCGGGCAGGGGCGCAACTGGAACCAGATCGCCAAGGCCCTCGCCGGCCCCGAGGGCACGGGCGCGCGGTGCCTCCTCGTCGACCTGCCGGACCACGGCCGGTCCCCGTGGTCCGAGGAGTTCTCGTTCGAGTCCTACGCCGATGCGGTTGCCCAGACCCTCGAGGAGACCGCGCCCGGGGAATCGTGGACGGTGGTCGGCCACTCGCTCGGAGGCAAGACCGCCATGGTGCTCGCCCTGCAGCACCCCGACCTCGTCGACCACCTCGTCGTCGTGGACATCGCGCCGAAGGACTACGGGTCGCTCGAACGGTTCCAGGGCTACATCGACGAGATGCGTGCGCTGCCGCTGGACGGGATCGAGAGCCGGGCCGATGCCGAGGCGCGCTTCCAGGAGTCGAACCCCGGCGTCAAGGCCTTCCTCCTGCAGAATCTCCGCGCCGACCGGTCCGAGGCGGGGACCCGCTGGCGCTGGCAGGTGAACCTCGACCTCTTCGCCGAGGACGCAGCGCTCGGCCACGAGTCCCGGATCGCCGGATGGCCGACGTCCGTGGACGACCTGCCGCCCTATGAAGGGCCGGTCCTGTGGATCGCCGGCGGCGACTCGCCCTACATCGACCGCGAGGACAGCGAGACGATGCGTCGCTACTTCCCCCTGACGCGGCAGTTCACCATCAAGGGCGCCGCGCACTGGGTCCACACCGACGCCCCGGACATCATCGTCGAGGCGCTGCGTCGGGTCCTCGCCTGACGTCAGAGCAGCCGGCGCCCCATCGCCCAGGCGGTCAGCTCGTGCCGCGAGCTGAGCTGGAGCTTGCGCAGGACCGAGCTGACGTGGGTCTCGACCGTCTTGACCGAGATGAACAGCTCCTTGGCGACTTCCTTGTACTGGTAGCCCCGCGCGATGAGACGCATGACCTCCCGCTCCCGAGCGGACAGCCGGTCGAGCTCCTCGTCGATCTCGGCCACCTCGCCGGCGGCCGCGCCGAAGGCGTCCAGCACGAACCCGGCCAGGCGGGGGCTGAAGACAGCGTCCCCGTCAGCGACGCGACCGATCGCGGTGAGCAGCTCGTCGGCGTTGATCGTCTTGGTGACGTAGCCGCGGGCGCCGGCTCGGATGACGGCGATGACGTCCTCGGCGGCGTCGGACACCGACAGTGCGAGGAACCGGACGGGCTGGCCCGCCTCGGTCTGCACGCCCGCGCAGGCCCGGATCACGTCCGCGCCACCGTGGCCGTCTCCGCCGGGGATGTGGACGTCGAGCAGCACGACGTCGGGCCTGGTCTCCTTGATCACCGCGGTGGCCGACTCCACGGCGCCTGCCTCACCGACGATCTCGAGGCTGTAAGCGGGTGCCTGGGCGCGAGGTCCCGAGGCGCCCCCGCCCGACCGGTTGATGCCCCTGGCGCTCATCAGCTCGGCGCGAACTCCGGTGCGGAACATGTGGTGGTCGTCGACGAGGACGATGCGGATGGTGCGCGGCTGAGTCATGCCTTCTCTTCCTGCGGCTCGTCAGCCCGGCTCGGGGCGGTGTCGGCCTGCTCGGGGGTGGGTTGTGCTGGGCCGGGCTCGGTGACCGGTAGCCGGAGCTCGATCTCGGTGCCGTCGGCGCGCCGGCGGATGGCTGCCGTGCCGCCGTGCCGCTCCATCCGACCGATGATCGACTCCCGCACCCCGGCGCGGTCGTCGGGCACGTCGTCGAGGGTGAAGCCGGCGCCGTGGTCGCGCACGAAGGCCTCGACCGCCGTCGGGCCCACCTCGACATAGGCGGTCACGGGGGGCTCGGCATGGCGCACGGCGTTCCAGGCGGCCTCGCGAACCGCCTTGACGAGGGCGTCGAGGTGCTCGTCCATGGTCCGGTCGCCGGTGACGACGAGCTCGACGGGGACCCCGTGCAGGTCCTCGATCTCGTCGAGGGCTGCGGTCAGCGCCGCACCGAGCGTGCCGGCGCGGGCGTCCTCGTCGTAGAGGTAGGACCGGAGCTGGCGCTCCTGCGCGCGGGCGAGGCGCGCGACGATCGCGGGATCGGAGGCGCGGCGCTGGATCAGCGCGAGGGTCTGCAGGACGGAGTCGTGCAGGTGCGCGGCGATGTCGGCGCGTTCAGTGGCGCGGATGCGCGCGGCCTGCTCCTCCCGGAGGTTGCTCCAGAGCCGGAGGACCCACGGCGCCGCGAGGACCGCGACGCCGACGAGCGCCGCGAGCACGGCCCCCGCCACCTGCCAGATCTCGCCGACATCGGTCTGCCCGACGAGGAGACCGACGAGGCCGAGGGTCGTCAGGCTGAGCCCGACGACGAGCCAGATCCACTGCACCGGTCGGCGGGACCCGATGGGGTCGGCGTCGTCGAGCTGGGACCAGAAGAAGACGGCGCCGATGACGATGACGACGACGGGCAGGAGGACCTGGGGCTCGATGCCGATTCCGGCGCTGCCCAGCCAGAGGGCCGCGGCGATGGCGAGGGCGAGGACGCCGAGGAGGGTGACGACGACCGCCTCGTTGCCGCTCCGCAGCCACGTCTTGAGGGCCTTCATTGTGGGTGGCCGGTCTCCGGGCACCGCGGCGGGGCCGGCGGCTCCGCCCGGCCCCGCCGCGCCCTGAGCCGCAGCCGGTGCGGCGGTCTGGGCGGGGTCGGTGGGCGACGGCGCGGGCAGCAGCGTGCCCTCGCGCATGGTGGCCCAGAGGAAGACGTAGACGGCGAGCCCGGCGCCGAAGGGGATCGCGGTGACGAGGAACATGATCCGGACGGCCTTGACCGGCACGCCGAGGTGCGCCGCGAGTCCTGCCGAGACACCCCCGATGACCCGGCCGCTCGTCGGTCGCACGAGGGGCGGCCGGGGCGCCGGCGTGCGCAGCACCGGAGGGTGCTGCAGCGGCGCGCTCGGCTGCGTTCTCGTCGTCACCAGTCCATCCTCACCCACCGAGGGGCCCGGTGCGACCATCCGCGGCGTCTTTGAGGGGTCCTTCAGGGTTGGGTCAGGGTCGACCCGCATGGCTGGTCCCGTCACCGAGGGAGAGAGTTGAGGCATGAAGCACCAGACCGACCCCACCCCGCGGGCCCACGGCCTCGACGGTCTCTATGACGCCCTGCGTCGCCTGGGTATCGCCCGCGCCTCGGACGGCCGGTGGTTCGCCGGCGTGGCCGCCGGCGTCGCCCGTCGGCTCGGCGTCGACCCCCTCGTGATCCGGGCCGCGCTCATCCTCCTCGGACTCCTCTTCGGCGTCGGTCTGGCCGTCTACTTCGTGTTGTGGCTGATCCTGCCGGACGAGCGCGGTCGCATCTCGCTCGAGCAGGCGCTGAAGTACGGCGAGGGCCACTCGATCTTCCTGCTCATCGTCACCGCGATCGTCGTCGTCGGCGGCGGGCCCTGGTTCGGCCAGGAGCGCGGTGGCGGGATCCGGTTCTTCGGCTTCCTCGCCCTCGCCGTGGGCACCTGGTGGTTCCTCACCCGCACCGACTCGGGCCGGGACATGTGGCGCTCCGTGCGGACGTCCTGGGCTCCGCAGCCGAGCTCGGGCCAGGGCGGGGACACGGCGTCCCCCTCCGCCGGTGCGTCCGCAGGCACCAGCGGATCGCCCCTTGCCTCCCCGACCTCCTCGGGGGGTGTGGCCGTCGGGATGTCCACGGGCAACGCAGCGGCCCACGCAGGCGCCACCAGCTGGCCACCGCCGTCGGCGCACCCCAGCATCCCGGTGACCGTGGCCGTGCCGACACCGCGCGGCGAACGGACCAGGGGGGTCGGCTTCGCCGGTGGGCTGCTCATCCTCGGCGCTTCGATCCTCGCCGCGGTGGGCGTCGCCTCAGCGGCTGACCGCTTGTCCTGGCAGGGCAGCCACCTTGCCGTCGGCATCGCAGCCGGACTCACCGTCCTCGGAGTGGGGATCGTCATGGCCGGCATCGCCGGACGTCGGGCCGGCTGGCTGGCTCCCTTCGCGCTGGTCGCGATGGTGGCATCCCTCTTCGCCACGGTCATGCCGCACGGTCTGACGCAGCCGTTCTCGGTGGGCGAGCGCCGGCACGAGCCGACGGCTCTCGTGGAGGGGCAGTCCTACCAGCTCGGCGCCGGCCGGCTGGACCTCGACCTGACCAGAGCCGACCTCTCGGGCCCGGGGGTCGAGCAGGTCCGCGCGACCGTCGGGCTGGGCGAGCTCAACCTCGTCGTCCCGGAGGACGTCCGGGTCACGGTGAACGCCAGCGGCCGCGCCGGCGAGATCCTCGCGGAGGGCAGCAACGAGGGTGGCGCCCGGACGAGTCGCGGCGGAACCGCGCTCGAGGAGACCTTCACCTTCGGCCCGGTGGGCGCCGAAGACGCGATCGTCATCGACGCAGAGGTGGGACTAGGGGAGATCACGATCCGGACGGGAGCAGGGCAGTGAACGCCAACGAGCACGACCGCACCGACCGCACCGAGCCCGTCGACACGCCGATCGTTGGCGGCATGGACGCGCCGAGTGACGAGTCGGCGGACACTCAGCACATCGAGCACGGCGCCACCGAGCGCATCGAGACCACAGGAACGGCCATGACCCAGCAAGATCCGACCACCCAGGCGGCCGCGCCCTTCAAGGTCGAGCCGGCGACCCCGGTCCCGGACGACGTCGTGCGCGACGACGCGGCGGCAGCGTCGCTGCCTCACCTGGAGACGCCCCCACCTGCTCCCACGGCACCTCACTGGTCGCGGCCACCGGCGCGCGGACTGGTCACCGTCCGACGGGGCCCGTTGCCGGTCACCATCATGCTCGGCCTGCTCAGCCTCATCGTCGCCGGCTACGTCATGGTGACCAACCTCGCCGGCGCGCAGCTCGACATGCGCGTGATGGGCCCGATGGTGTTCGGCTCCTTCGGTGGGCTGTTGCTCCTCGTCGGCCTGATCGGTGTCATCGCGGGCGGCCGCCGCGGTCCCGACTGAGCCGCCGACTCCGACCCCGCAACGAGGGCGTATGCCGCTGAGCTCGCTCCCGACGTCAGGTGACCTCGGCAGCCCGGCGGGGTCGCGCGGGACCGTGGGACCGGGGAGGTCACGCTTGGCCCGCCGCCGGCCCAGCGGCATACGGTAGGGGAGTCCGCAGGCGGGCACCGACCCAGCCTCGATCCGACGAAGGAGACCCAGTGACCCCGCGCTCGGGCATCGACCTGGCCAGCCTCGACCACTCGGTCCGGCCGCAGGACAACCTCTTCCGGTTCGTCAACGGCACCTGGCTGGACACGACGGAGATCCCTGCGGACCGCGCGCGTTTCGGCAGCTTCGACCTGCTTCGGGAGCAGTCGACGGCCCGCGTGCACGAGCTCATCGAGGAGGCCGCAGCCGACCAGGGCGCTGGGACCGGCACCCCCACGCGGCAGGTGGGCGACCTGTTCACGAGCTTCATGGACACCGACCGCGTCGAGGAGCTGGGCCTGACACCGCTGCTCCCGTTCCTGGGCGAGGTGGCCGGCATCGACTCCACCGAGGCCCTCGCCGCGGCTCTGGGACGGCTGCACCGCGTCGGGGTGACGGGGGTGCTCGCGCTCGACGTCAGCCCGGACCAGCGCTCGCCCGAGGACTACGCCGTCTATCTCGAGCAGGCAGGCCTGGGGCTGCCGGATGAGTCCTACTACCGCGACGAGGGCTACGCAGACATCCGCGCCGCCTATGTCGCACACGTCGAGCGACTCCTGGGGCTGGCGGGGGTTCCCGAGGCGGCGGAGAAGGCCGCGCAGGTCATGGCGCTGGAGACCCGGCTCGCCGGCCACCACTGGGACACGGTGGCGAGCCGTGACGCCGTCAGGACCTACAACGCCTTCACCCTGGCAGAGGCGGAGGCGCTGGCGCCGGAGTTTCCTTGGCATGCATGGTTGTCCGCGATGCAGGCACCCGAGGGCGCCGTGCCGAAGGTCGTCGTGCGACAGCCGAGCTTCGTGACCGGTCTGGGTGCGCTGCTCGGCGAGGTCTCGATGGCCGACTGGCAGGCGTGGCTCACCTTCCACGTCATCAGCACCTTCGCGTCCCTGCTGCCGCGAGCCCTCGTCGACGAGGACTTCGACTTCTACGGCCGCACGCTCTCCGGCCAGCCCGAGAACAAGGAGCGGTGGAAGCGCGGAGTCGCCGCGGTCGAGGGCGCCGTCGGCGAGGCGGTCGGACAGCTCTATGCGGAGCGGTGGTTCCCGCCCGCCGCCAAGGAGCGCATGGAGCACCTCGTCGGCAACCTCGTCGAGGCGTTCCGACAGTCGTTCACCTCCCTCGACTGGATGGGCGAGGAGACCCGCAAGGAGGCTCTCGACAAGCTCGAGCGCTTCGTCGCCAAGATCGGCTACCCGGAGGTGTGGCGCGACTACTCCTCCATCGAGATCGACCCCGCTGACCTGGTGGGGAACGTCTGCCGCGCCACGGAGTTCGAGGTGGACCGCAACTTCGCCAAGCTGGGCAAGGAGATCGACCGCACCGAGTGGTTCATGCTCCCCCAGACGGTCAACGCCTACTACATGCCGTCGATGAACGAGATCGTCTTCCCGGCAGCGATCCTCCAGCCGCCGTTCTTCGACCTCGAGGCCGACGACGCCGTGAACTACGGGGCGATCGGCGCGGTCATCGGCCATGAGATCGGGCACGGCTTCGACGACCAGGGCTCGCGCTACGACGGCAGCGGCGCCCTCCGGGACTGGTGGACCGAGGCGGACCGGGAGCGGTTCGACGCCCTGGCACAGCGACTCATCGAGCAGTTCAGCGCCTACACCCCCGAGGGGCTCGACCCGAGGCACAAGGTCAACGGCGCCCTGACGGTCGGCGAGAACATCGGCGACCTCGGCGGTCTGCAGATCGGCTACCGCGCCTACCGGATCGCGACGGAGGAGTCCGGAATGCCGGAGCTCGACGGCTTCACCGGCTCGCAGCGGTTCTTCGTCGGCTGGGCGCAGGTGTGGAAGGGCAAGGCCCGCGAAGCAGAGGCGATCCGGCTGCTCGCGGTGGATCCGCACTCGCCACTCGACGTGCGCGGCAACGCCGTGCGCAACCTCTCGGAGTTCCACCAGGCCTTCGGCGTCGAGCCGGGGGACGGGATGTGGCTGCCCGAGGACGAGCGGGTCCGCATCTTCTGACCGTCACCGTCCCCGATGCGGGCCGGGGCTCAGAGGACCAGCTTGAAGCCCACGTGGGACCTGACGAAGCCGAGCCGCTCGTAGAACCGGTGGGCATCGCTCCGCGAGGCATCTGAGGTGAGCTGCACCAGGTCGGCCCCGAGCCGTCGGGACTCGTCCAGGGCCCACTCGATGAGCTGCGTCCCGAGCCCGGAGCCGCGCTCGGTGGACCGGATCCGCACCGCCTCGATGATCGAGCGGGTCGTCCCCCGGCGCGAGAGGCCGGGGATGACGCTCAGCTGGAGCGTGCCGACGACGCGGCCCTCGCGCTCGGCCACGACCAGGTGCTGTCCCGGGTCGGCCGTGACCCGAGCGAACGCCGCCTCGTAGAGCGCGACGTCCTGGGGGCTCTCGCGGGTCCGGCCCAGGGGGTCGTCGGCCAGCAGCTCGACGATCGCCGGGACGTCGACCTCGGTGGCGGGCCGGATGACGAGGCCGGCCCCCGCGCCCGGACCAGCGGCGGCGGTCACGCCGACTCGGCGACCTGCTTGAGCTGGCGCAGACCCTTCTCGAAGTCCGGTCCGATCATCTTCTCCATCGAGTAGACCTTGCTCATGAGCCGCATGACGAAGTTCTGCGGTCCGCTCATCCGGAACTCGACGTCCGTGCCCGAGGCGGCAGGCGTCAGTGTGAGGTCGACGCGGTTGTGCGCCACCATCGGCGCGCTGAAGACCAGGTCGATGCCGACGTGCCGCGGCTCGACCTCGACGAGCTCCATGCGTCCGGAGCCGGCCTTGCTGTTGCCACGCCAGGCGTAGCTCGCCCCGACGCCCGATTCGGGGCCTTCGTACTTCCGCTCGAGGTGAGGGTCGAGCCCCTCCCACGGCGACCACTTCCGCCATTCGCGCAGGTCCGTGATGAAGGGGAGGATCCGCTCGGGCGGCGCCGCGATGGTGGTCGATCGGCTCACACTGAACTCCTTGGCCATGGGCCGATCCTGTCATGGGCCGAGCCTCGACGGCGCGTGCGACGCCGAGCTCCGGAAGAACAGCTGGCGGTCAGGACCGCCCGGCTCGAGAAGCCCTGAGCGTTGACGAAGCTCGCGACCGTCGGCCGGTCGTCCACGACCTCGAACTGCCCTCGTCCCGTGGTGCCGTTCAGGGTCCGAAGTCCTTCACTATCCTTGACGGATGGGCGGGACGGTTCGCCTGCTGCTCGGCGGTGACGTCATGACCGGACGCGGGATCGACCAGCTGCTGGCCCGGCCGGTCCGACCGAGGCTCACCGAGCGACATGTCGTCGATGCGCGGGACTACGTCGCGCTCGCCGAGCGCCGCAGTGGTCCGATCCCGCGTCCAGTGCCGCCCGAGTACCCCTGGGGCGACGTCCTCGAGCTCATCGCCGAGGTCCCGACCGCGGTGCGGCTGATGAACCTGGAGACGAGCGTCACCCACTCCGAGGAACGAGAGCGCCACAAGACGGTGCTCTATCGCATGTCGCCGGACAACCTGGCCGTGCTCGAGGTGGCAGGGGTGGACGTGTGGGGACTGGCCAACAACCACGTCCTCGACCACGGCCGGACAGGTCTGCTCGACACCGTGGACGCTCTCGGCTCGGCCGGCCTGACGACCGCTGGAGCGGGGGCGACCGAGGCGGCAGCGTGGGCACCGGCCGCTGTCGCGGTGCAGGGAGGGGCGCACCGCGTCGTCACCCTGTGCATCGCACACCCGTCGAGCGGGGTTCCGCGCCACTGGCGGGCCCGCCCGTCCCGCCCCGGGGTCGCCCTGGTGGAAGGGCTGGGCCGGTCGGCCGCGGACCGCGTCACCGACCGGTTGGCCGCCACGAGTGGTGCCGGCGACGTTCGTGTCGTCTCGATCCACTGGGGCACGAACTGGGGCCACGACGTCCCCGAGGAGCAGCGGACGTTCGCCCGGCGCCTCCTCGCCGGTGGCGTGCACGTCGTCGTCGGGCACTCCTCCCACCACCCGAGGCCGGTCGAGGTCGTCGACGGCGGCTTGGTCCTCTACGGCTGCGGGGACCTGGTCAACGACTACGAGGGGATTCGCGGCTACGAGCAGTTCCGGGGAGAGCTGCGCGTGGTGTACCTCGCGGCGCTCGACGCGACGACCGGCCACCTGCTCGACCTCGAGATCGTCCCCTTCCGCAGTCGTCGGCTGCGTCTCGAGCGGGCTGATGTCAACGACACCCGTTGGCTCGCGGGCACGTTGGCTGCCGCCTGCCGAGCACACGGGACGCGGGTCGAGCCGGCGGGGGACCGTCTGCGGGTCCCGGGGGAGTGACCGTCGACGCCGACGGCTCAAAGCACTGGCCAGGCGAACCGGGCTCGGTGTCCGATGGAGGCATACGAGTTCGTAGCAGAAGTGAGAAGCCGCCCACTGGCGGCGCCCGGAAGGAGGACCGTGATGAAGCTGACCACCACGACGCAGGTCTCCGTGGACGGCGTGATGCAGGGAAACGGCGGGCGGCATCCGGCGCTCGACCCCGGGTTCGAGCGCGGCGGCTGGGCGAGACCGCTGTTCGATGACGAGGCGATGTCGTACGTCAACGAGGTGTACCAGCGCGCCGACGCCTTCCTGTTCGGCCGACGGACCTACGAGCTCTTCGCCGGGTACTGGGGCGTCAGGGACGACCTGGACAACCCCATCGTCGGCGCCTTGAACACCAAGCCGAAGTACGTCGCATCGACCACGCTCACCGAGCCGAGCTGGGCGGGCACGACCGTCCTCGCCGGCGACCTCGGGGCGATGGTCGGCGACCTCAAGGCCCGAGCGACGGGTGAGCTGCAGGTCCATGGCAGCGGAGTGCTCATCCGGTGGCTGCTCGCGAACCATCTCGTCGACGAGATGACCCTGCTCGTCTGCCCCGTGGTCGTCGGCGAGGGCACCCGACTCTTTCCCGAGAGCGGGCCCGACATCGCGCTCGACCTCGTCGAGTCCCGCTCCTTCCCCAAGGGGATCACGCTCCAGGTCTACCGCCCCGCCGGGCGGCCTGAGTACGCCACCGACTGACCCGCCCATGAGGGCTCCAACCACAGGAGACGATCTCAGATGCAGTACCTCTTCTCGGTGATCCACGACCAGACCGACCTCGCCACCCCGGAGGAGATGGCGGCGATCGACACGTTCAACGAGGGGCTCCGGGACGACGGTCACTGGGTCTTCGCCGGCGGCCTGGCGACGCCCGACTCGGCCACCGTCATCGACAACCGGGGCCCCGAGACGGTGGTCACCGACGGGCCCTTCCTGGAGTCGAAGGAGTTCCTCGCGGGCTTCTGGATCATCGAGGCCGCCGACCTCGACGTCGCGCTCCGGCTCGCCACCGCGGGATCGAAGGCCTGCAACCGGAAGATCGAGGTGCGGCCGTTCCTGTGAAGCGGCTCGACGTGCACCAGGCGATCACCCGGGCCCACCACGAGGAGTGGGCGCGGGTGGTCGCCGCCCTGGCCAGGCGGTTCGGGGACCTCGACATCGCCGAGGAAGCAGCGGCGGAGGCGTTCGCGGCCGCCGTCGAGCGGTGGCCCGTCGACGGGGTCCCCCCGAACCCGGGGGGCTGGCTGACGACCACCGCGAACCGGAAGGCGATCGACCGCCTCCGCCGCGAGAGCAAGCGAGGCGACAAGCAGAGGGAGGCCCAGGTGGCGTACGACGGCGACGCGCCCGAGCCGCTCGGCCCGATCGACGACGACCGGCTCCGGCTGATCTTCACCTGCTGCCACCCGGCGCTCGCGATGGAGACCCGCGTCGCGTTGACACTGCGCATGGTCGGCGGCCTCACCGTGCCCGAGATCGCCCGAGCCTTCCTCGTCCGGGAAGCAGCCATGGGTCGGCGGATCACCCGTGCGAAGGCGAAGATCAGAGCGGCTCGCATCCCGTACCGGGTGCCGTCGGCGGAGGACCTCTCGGCGCGCCTCTCCGGTGTGCTCGCGGTCCTCTTCCTCATCTTCAACGAGGGCTACCTCGCGAGCGGCTCCGACAGCGACCCCGTGCGGCCCGACCTGACCGCCGAGGCGATCCGGCTGACCCGCCTGGTCCGCGGCCTCCTGCCGCACGACGGTGAGGTGGCCGGGCTGCTGGCCCTCATGCTCCTCACCGAGGCGCGCCGCACGGCCCGGGTCTCGGCGAACGGCGAGCTGGTTCCGCTCGCCGAGCAGGACCGGGCGTCGTGGGACGTCACCCTCATCGCCGAGGGCCACCGACTGGTCCGCGAGCGGCTCGCCTCAGGGATGGGTCCCGGCCGCTACCAGGTCCTCGCCGCGATCAGCGCGGTGCACACCTCGGTGCCGGACGTGCGCGACACCGACTGGTCGCAGGTCGTCGCGCTCTACGACCAGCTCGTCCGTCTCGACCGCTCGCCGGTCGTGGCGCTGAACCGGGCCGTCGCCGTCGCCGAGCTCGACAGCCCTGACGTTGCCCTCGCAGCCGTGGACCGCCTCGACGAGGCGCTGGCCGGCTATCACGCCTACCACGCAACCCGCGCCGACCTGCTGCGCCGCCTCGGCCGCAGCCAGGAGTCGAGGGTCGCCTACGACCGGGCGATCGAGCTGGCCGGCAACTCCGCGGAGGTCGCCTACCTGACCCGCCGCCGCGACCAGCTGCGCTGAGCGGCGACCCTCGGCGCCGCCTTCGGCCGGGGAAGCCCGCTGGGGGCAAAGGCCCCTTTCGTCCGGAAACGAGCCCAGCGGCATACGGCCGGCGTGGTGGCTTTTCCGCAATCGCCGGACAGGTGGTGGACGCCTCGCTACCTTGAATGGTTATCGCGACTCGTGGTTCGGCCCACCTCCACTGGGCCGGCGGGGCGCTCTTGGGGGTGCGACCGATGGTGCGCAGGTCTGTCAACCGTCTCATCGCTGCGACTGTGTCGGCGGTGCTGATCACCGGCTGGGGCATGGGGAGCCAGTTCCCGGCCCGGGCAGCGGATCCGGATCCCGGTGTCGACCAGGTGGTCGCCATCCTCGGAGGCGGAGGCGCAGCCAAGGACCTGGCGTCGTGGACGTCCGGGCTGGCTGCGATCGGCGCCTTCGGCAGGCCGATCCCCTTCGTCAGCGCGAGCCCCGGCGGGCTGGCCGGCCTCGACGACCTCGTGAAGGAGGGCGTCGCCGGCACGGTGGCCGGCTTGACCACGTGGGCCGCGCTCGACGCAGCGGACGGGTCCGTCTCCCTGCCGGGCGGCCGAACCGGCACGCTCGACATCGGCCTCGAGGACCTCGCGGACGGCAAGCGCGTGCACGTCGACCTCACCATCACCCGCACCGCGGCGAACCAGGCGCTCACCATCAGCTCGGCGAGCCCCAAGGTCGAGCTGGCCTCCCCCGAGGGGGTCACCGTGTCGGTCGAGGCGGCCCTCTCACTGTGGATCGTGTGGACCGGCCCGACCACGAACCGGGTGTACCTCGCCAGCGACGCCGGCCACGCTCCCCGCGTGGACGTGGACGCGACCGCGCAGCTCTCCGCGTCGGCCAAGGCTGCTCTCGGCATCCTCGACGTCTCGCTCTCGAGCACCGACTTCACCGTCAAGGCCCACGCGTTCGCCAAGCTCAACGACCCCAACAACGACGGCGTCCTGGCGTTCACCGAGTCCGCCCCGGGCGACGGAGAGCTCGCTGCGGATGGGTCGCTCCAAGGACTGGTCAGCGCCGGACTCGACCCCGCAGGCTCACCCGGTGACCCGGGGACAGCCGGATCCGTGGCCGGGACCCTGTCCGTGCACGCCGACCCGAGCGGACTCGGCTCGGCGTTCCCGACGTTCTCGGCCGACGTCACCGTCACGTGGCCCACCATCGCGTCGGGCGACCCGGTGATCTCCGCCCCCGACCTCGCCGCGGTCGTCGGGAAGTTCCAGAACCTGAGCCTGCGCGACCTCGCCGACGGGCTGGCCCAGGTGGCCACCGCGCTGACGGGGATCCAGAAGGCGAAGTTCGACGCCGACGGGTCGGGCCCCGGCACCGCCATCGTCGGAGACCTCGACCTGCCCTTCCTCCGCGGCACGGTCTCGGACGCCGTCAAGGCCAACGAGGTCCTCGTCGACTTCCTCGAGAAGAACGTCGTCCAGGCTCCGGACCCGTCCAAGCCGACCCCACCCGGTTTCGACGCGAGCACCGTCGGCAACCCGAAGTTCACGTCCCTGCAGGACCTCATCACCGAGCTCAAGGCAGCGGGGATCCTCGTCGACGGGCTCGACTGGAGCCCGACCACCGACAAGCTCTCGTTCCACCTGAGGATGACCAAGGCGGCCCCGTCCGCACCCGTGCCCATGGACGCCGGCGCGGCCAAGGTGTCGAAGCCCGGCGCGACCTACACAGCCGACGGGCTGAGCATCTCCGACGGGACGTCGTGGGAGCCCGGCCAGTGGATCGGCATGCGGGTCGTGGCCGGCACCTCGGCCGGCGAGGTCAGCGCCAACACCGCGAACACGCTCACCCTCTCGACCGACTGGATCGGCGGGAAACCCGCCGACACGACACCGTTCGTCATCCTGGGCCCGGAGGCACAGCTCGGGGCCGTCACCTTCGGAGACGGCTTGAGCAAGCTGCCTGCCGGGAGCCCCGCCGACGGGCCCCGACAGGGCATCCTCAAGGCCAACTCGGCCCAGACCTTCGCCACCGTCACGCCGTCGTTCACCGCCGACCTCACCCTCGTCCTGGACCTCCAGCAGCCGCGGACCGGCTCGGCCTGTGTCGGCTTCGAGGGCAACACCAAGCCGTGCCCGTTCACGCTCGAGTCCGGGACCTTCAAGACCCAGGTCGAGTCGCTCCCACTCGGAGCCGACCGGGTCATGATCCGCACCGGGCTGCCGCTGCTCAAGGCCGACTTCCCGATCAAGACCAAGGTGGACCTCACCGCCAACGCCGGCTTCTTCCAGGTCCGCCTCGAAGGCAAGCTCGAGGTCTGCAACAGCTCCGCACCGGCGAACTGCTCCGGTCCCGGGACCGGGAACATGGTGACGATCGGCCTCAAGCAGGCCGGTGACGCGCAGCACGACCTGAGGCTGCGCGAGCTCTTCAAAGGCCTCGTGACGGCGACGCCGACCGGCCCGAGCCAGGCCGGCGACCTGCTCGACGTGGCCGTCAACGTCCGTGCCTTCGGCGACCTCACGGTGTCGGTCCCCGAAGCCAGCGGCTTCTTCCCCGGCGGCGCCACGCTGAGTGCGGGCGCGACGTGGAACGACCTGACGAAGACGTCGGGTGCCGACGGCCCGCAGTTCGACGTGAGTGGCCTCGACCGGGTCTTCGCCCTCGACTTCAAGCCGGGATCGCAGGCAGAGCTCTTCGCCATCGTGCTCAAGACGCTGCAGACGCTCGCCGCCCAGCTCGCCGAGGCGCAGCCCGGCGGACCCACGGGGGTCTTCAGCACGCAGATCCCCGGCACCGGGACGTCCCTGCGCGACCTGCTCCGTCGCGACCTCTCGGGCGTCGGGACCAGCGTGACGTACACCGCCGACACGCTCACCGACACCAGCCGGACCTTCCCGACCGCCCTGGCCGGTCGCGCGGTCGTCGTGGGCACCCAGGTCGCCGTGGTCAAGCAGACCGACGGCGCGAACACGGTCACGCTCACCAAGCCATGGGAGACCCAACCGGCCACCGGCGCTGCGTACACGTTCCGGTCACCGCTCGACGACGCGCTCGACGCGATGTCGGCACACCCGCCCCAGAACATCCAGGACCTCGTCGAGGTCCTCAACACCCGGCTCGGGAACAAGTCCCTGACGTTCCGCTTCCTCGACGACGGCGGGACACCCAGCATCGTCCTCGACTTCGACTGGAACCGCGCCTACACCGCTTCCACACCGCTCCGGCTGCAGCTCGACGGCGTGCCGGCGCTCGTGTCTGCGTCGACAACCGGTGCAGGCAAGGTCGGCGTCGAAGGGACCATCGACGTCGCAGTGGTCGTCCCCCTCCAGGTGGGCCCCGGCGCGACGGACGCGGCAACGCTCAAGGTCCTCGACTCGTCGAAGCTCACGGTCAAGGCCAACGCCGAGTTCACCGGCACGGCTGCCGGGACGCTCGGGCCACTCACGGTGTCCGCAGGCATTCCGAGCGACCAGGCGAAGGCCCGGGCCAACCTCAGCCTCGACCTGGCCAAGAAGACGGCGCCGACGAACACGCCCGTGACCTTCGGGAGCTTCCTTGCCGATCTCGGCGCGACCTTCAACGCGAGCAACGACCCGACGAAGGTCGACTGCGGCCAGGGCTTGAGCACGCCGCTGATGCTGTGCGGCCGCATCCCGCTCTACGCGACCGTGGCAGGCGGCGCTCCGACCTCCCTCGGCACCGCCCAGCTGCGCGTGGCGAGCTCGACCGACCCCGCCGACCTCACCGACCTCGACGACACGCTTCCGGCGCCGGACAGCGTGCCGGAGCTCGAGGCCCCCACCGGCTTGGCCGCCGCCCTCGCCACCGCCATCGCGGACTTCACGCAGATCAAGCCGGGCCTCGACGGCTACCTCGAGAAGCTCGAGCAGGCCATGCGGCTGGCGACCTTCGACGGCAAGCTGCCGTTCGTCGGCAAGGACCTGCAGCAGGGCGCGGACAAGGTCGCCAAGCTCCGTGCGGAGCTGAAGGCCGCGCTCGGCTCGATCCCGGCCACGCCGGCCGAGGCCCGCACCTACCTCAACACGCAGATCGCCAAGGCGATCTCCGACGCCGGGCTGACCAACACCACCGTGAAGGTCGGTTACGAGTGCTCGGCCCGGCTCGAGCCGGCGGCAGCGCCGACCGTCACCCCGACGCCGGCAGACGGTGGCACGGACCACACGTGGGCCTACAAGATCGTCGCCAGCCAGGGTGACGGCACCGGCAACGACGGGGACACCGTCGTCTCCGGCGAAGGGTCCTCGCAGACGACGTGGTCGACCCTCGACAACGACCACTTCAACACCGTGACCTGGCCGTCGGTGACCGGGGCCACGAAGTACAAGGTCCTCCGCAAGGCCGGATCGACGTTCGGCCTGGTCAAGGTCGTCGACGCGACCGCGGGCGCGACCCAGACCTACGTCGACAAGGACCCGGCAGCCCCGGCGACCTACCCGCCGGTCATGACCAAGCCCGACCTCGACGCCTGCGCCGCAGAGGACATCGAGGGCGTCAACATCACCATCGACCTCAACGTCGGCGAGGTCGACTCCACCTTGGGCTGCAAGCCCGGGACAGGGTGCCTCGGTGACGGCCAGACCCTGCCGCTCGACATCGGCATCCCGGGGCTCGCCCTGCGGGCCGGGGACGCCGACGCCATCACGTACGGTCTGGGCCTCCAGCTGCACGTCAGGGCCGGGATCGACACCGACCGTGGCTTCTTCGTCCACACCCATGATGCGGCCGCACCCGAGCTCGGCATCGGGGCCCGTTTCGACATGCCCGCGTCCATGAAGGCCGAGCTGGCCTTCCTCGACATCGACGTGACGAAGAACAACGGCACCGTGCCGCTCTTCGCGGGCGCCTTCATGATCGACGTCAGGTCCGGCGACGCGAGCGAGACAGCCAGCTCCGTCCTCACGATCAGCGACTTCGGCAGCCTCGACCCTTCGAAGCTGTTCGACATCAAGCTGACGGCCGCGATCAAGGCCGACTGGATCGTCAAGGCGAGCGCGTCCTCCGTGCTTCCGGGGGTGCAGACCACCTTCGTCCTCGACTGGGCTTTCACGAACAAGGACCTCAAGAACCTCGGACTGCCGAAGATCGACTTCAAGGCGGTCAAGCTCGACGCCGGCGGCTTCTTCTCGGAGCTGTTGGGACCGGTGCTGAACAAGATCAAGTCGGTGACCGGCCCCATCCAGCCGGTGATCGACACGCTCTATGCGCCCATCCCGGTGCTCTCCGACCTCAGCAAGCTGGCCGGGGGTGGCGACGTCAGCCTGATCACCCTGGCCAAGGCGTTCAACACCCTGGCCGGTGGGCCCGACCTCGAGTTCGTCGAGCGGATCACCGCGCTGGTGACGCTCGTCAACAACATGCCCAAGTGCGGAGGCGGGACCAGCTGCCTCATCGACGTCGGTGCCTTCAGCGTGCCGGGGGACAAGGCCCTGACCACGAGTGTGTCCCCGACGAGCGCCGACTCCCTCGTTCTCAAGGACCCGACGACGAAGTCGGGCGACGCGCTCAAGGCAGAGCTCAACGCGGCGGGCGGCAAGGGCACGGTCTTCGGCACCCCGACCGCCGGAGAGGGATCGGCCAACAAGTCCGGCTTCACCTTCCCGATCCTCGACCACCCCGAGTCGATCTTCGGTGTCCTCATGGGCAGCGACGTGGCGCTCGTCGAGTTCGACAGTGGGCCGCTGACGCTCGGCTTCACGTGGCGCCAGTCCTTCGGTCCGGTCTACGCGCCGCCGCCGGTCATGGTGACGCTGTCCGGGTCTGCCTCGGTCTCCCTGCGGTTCATGGCCGGTCTCGACACCGCCGGCATCCGCTACGCCGTCGAGGCGGCGCAGTCCAAGGAGCAGGTCGACGCCCTGAGGGTCATCGACGGGCTCTACTTCAAGACCACCGACAGCAGCGGCAAGCCCGTCCCCGTCGTGCGACTCGACGGTGAGATCGCCGCCGGGGCCTCGGTGACGGCGCTCATCATCGAGGTCGGCATCGAGGGTGGCCTCCATCTGACGATCGGCTTTCACTGGAACGACCCGAACAACGACGGGAAGTTCCGGGTGAGCGAGTTCCTCAAGGCGGCGATCAACAACCCGATCTGCCTGTTCACGACGACGGGACGGCTCAGCCTCTTCCTGCGCGTCTACATCACGATCGGGTTCTCCCCGTTCAGCACGACGTTCTCGTTCACGCTGGCCGACATCACGCTGCTCGACTTCACCGCTCAGCCGGACTGTGAGCCACCACCACCGCGACTCGGTGGCACGGTGGAGACGACCCTGGTCGTCTTCGCGGGCAAGTTCGGGACGGACGGGGCCAGAGGGGCTCCGTGGGGCAACACCGCGGACACCGAGGCCGACGTGGTCAAGGTGACCCAGCTGCACTTCGCCCAGAAGGCCGGCGACGACGCCGGCACCAACCCGGACTTCGACGGCTTCTCCGTCCAGATGCTCGGTGAGCGTCGCGACTATCTCAACGCCAACCTGGAGCGCGTCATCGTCGACGGGCGAGGATCCGCGGCGCCGCTCATCGTCAGCCTCGTCGGTGACGGCAAGAAGGACGCCGACCCGGCCACACCGACGGCGGCGGCAGACCTCACCGTCTTCAGCAAGGACGCCGTCGCCATCGGCTCTGACCACGCCGACCAGATCCAGACCGGCACCGGCTCGTCCTGGGTCGACGGCGGCAAGGGCGACGACCGCATCGTCACGGCCGACGTCGTGGGCAAGGTCGCCCGGGTGGCTGGTGGTGACGGCGCCGACGCCATCACGACTGGTGAGGGCAACGACTTCGTCTCCGGCGACGGCACGCTCGGCGCGCCAGAGCTCACGCAGACGGTCACGGTCAATGACATCGACAAGAAGAACCACAAGGATGTGGCGACCGTCGAGCTCAAGCAGCTCATCGACTGGACCCAGCTCGCCGGGGACCCCACCTCGGGTTCGCAGGCCGGGACCGGCATCGACGTCATCAGCGTCGGGCTCGGCGTGAACCGCGTCCACGGGGGCGCCGGGGACGACAAGATCGGCGTCGCGGCGGACCGGCCTGACGGCAATGGCGGGACGGTCATGTCCAAGGGCAACACCCTCATCGGTGGCGTGGGCAGCGACAGCATCGCCGGCGGCTCGGCCAAGGACGTCATCTACGCGTCGAGTGAGACGACCTTCGAGGTGGACGAGCCCGGTGCTGCCGAGACCCTCACGACCAAGGACGGCAAGGCGGTCCCGAACATCATCGAGACCGGCACCGGCAACGACGAGGTCTACGGCAGCGAGTCCGAGGACATCGTCACGAGCCACTCGAAGACGACCGAGACGGCGACCATCAGGGGCGGCGGCGGCAAGGACGCCCTGGTCGGCGGCTACGGGACCGACGCGGTGTACGGCGGTCCCGGTGACGACTACGTCATCGCCGAGCCGAGCGAGGTCGGCGCGCGAGGCCTGGACGAGCAGGGCAAGCCGCGCGGACCGGACGTCATCGAGGGCGTCGGCTTCGGCGACTTCCGGGTGGTGCGCCACCTGCCCCTGCCGCCGAACACCTCGCCCTCGGCCAAGACCTTGGTCGGAGGCCTGGGGAGCGACCACATCCTCGGCGGTGACGGGCCTGCCACGATCTTCGGCGACACCCTGCGCAACGCCGCGACGGTCGGTGCCGCAGCCGACGAGACCTGCCGTGACGGGTCGCCAGTCAGCTCCGACCCCGTGCCCGAGGGCACGACGTCGGGCACGGGTGACGGCAACGACCTCATCGAGGGCGGCGCCGGTGTCGACACCATCTCCACTGGCGGTGCGCGCGACCGCGTGCTCGCCCATGGCTCCGACGACCTCGTCTGCGGCCAGCACGGGGACGACGTCCTCTTCGGCGGCGATGGTGCCGACGGCCTGTGGGCAGGGTCAGGAGACGATCGCGCCTACGGTGAGGCCGGCCACGACCGCGTCTTCGGCAACGACGACGAGGACCAGCTCTACGGCCAGACCGGCGAGGACGTCATCGAGGGCAACGACGGCCGCGACCGCGCCAGCGGTGGCGACGGCGACGACCTCGTCTACGGCGGGACGCGGGCGGCAGGCCGGGCAGACACCGGGCCGGCCGGCGACACCGATGCCGGCGACATCCTCTCGGGTGACATCGGCACCGACCGGATCATCGGTGACAACGGCACGGTCGACGACCCGCTGAACCCGAATGACCCGCCGGCCATCCCGTTCGACCTCGACGGCACAACTGCCAGCGCGGGTCGCGGTGACACGATCTTCGGCGGCGACGGCACCGACACCGCCTACGGCGGCCTCGGCCCGGACCAGGTCAACGGCGGCAGCGACGACGACCACCTGGAGGGCAACAACGACTCCGACATCGTCCACGGTGATGGCGGGGAGGACCAGATCGTCGGCGGCTCCTTCCAGCAGGCATCACCAGGGACCGGACGGCCCGACGCGGGCGACCGGCTCCACGGTGACGCCGGGCCCGACCTCATCGCCGGCGACAACGCGGTCCTCGTGTCCGGGGTCATCGACGCCGACACGACGCCCGTGACGCGGGCGCGCGGCTTCGCGTCCAACCACGGCGTGCAGCTGCTCGACCTCGACCCCACGAACACCCCAGGGAACTGGGGCGGGGACGAGATCTACGGCGGCGCCGACGAGGACGTGATCTTCGGCCAGCGTGGCGACGACCGGATCAAGGGCGACGCCGACGACGACTACGCCGAGGGTGGGCCGGACACCGACTGGGTCGAGGGCGACGCCGGAGACGACGACCTCGTCGGCGGCAGCTCCGACCCGTCCGGGGGCACCGGCGAGGCCCGAGCGGGGCAGCGCGACGCCGCGGACGCCCTCTTCGGCGGTCCCGGTGACGACGTGGCCCTGGGCGACAACGGCCAGGTCCTGCGCCCCGAGACCGGTCGGACACCGTCGTCCGTCACCGTGCGGCTCGGCAGCACTGCCGGCACGGCCATGGCGCCGCGCATCATCGAGACGTGGGACCGCAGCATGGGCACCGGCCACCTCGAGGGCCCGCCGGCGACCCGCTACGGCAACGACCGCGTCTCGGGCGGAGACGGCGTGGATGTCCTCCTCGGGCAGGACGGTGACGACGTCATCACCGGCGACGCGCACGGCGACTACGTCGAGGGCAACGGGGGAGTCGACAGCATCTTCGGCGACCTGCCCTTCGGCACGGCTTCCGAGCACGGCACGCCGGCGACCGCGCTGGTCGCCGCGTGGCCGGGCACGCCGAGCGGTGCTGCCCTGCGGGTCGGCACGAGCTCGACCGCCGGCCAGGACGACCTCATCGGTGGCACGCCGACCCCCGGCTACCGCGATGGTGGCGACACCGTCGAGGGCAACGGGGCCGACGACGTGGTCCTGGGCGACAACGGCGCGCTCCTGCGCACCTTGCAGGGCAGCCCGGGTGCGCTGACGGAGCAGGTCTACACGGACCGCTATCCCGACGGCGCCGTCCCCGCGGACGCCACGCGGTCCCGGACGCACGACCCGGCACTGCCCGGGCCGAGCACCCGATTCTGCACGGAGGACCAGGCCACGTGTGACCTGTCCGGAGCCTCCGGCAACGACACCATCTGGGGTGACGGCGGCAACGACGGCATCTGGGGTCAGGACGGCGACGACGCCATCTCCGGTGGTGCCGGCGACGACGACCTCTACGGTGAGCTCGGCGACGACCGGATCAACGGTGACGCGGGTCGCGACGCGATCCTCGGTGACCGCGGTGGTGTCGTCAACGAGCTCCTCAGCCCGGGGGACGAGCCGGCCGAGTTCACCCACGCGCTGTCGAACGTGCCGATGGAGTCCTTCACCGGCTTCCGTCGCGGCGACTACGACCGGCGGGTGGACCTGCTCCACGACGTCGACGGTGACCAGTGGCTCGGTTCGTCGACGAGCCCGTCCATGCCGCACCCCGGTCTCCTCGAGGGCGGGCGTGACCTCATCCGAGGCGGTCCCGACGCCGACACGATCCACGCCGGCTTCGGTGACGACGTGGCCAACGGCGACAGTGGGGGCGACAACGTCTTCGGCGGGGACGGTGAGGACGTCCTGTGGGGCGGCCGTGGCTGCGACCCGGCCCTCGACGCGGCAGCCCTCGACTGCCAGACGGACGGTGCCTTCGACGCGGCAGCGCGGGGGACGAACGACCGGTTCGTCGACCACGTCTTCGGCGGCAAGGGGGAGCCGGACCCGGCCAAGCGGGACATCCTCGGTTCGGACGTGATCGACCTGCGGCCTCGCGGCACCTACCCGGGCGGCTGCGCCACCGGCGACTGGCCGACGACCTCCGGCTCGAAGAAGAGCCAGGTCACGGTCGACCCGTGCCTCTGGTTCGAGATGACCGACACCCACGACGCCGACGTCGCGAACAACAACCACCACCAGGGCACGGACTGGCTCTACGGCGGTTGGGACCGTGACGTCATGCAGGGCGACGTGGCGGCCAACGGGCCGAACCCCGGCGACCGCCTCATCGACTGGAGCGGCGTCTACAACCTCTACACCCACTGCAACGCGGCCTACGGCGGCTTCAACGACATCCGCCAGATGTCGCCGGACCTGCTCACCTTCCTCCAGCGCCTTGCCTGGGCGTCGGGAGCGGGCCGCGAGGCCACGGACGTGACCACGTCCGGCACCTCGGCCTTCGTGGAGCTGGCGCTGGTCTACACCTCCGACATCAACGGCCACGGTTCCGGCTCGGCCTACCCGACGACGCCGGGACACTTCGAGGAGGTCGCCTGCCAGCCGTGACCGTCCGCGGAGCGCGACCGCAGTGACGTGCGCAAGCCAGCCCAGCGGCATACGGATCATCCCGTATGCCGCTGGGCCCGGACGTCCTGCCACCTTCGTTCACGTTTGTATCCGTTTGTCAGACAACCGGATTCGATGTGAACCCGGCGCAGCCAGCCGTCGTCTCCGTTGAGGACCCGTCCGGGTCGCATCGCCAACGAGGGGGTTTCGACATGTCCAGATTCACCGTTCGAGCGGGTGCGGCACTCCTCGCCGCGGCTGCGCTCTCCTGGCCGGCCCTGCCGGCCAACGCCACGGTCCACGAGATCGTGGCGCAGTGGTGCAGCGGACAGGATCCGCTCGCCCCGCCCGGCATCACCGGCGGCAGCTCAGCCGACAACTTCGCCCAGCCCCTCAACGCCAACGGCTTCATCGGGGAGCCGGTGCCCTTCGTCGGCCCTGCCGGCCCAGGCCTGCTCGTCGACTTCAGCTTCGACCACCCGGCCTCGAAGGTCCAGGGAACGGGGCAGTACGTCGTCATCGGCTCGACCCCGGCCGGGCCGCTCTACCTGCAGCTGATCGAGCCGGACCCGAGCTTCCCGGCCTTCCAGCACTGCCCGCGGCTCGCTGGGTGATCGGTGGGGGTGGATCGGGCGGGGGCCCACCGCGAGGGGGCCCGGGTCCGATCTGTGGTGGCCGATCGGGTGGGCGCCCACCGCGAGGGGGGCCCGGGTCCGATCTGTGGTGGCCGATCGGGTGGGGGCCCACCGCGAGGGGGGCCCGGGTCCGATCTGTGGTGGCCGATCGGGCGGGGCGATCTGTCAGGCCCGCGCGTGCTCGGCGGCGAGCGCCAGGACGCGGTCGGCGACCTCTCGTGCGGCGTCGACCGCCTGTGCGTCGAACGAGATCCGGGTGCGCCGCTCGACCAGGTCCGCTGCGGTGAGGGCACCCTCGTGCAGCACCCCGAAGAGCAGCTCCACGCCCAGGGTGGGGCACGTCTCGCTGACCGGACGCATCAGCTCCGGGTGGACGAGCCCGAGGGCCGCCACCTCGGTCGCCTCGGTGCCGTAGCGCCGCACGAGGCGTTCGGGAGCCGCGACCCGGGACAGCACCTCCCGCGAGGCGGCGCCGAGGAGGGGGAGGGAGCGGGTCCGGCAGCCGGCCGTGGAGCGGGCTCGGCGGCATACGGCATCGACGGTGGCCTCGGCCATCTGCCGGTAGGTCGTCAGCTTGCCCCCCGTGATGGTGACCGGACCCCCGGGCTGGTCGACGAGGAGATGCCGGCGGGAGATGTCGGCGCTGGGGCCGCCTCCGGCGGTGGTGACGAGGGGTCGCAGCCCGGCATAGCGCCCGACGACGTCCGACCCGGTGAGCGGCTGCTCGAGGACCTGGTTGATCGTGTGGAGGAGGAACCGCGTGTCGTCCGGCGGCACGTCCGGGGCCACGCCGTCCACCTCCTCGACCGGCTCGTCGGTGAGGCCGATGATCACCAGGCCGTCCGGCTGCGGCATCGCGAACACGAAGCGACCGAAGTGACCCGGGACCGGCGCGGTGAAGATGGCTCGCGGGCGGCCGACCGCCTCGCTGCGGACGACGACGTGCGAGCCCCGGCTCGGCTCGATGTGCACGGACGGCTCGTGGTCGCCGGCCCAGACGCCGGTCGCGTTGACCACGTGGCCGTGCGCCGTGAAGGACACGCCCGCCAGCTCGTCGCGCAGCGTCACCGTGGTGTCGGTCAGCTCTGTCGCGGCGCAGCGCGTCACGACATCGGCTCCGTGGGCGACCGCCGTCCTGGCGATCGCCGTGACCAGCCGGGCATCGTCCTCGAGCTGGCCGTCCCAGTAGAGGATCCCGCCGCGCAGGCCGTCCTGGCGCAGGCCGGGCGCCATGACGAGGGCCTCGGACGCGCTGATGCGGGACGGCCTCGGGAGCAGGTGTCGCGAGGTGTGGGAGGCCAGGCGCAGTCCGTCAGCCAGTCGGATGCCGGCCTCGACGAGCAGCCCCAGGGATGGCGGCGTCGAGCCGTCGAGCGGCACGATGTTGGCGGCGGCGTGCGTGAGGTGGGGCGCGATGGTCGTCATCAGCGCGTGTCGCTCCCTGGCCGACTCCCAGGCAATGCCGACATCGCCCTTGGCGAGGTAGCGCAGGCCGCCGTGGACGAGCTTGCTGCTCCAGCGGCTCGTCCCCGCGGCCAGGTCGACCCGCTCGATGAGCGCGGTGCGCAGGCCACGAGAGGCTGCGTCGAGGGCGACTCCGGCACCGGTCACTCCGCCGCCGACGACGATGCAGTCGTAGCGGCTCGTCGCCAGGCTCTCCAGCGCCCGGGTCCTGCTCCGGCGGTCGATGACAGGTGCATTCATCGCGCGTCCCCATGTCCGTGCTCGGGGTGCGAGGCAGGCGCGAGGTAGTGCGACACGAGCCGACGCACCTCCCCCAGGACGGCGGCCCGGTCGTGGTCGGTGGTGAGGATGCGCATCCCGACGACGAACGGTGTCATGGCCTGAAGCAGCACGCGTGCCGTGAGGTCCGGGTCCGGGGCGACGATCGACCCGTCCGCGACCCCGGCGCGCAGAGCGGCGCTGAGCGAGTCGAGCGCGAGCAGCTGGCTCCGGCCGTATCGGTCGACGAGGTAGGGGAGCAGCAGGTCGGGGTCATGTTTGAGCAGCGCCCCCACGAGCGGTGCTTGGCTCAGGGCGTCCACGAGCGCGACGGCCATCTCGACGACGGTGTCTCGGCCGGTCCGCGGCTGCGCCCTGGTGGCGACACGCTCGGCGCACTCCTCCATCGTCCGGGTGAACTCTGCGACGAGGGCGTCGAGCACCAGCTGTCTGATCGTGCCGCCGCGCCGGTGCACGGTGATGCGTGACACCCCGGCGCGGTGGGCGATCGACGTGGCGGTGGCCCGCCGGACGCCGTAGTCGAGGACCTCGTCGCGGACCGCGGCGAGGAGGGCGTCGTCGTGACTCGTCATGGTCCCCACTGTACCGATGTAACAAAGTATGTAACAGTGTTTCACATGACGGATATCCTCACGCACTCCATCCCGCGCTCCGTGTGGCACGGGTGGGGGGACCCGACCGAGCGACCGACGCTCAGCGACGACGTCTGGGCGGAGCTGTCCGCGCGGGTCGGCGCGAACCGTAAGGGCTTCACGCCACCCGTTCCCATCGACGCGGTGCGGCTTCGGCCGTCGAGGCTGGCCGATCCCGTGCTGGCCGCGCTCGTGGACGCGGTGGGACCCGAGCACGTGCACACCGACCGCACGTGGCGGATCGAGCACGCGGGCGGGAAGAGCTATCCCGACCTCTATCGCCTGCGCACCGGCGACGCCTCCCAGGCCCCTGACGCGGTCGTCGTGCCGGGGTCGGCGGCCCAGGTGGGCGACGTGCTGCGAGCGTGTGAGGAGCACGGTGTGGCGGTGGTCCCGTTCGGCGGCGGGACGAGCGTCGTCGGAGGTGTCGGCGCGGCGCCGGAAAGCACGGGTGAGCCGGGCCGTGAGCGTGCGGTCGTCACCCTGGACCTGCGCCGGCTCACCCGCGTGATCAAGGTCGACGCAACGAGCCGGCTGGCCACGCTGGAGGCAGGTCTCCGCGGACCCGAGATCGAGCAGGCCCTGCGCCCGCACGGCCTCACCCTGGGCCACTACCCCCAGAGCCATCAGGAGGCGACCTTCGGCGGCTACGTCGCGACACGGTCGGCCGGCCAGGCGTCCACGGGCTACGGCAGGGTGGACGAGCTCGTCGTCGGCGCGCGGGTCGTCACCCCCAGGGGTGAGCTGGTGCTCGGCGGTCGGGCGCCGGCGTCCGCCGCGGGGCCGCGCCTGCTCGACGTCGTCGTCGGTAGCGAGGGAACGCTCGGCGTCATCACCGAGGCGACCGTCCGCGTGGCACCCCTGCCGACCGTGAAGCGTCACGGCGCCTGGTTCTTTCCTTCCTTCGCTGCGGCGACGACCGCCCTGCGCACCCTCGTCCAGTCCGTCGGTCACGGCGGGATGCCCGACGTCTGCCGCCTCTCCGACGAGGACGAGACGCGTGTCAACCTCACGCTGGCCGGAGCGACGGGCCAGCGGCTGCTGCAGTACGCGGACCTGCGGGGGACGGCCACGCCGGCCCTCCTCGTGCTGGTCTGGGAGGGCACGGACCGGGCCGAGGTCCGGCACCGCCGGACCGCAGCGGGCCACGTCCTCCGCCGATCCGGCGGGCGCCGGCTCCCGACCCAGGTCGCTCGGGCCTGGGAGCGGTCGCGCTTCTCGGGCCCCTATCTGCGTGACGAGCTGATGGACCGTCGGGTCCTCGCCGAGACCCTGGAGACGGCGACGACGTGGGACAACCTGAGTGATCTGCACGCCGCCGTGTCGGCAGCCATCAGGGGTGCGCTCGAGGTCGACGGCCGGCGCTCCGTCGTCATGTGCCACGTCTCGCACGTCTACGCGGCAGGTGCCTCCCTGTACTACACCTTCCTCACGGCGCAGGCGAAGGACCCACTTGCGCAATGGCGTTCGGTGAAGACCGCCGCCTGTGACGCCATCATCCGCGCCGGTGGCACGATCACCCACCATCACGCGGTGGGCACGGACCACCGTGCGCACCTCGCCGCCGAGATCGGGCCGCTCGGGGTCGGCCTCCTCCGCGCCGTCAAGGAGCAGCTGGACCCTGCCGGTGTCCTCAACCCGGGCAAGCTCATCCCGGACCTGCCGACGCGCCCGCACCTCGCGGAGACGTCGCCGCAGGCGCAGCACGCTCGGGCGGGAGCATGAGCGGACCCACGTCCGACCGCACCATCCTGGTGGTCAGCCCCGTCTCCGGCGGTGGGCGTGCGCTCCGAGCGTCACGTCACGTGCATGACATCCTCGTCGCCCAAGGGCGTTCGCCGGAGCTCGTGGTCACCGACAGCGGTGACCATGCTGAGTCGGTCGCTGCCGAGGCTGGCCCGTCAGACCTCGTCGTGTCCTTGGGTGGGGACGGACTCCACGCGCGGGTGGTCGCCGGTGCCGTCCGCGGCGGAGCGGTCCTGGCGCCCCTGCCGGGTGGCCGCGGCAACGACTTCGTCCGGGCCCTTCGGGTGCCGCACGACGCGCGGGCCGCCGCGCAGGCGCTGTCGGTCGCGACCGAGCGCAGGGTCGACGTGGGTCGCGTCGGGGGCCGTCACTTCGTGGGCGTGGCGACCGTCGGCTTCGACAGCGTCGCCAACACCATCGCCAACGAGACGACCTGGCTCGCAGGCCCGCTGGTCTATGCGTGGGGTGGCGTGCGCGCTCTGCTCGCCACGCGTCCCCGGACGTTCCACATCACGGTCGACGGGGAGCACCGCACCCTCGTGGGCCTCAACGTCGCCGTCGGGAACTCCGGCAGGTACGGCGGGGGAATGCGCATCTGCCCCTCTGCCGAGCTCGACGACGGGCACCTCGACCTCGTGACGGTGGCCGAGGTGTCACGGACCGCCTTCGCGCGGATCCTGCTGCACACCTTCCCCGGGACTCACCTGTCCCGTCCCGGAGTGTCCACCGGCCGCGCTCGCACGATCCACATCGACGCAGACGAGCCGCTCGTGCTCTTCGCGGACGGCGACCCGGTCGCAGTGCTTCCGGTCGAGATCACCTGCGAGCCCGGCGCGCTGCGGGTCCTGGCCTGAGGCGGACGGCGTTTCCCCGGGGAGCCGGCCCAGCGGCATACGGCGTCGGGCCTGCTCGCCCGCACGCCACTCGGCCCGGACCTGCCGACCGGGCACTCAGCCGATCAGCTCGAGGAGCAGCTCGACGGCGCGGTTGGCGGCGCGATGACTGCCGGGGTCGCGCACCACGGCCGCGATGTGCCGCACCGGCTGTGGTGCCGCAATGGGCAAGGTCCGCACCCGGGAGTCCGTTGGCGACAGATGGGCCGCGAGCCCGGGGATGACGGTGATCCCCACCCCGGCCCTGACGAAGGCGATGGCTGTGTAGTGATCCTGGGCCTGCACGGCGAACCGAGGCTGGAAACCGGCGGCCTCGCACGAGGCCGCGAGGATCTTGGAACAGATGGCCTGGGGCAGGTCGTTGCTGATCCACGTGTCGCCCTCGAGCTCTGCCAGCGTCACCTCGGACGCGTCGGCGAGGGGATGGTCCGCCGGGAGCAGCGCGACATAGGGGTCGACCGCAAGGGGGATCCGCCGGGACCCGTGCGGGTCGTGGGCTCCGGCGACCTCGACGACGATGTTGAGGTCGAGCGGCGCGCCTCCGCGTCGGGGGATCTCGTTGAGGACGAGCTCGAGGGTCAGGTCGGGCATCTCCGCGCTGAGCCGCCGCGCGAGGTTCGGCATCCACTCGGCACCGGCGGAGGCGAAGTAGCCGATGGTCAGCCGGCCGGAACGCCCTTCCCGGAGATCGGTGACCACGCTGTCGAGCTTGCTCAGCTCACCCATGAGGTCGTTCGTGTGGACGACGAGAGCGCGGGCCGCGGCCGTGGGGGCGAGGCCCCGACCCTCGCGTTCGAAGAGGGTGAGCCCGGTCTCCTTCTGAAGCGCTGAGATCTGCTGGCTGATGGCGGAGGGGGTGTACCCGAGGTTGTCGGCGGCCGCCTGGATGGATCCGCTGGCCATCACCGACCGGAAGACCCTGATGCGGTGGGTGTCAAGCATGAGCTCATCATATAGAAGTTCTTAACCGTGGTGCAGAAAACATCGCTTGTGCTGAAGCGTTCGATGTCGAAGGATGGAGACATGACCACGACATCCTTCCCCTCGCTCGCCTCGCTCCGCGCTCTGTCCGCCAGCCGCCGCCGCGGCTTCGTCGCGGGCTCCACGTGGTCCCTGGTCGTGGACCGCGACCTGGACCGGATGGCCGCCGAGCTGCTCGTGCTCTCACACGCCGACACGGAGCGGCTCACCACGAGCCCCGCGTCGGTGGCCCGGCCGGTGGCCCTCCGAGAGCGGGTGGCCCGCGCCCTCAGCTCAGCCCGGCACGCAGGGACGACGCCGCGTCCGCGGGCGAGCTGAGCGGCGCACGGCCTAGGGCGCCGGCGGCGCGACGTCCTGCTGGGCGGGCAGCTGGTCCTGGCGCACGATCCCGACGGGGCACGTCATCCCGTTGGGGCCGTGGTTGCAGTAGCCGCCGGGGTTCTTGTGCAGGTAGCCCTGGTGGTAGTCCTCGGCGAGGTAGAACGGGCCTGCGTCGTCGGCCGAGCGGATCTCCGTCGTGATCTCGCCGTAGCCGTTGGCGTGCAGGACCGACTGGAAGGCGTCCCGGGTCGCGAGCGCTGCCGCCTCCTGCTCGGGCGTCGTCCAGTAGATCGCGGAGCGGTACGCGGTGCCGATGTCGTTGCCCTGCCGGTTCGCGGTGGTCGGGTCGTGGTTCTCCCAGAACTCCTTGAGCAGCTGCTCCGGCGAGGTCCTCGTCGGGTCGTAGACGACGCGCACCGTCTCGGCGTGGCCCGTCAGGCCGGTGCAGGTCTCCTCGTAGGTGGGATTGGGCGTGTAGCCGCCCATGTAGCCCGCTGCGGTGTTGACCACACCCGGCAACCGCCAGAAGATCCGCTCGACGCCCCAGAAGCACCCCATGGCGACGTGGAGCACCTCGGAGCCCTCCGGCCAGGGGCCCTCGAGGGGTGTCCCGAGGACGACATGGTCGGGTGCGAGCGTGAAGGGGCGCTGGTCGCGCCCCGGCAACGCCTCGTCGCGAGCGGGCATCGTCGTTCTCCTGCCGAATCCGAACACCATCCCAGTGTCACACCCTTCCCGTTGACCTGACCGTGCGCTCGTGCAACGTCCGGCGAGGCTGCCGTATGCCGCTGGGCTCGGTCCCGGACGAAGGCGGGCTCGGGCGCGGGTCCGCTGCGCGGCGGACGTAGTGTGGCGAGGTGATGTTCAGCAGGGACCTTCGCGACGCCGTGGCGCGGGGCGAGATCTGCGTCTCGATCCGGCTGTGGAGCCGTCCGCAGGTCAAGGTCGGTGGCCGCTACCAGACGTGCGGCGCGCTGATCGAGATCGACTCGATCGAGGTCCTGCCCTTCTCCGCGGTGACGGAGGAGGACGTCCGCGCCTCGGGAGAGGCCGACCGAGAGGCGCTCCGTGCCCGGGCCGCGCACTCGGGTCCGATCGGCGAAGGGACTCTCGTCCACCGGGTCGAGTTCCATGTGGTCTGAGCGGTCGTGGGACGGGCGGCTCCCGGTGGCGCGCTACAGGTCGTCGGGAGACATCGCGTAGACGCCGACCTGCCGCCCCTCCAACCGGTCCACCCGCACGCGGCCGGAGGGGCCGCTGCCGAGGACGCCGTCGCCGTCGGCCAAGACGCTCCACCCGGCCTCTCGCACGACCCGCGCGTAGTGCTCGACGAAGGCTCCCGGGTCGGCAACGGTGACCGTGTCCGTGCAGCCGATCCCGGTCGAGGGCCGGAGCGCCACCTCGACACCGGCAACCGGCGGAAGGGCGCGAAAGGCCTCCACGATCCCGGGATCGCACGCCGTGTCCTCGGAGGCGCAGCCGACCAGCAGCGGTAGGGCGATCGCGGTGGTCGCGATGGCCCGACGGGCGACCGTTGCAAACCCTGCACTGACCATGGCGCGATGGTACGGCCGCGGCGGCCGCACGCGACCGACAACTCGTCGGCTCGACGGCTGAACCTGGGAACGGCCTCACGGCGTTGATGAGGTGAGGGTTCAGGACAGACGCTGAACCGGGGGGAGAGCGAGGCGGACATGGCCATCGGAGCACCATCCAGTAGGTGGCGAAGGGGAGTGCGGCTCCTGGTCGGGTTGGGGGTGGCCGCCGGGTTGGCGCTGGGTTCCACGGTGGCACTCGCCGGGGACGGGGACCACACCCACGACCAGGGCGCCGAACAGGCCGAGCTCGCTGCCGTGCGCGCGGCGACGGCGCGGTTCCACCGGGTGGAGGAGGCCGTCGCGGCCGGCTACGAGCTCGGGTGGGTGAACGGCGCGGGCGTGCGGATCATCACCGGCTGCGTCTCGCACCCGACGAAGGGGGCGATGGGCTACCACTACTTCAACCCCGAGCTGATGGCCGACGACGACGTCAGCGCAACCGAGCCGGAGGCGCTGGTCTATGCGCCGGCCCCGGACGGCGGGTTGCGGCTCGTCGCCGTGGAGTGGGTCGTCCGCAGCCTGCAGTCCAACCCTCCCGGGGTCGGGGCGCCGCCGTCGGTTCTCGGGATGGAGATGCACATCCTCGTCCCGCCCCCGGGACCGGCGTTCTACCTCGCCCACGCGTGGGTGTGGGGTCACAACCCGGACGGGATGTACGCGGACTGGAATCCCGACGTTCGGTGCTAGGTGCACAGGCGGCCGCGCCCGGGGGGATCGGCGAAACCCATCCGGGCGTGGTCGCCCTCCCCCATCCTGATCTGGAGAGCGAGGAGGCGGTGACATGCTCCAGGAGGACGAGGAGCGGTTCGTCGACTTCGTGCGCGCGCACAGCGCGAGGCTGTTTCGCACCGCCTACCTGATGACGGGCGACTACCAACGCGCCGAGGACCTCCTTCAGACGACCCTGATCCGGATCTACCAGCGGTGGACCCGCGTGGATGCGATGGAGCGACCGGCTGCGTACGCCCGCACGGTGCTCGTGAGCCAGTCGGTGTCGTGGTGGCGTCGGCGATCGTCGCGGGAGCTGCCCGTGGGCGGCGGCGAGGAGCTCGGCTGGGCGGGTCGGATCGACGAGGTGCCGGAGCACCAGCGAGTCTGGCAGGCGGTGCTGAGTCTTCCGCCCCGGCAGCGCGCCGTCATGGTTCTCAAGTACTACGAGGACCTGTCCGAGGCAGAGATCGCCGAGGTCCTGAACATGGCACCCGGAACCGTGAAGAGCCACGCCCACCGGGCCGCCCGGCAGTTGGCGCTGCTGCTCGGAGAAGCCGTCGTGACGCCGACACAGACCGTGGAAGGGGCGACGTCATGAGCGTGGACCAGCAGCTGCGGCAGGCCGCCCATCGTGTCGCGGACTCCGTCGTCCCGCCCGAGGTCGACGTCGCCACGGTCCGCGCACGGGTGCGCAGAATCCGTCACCGGACCGTGTCGGTGGCCCTGACCGCTGCGGTGGCTGCGGCGATCGTGGTGGGCGCGGCGCTCGGTGCGGGACGCGACACGAGCGCACCGGTCCTGCCGGCGCAGCAGCCACGGCAGAGTGCGACGGCACGCACGCCGCTGCAGATCTGGGTCGAGGGTCTGCCCGACGGTCCGGGCCCTCTGCTGGCGTTCGCGCGTGACGGTGTGCTGCACGTGCGAGGTGTGGAGGTCTCCACGCCTCGGCCGGTCGTCGCGATCCGAGCCCGGCGAGACGTCGTCGCCGTGAAGCTGGAAGCGGCCGCGGCCAGCCCGGCCCGGTGGGCGCTGGTCCGCGGTGACCGGCTCGAGGCCCTACCGACGCCCGCGGACGCGGACCTCGAGCTGAGTCCCGACGGCCGGTTCGCGTCCTGGGAAGCCACCAGCATGCGCGGCCGGGACAGCACCCGCTTCGTCGTGTGGGACACGACGACGAACGAGCAGGTGGCCGCGCGCGACGTGCCTGGGCGGTACGGAGTCACCCCGGGCGACGGGCCCTACCTGCTGGGAGTGGGATCGGACGGGATCGCCTACTGGCTGCGGGAGGTGGCCGACCCTCAGGTCACCCGCTGGGACGTCCGGGCCGACACGGTTCGCCCGACCGACGTGACCTACGACTCCGCGCTGCCGTTGTACCCGCAGCTCGCGGCCCTGGGCGAGGTGTGGCTCGGCCTCGACGAGAACGTCCTGTCTCCCGATGGCACGAGGCGGGCCTTCACCGCGACCACGCCGCAGGACCCGCCCGGGTGCTGCGCCCGCCGGCTCAGGGTCGGCCCGTTGCGGCCGGTCGAGTCGATGGAGCTGTCCGACATCACGACGCTGCAGCTGCCCGAGGGGATTCCCCACAAGCCCCTCTTCAGCTCCTCCATCGACTACGGGACGCCGTTCGTGTGGTGGGAGACCGACGACAGCCTGCTGCTGGAAGCCGTCGTCGAGGGGCGCAGCCACCTCGTGCGCTGCGCCACCACCGACGGAGCGTGTGAGCGAGTCGTCGACCTCGGACGAAGTCCATGGCGGTTCGGTGGAGAGGCCCCCGACCGACCGAACTCGTGGCGCGACGACTGGATCTTCCCGGGATCGGAGCTGTAGGGCGCCGACTGAGCCGGCACCCGCTGCACGGCGCGGTCCGGCACCCGGAGAGATGCACCCGGAGAAATGAATCCGGAGAGATATCGGTCGCGCCCCAGGCGCGCGGTGGCCAGACTTGACGGGTGAGTGAAGCGTTCGAGCTCCGGCCCCTGGACCCTCTCGACGACTCCCTGCGCGCCGATGCCCAGGCGTGGGTCGAGGTCCACTGTGCCGTGCAGCGTGAGCTCTTCGGCCAAAAGGGGAGCGCGTGGACCTTGCCCGAGATCCAGGCGATGTTCCGCAAGGTCGACACCAAGCGCATGGCGCTCGCGGCATGGGTCGGGGACCGGATCGTCGGAGCCGTCTCGATCATGCTGCCGATGCTCGACAACCACACCCTGGCCCTGCTCTTCCCGGCGGTCTTGTCCGAGCACCGTCACCAGGGGGTCGGTTCCGCCCTGGTCCGGGCCGCCGAGGAGGTGGCGGCCCAGCACGACCGGTCCACGACCGTGTCGGAGACCGAGTGGGCTGCTGAGGGGGCCGACATCGGCGAGAGCTTCGCGCAACACCGCGGCTACGTGGTCGCCCAGACCGTCCTCCGCAGCGAGATGGCACTCCCGGCGGAGCGACCGTCCCTGCAGTCCCTCGTCGACGCACCCGGGGCGCCCGACCACCTTATCGAGTCCGTGGTCGACGACCTGCCCGAGTCGTGGCTCGAGGACCGTGCCCTGCTCCAGCAGCGGATGAGCACCGACGCACCGCACGACGACATGGACTGGCGCGAGGAGAGCTGGGACGCGGACCGGCTCCGCGCCGAGCATGCAGCGACTCGCTCCGCCGGTCGCAGGGTCATCGAGTCCGTCGCGCGCCACGTGCCTTCGGGCCGTCTCGTCGGCTTCACGCGGATCGAGGTCTCCGCCGAGCAGCCGGGCCTCGGCTACCAGCAGGACACCCTCGTCCTGGTCGAGCACCGGGGGCACTCTCTGGGCGCGCGTCTCAAGGCCGCCAACGTCCTCGCCCTGATGGAGGCGCTCCCCGAGGTGGCAGCGGTGCGCACGTGGAACGCTGCCTCGAACGACCACATGCTCGCGGTGAACCGAGCGCTGGGGTACCACGTCGACGGCTACAGCCGGCTGTGGCAGAAGCGCCTCGGCTGAGTCCAACGGCGCGAACTGCATACTCGACCGCTCGGGACGCGGCAAGCGTCGGGGCGGGTACGGGCTCGGACTAGGCTGGCCGCCATGTCTGACGAGCACGGCTTCTCCACGCGCGCCATCCACGCCGGCCAGGAGGCTGATGCGTCCACGGGGGCAGTGGTCCCGCCGATCTACCAGGTCTCGACCTACAAGCAGGACGGCATCGGCGGCTTCCGCGGCGGCTACGAGTACAGCCGCTCGGCCAACCCCACCCGGACGGCGCTCGAGGAGTGCATCGCCGCGCTCGAGGGCGGCAGCCGCGGCTTCGCCTTCGCGTCCGGGCTCGCCGGGCAGGACTGTGTCGTGCGGTCGCTCCTCGTCCCCGGGGACCACGTCGTCGTGCCGAGTGACGCCTACGGCGGCACCTACCGCTACTTCAACAAGGTCGCCAAGCCGCAGGGGCTGGACCACTCCATCGCCCGGATCGGCGACCCCGAGGCCGTCCGCGCCGCGATCATCCCCGGTCGCACGAAGATGGTCTGGCTCGAGACGCCGACCAACCCACTGCTCGGCATCGCCGACATCGAGGCGATCGCCGAGATCGCGCACGCCGCGGGTGCCGTGCTCGTCGTCGACAACACCTTCGCCACCGCCTACCTGCAGAACCCGATCGCCCTCGGCGCCGACATCGTCACCCACTCGACGACGAAGTACTCAGGTGGCCACAGCGACGTCGTCGGTGGTGCCGTCGTCACCGCACCCGACATCCGGGTCCCGGGCCACGAGGACGCCGAGGAGCGGATCGCCTTCCACCAGAACTCGATCGGCGGGGTGGCAGGACCCTTCGACTCATGGCTGACGCTCCGTGGCCTGCGCACCCTCGCCATCCGGATGGAGCGCCACTGCGACAACGCCGAGAAGGTCGTCGACTTCCTGACGGCCCACGACGGTGTCGCCCAGGTCTTCTATCCCGGTCTCGAGACCCACGCCAACCACGACGTCGCAGCCCGGCAGATGAAGCGGTTCGGCGGCATGGTCTCGTTCCGCATGAAGAAGGGCGAGGACGCTGCCGTCAAGGCGTGCGCCGCCGTCCAGCTCTGGACGCTGGGGGAGTCGCTTGGGGGCGTCGAGTCCCTCATCGAGCACCCGGCCCGGATGACGCATGCCTCCGTCGCCGGCACCGAGCTCGAGGTGCCCGCCGACCTGATCCGGCTGTCCGTCGGCATCGAGGACGTCGACGACCTCATCGCGGACCTGCGCGAGGCGCTCGACATCCACGGCTGAGATGGCGATCCTCACGGTCGACTTCGGGTCGACCTTCACCAAGGCTGCCCTCTTCGCCGGCGACGGGACGCTCCTCGGCACCGCCGCGACTCCCACGACGGGACCGCAGACCGGAGACCCACGCAGCGACATCCTCGACGGCTACCGCGCCCTGCGTGGGGTCCTGGACGCACCCGAGGACGCCCGGGTCCACGCGTGTTCGAGCGCCGGCGGGGGACTCCGGCTCGCCGTCGTCGGCTACGAGCGCACCGTCACCGCCGAGGCGGGGCACCGGGTCGGGCTCTCCGCGGGCGCGAAGGTCGTCCACGTCGCCAGTGGGCCCCTGAGGGTCGCGGGCGTCGCCGGGGTGGCCGGCGTGCGGCGCGCCCGCCCGGACATCGTCCTTCTCGTCGGCGGCACGGACGGCGGCAACGCCGACGTCCTGCTCCACAACGCCACCCGACTGGCCAAGGCGGCGATCGGCGGTCACGGGGGGCATGCGGTGCCGATCGTCCTCGCCGGCAACCGAGAGGTGCGGGCGCAGGCCACCGCAGTTCTCGAGAGTGCGGGGAGGCCCGTCATCCACGCCGACAACGTCCTGCCGGACATCGGCGTCATCGCCCCCGAATCAGCGCGAGCGGCGATCCGCGAGGCCTTCCTTCGACACGTGATCGGGGGCAAGGGGCTGTCCCGCGACGAGGCCTTCGGGCAGCTCGTGGAGGCAGCGACCCCGGACGCCGTGTTGCGCGGCGTCGAGGTCGTCGCCGACGCCCGCGCCGACGGTGACGTCCTCGTCGTCGACATCGGCGGCGCGACGACCGACGTCTACTCCGTCATCACCCCGGAGGGGGAGGACGCGACCCTGCACAAGGACGTCGTCGCGCCGCTGTGGCACGCGCGGACGGTCGAGGGCGACCTCGGGATGCGCTGGAACGCCGAGCACGTCATCGAGGCGGCCGAGGCCGAGCACCTCCTCGGCGGGGTCGTCGACGCGGAGAGCCTCCGGGCGTATGCCGCTCACGTCCACGCGCGCCCCGGCTCCCTTCCGCGCGACGACGTGGAGCGCCGCCTCGACCTCGAGCTGGCCCGGCTGGCGGCGCTCGTCGCCGTCCGCCGGCACGCCCGACCCGCCCAGCCGACCGAGTCCCCGCGGCCGCTCGCGAACGTCACCACCCTGATCGGGTCCGGCGGCGTCCTACGGCACACCGACGACGGAGGCCGTGACCTCGTGCTCGATGCCGTGCTCGCCGACCACGCCGGAGGCTGGAAGGTGCCCCGGTCGGCGCGGGCCCTCGTCGACACGGCGTATCTGCTCTTCGCGGTCGGACTGCTCGACGCCCACGACCCGGCGCTCGCGCGAACGGTCGCGGCCCAGCTCGCCTGAGGCACCCTGGCCAGCTCGAGTGGCCCCGCCATCCACAGCGCCCACCCGAGTGACCGGATCCGACTCGGGTAGGTCGGGAGGGCCGGGACGCGCGGGCCGGCGGGAGCGAGCTCAGCGGCATACGGGACCGGGCACGAAGAACGGGTCGGCCCCACGAAGGGGGCCGACCCGTGTCTGCTGGGGCGGCTCTCAGCCGGTGTAGGGCTTCGCGTCGAGGATCTTGACGTCGATCGTCTTGCCCGTCGGGGCCACGTAGCTCGTCGTGTCGCCGACGCTCTTGCCGTTGACGGCGGCGCCCATCGGCGACTTCTCCGAGAAGACCTGAAGCCCGCCGTCGGCGATCTCGCGGTTGCCGAGGAGGAAGGTCTCCTCGTCACCGAAGATCTCGACCGTGACGACCATCCCGGGCTCGACGACACCGTCGTCGGGCGGCGTCTCGCCGATCACGGCGTTGTGGAGCAGGTCCTGGAGCTGGCGGATCCGGGCCTCCATCTTGCCCTGCTCCTCGCGCGCGGCGTGGTAGCCGCCGTTCTCCTTGAGGTCACCCTCCTCGCGGGCCTCCTCGATCTTGCGGGCGATCTCGATGCGACCTTCCCCTGTCAGCTGGTCGAGCTCAGCCTTGAGGCGGTCATAGGCCTCCTTCGTGAGGAAGCCAGCGGCAGTCTCGGTCACGGTCAACTCCTGTAAGTACCAACGCCCACGCGGTGCTCGCGTGGGCGCCTAGCTCGTCAGACATTCACCGAAGAAGGGGCCGGACCGATGAGCCATCCTCTTGAGAGGTGATCGGTCGCGACCCGTGGTGAAACACCAAGAATAGCAAAATGCCCCCGAAGTGCACATGCGAACCTCGGGCCGACGCGCTCAGGGGGCCGTGACGCAGGTCTCGACCGCACCCGTGACAGCCCGGCTCGTCGTGCGCAGCGTCACCTGCCGGCGGCCGGAGTCGGCGCCCGCGAGCTCGACCGGTACGTCGGTCGACCCCACGACGGCGAAGTCCCTCGACAGGGCGTGCACGGTGCAGACGAGATCCTTGCCGCCGGGGCTGTAGACCTCGAAGTCGACCCACACGCTCGCGTTGTCCACGACCTTGAAGCCCAGCGTCTTCCACGCGGGCAGGCCCAGCGTCGCGGAGAGGCCGAACCACACGGCGAGGGCGATCCCGAGACCGATGCCGATGGTGCCGACGACCCACCACTTGAGGGTTCCGGGGGCGGGGCGGGGGAGCGGCATTCGATGTCCTGGCGTGATGAGAGGATGGCCGTCGGTACGAGACGGTCAGAACGATACGACGAGCCAGATCCATGACGAACAGGGAGCCAGGAAGACGGTGTCCGAAGGTCTGCGACTGATGGCGGTGCACGCGCACCCCGATGACGAGTCGAGCAAGGGCGCGGCGACGACGGCCAGGTACGTCGCAGCCGGAGCGTCGGTCATGGTGGTGTCCTGCACCGGCGGTGAGCGCGGCGACATCCTCAACGAGAAGCTGAAGGACGACCCGCAGATCCTGCGCGACATCGCCCAGGTCAGGCGCAACGAGATGAAGGCGGCGCAGGAGGTGCTCGGCGTCGAGCACACGTGGCTCGGGTTCGTCGACTCGGGCCTGCCGGAGGGCGACCCCCTGCCGCCCCTACCGGCCGGCTGCTTCGCCCTCGAGGATCTCGATGTGACCACGGAGGCGCTGGTGCGGGTGATCCGCGAGTGGCGGCCGCACGTGATGACCACCTATGACGAGAAGGGCGGCTACCCCCACCCGGACCACATCATGACCCACGTGGTGGCGATGTCGGCCTTCGAGGCGGCGGGCGACCCGGCACGCTATCCGCACGCGGGTGAGCCGTGGCAGCCGCTCAAGATCTACTACAACGGCGGCTGGTCGAAGGAGCGCCTGACGGCGATGCACGAGGCGATGGTCGCCGAGGGGCTCGAGAGCCCGTACGCCGACTGGCTCGCGAACTGGAAGCCGCGGCGGGCCGGGCGGGTGACGACCCGCATCGAGTGCGGCGAGTACTTCGAGGTGCGGGACCGGGCACTGCTCGCCCACGCCACGCAGGTGGACCCGGACGGCTTCTGGTTCCAGGTGCCGCGCGAGGTGCAGCAGCAGGTCTGGCCGGTCGAGGAGTTCGAGCTCGCCGTCTCCTACGTGCCGGTCGACCCACCCGAGGACGACCTCTTCGCCGGCCTCGCCTCGGCCGCCGAGGCGGACGCACTGGCGAAGTCGGGAGCGCTCGAGATCGCCTATGACGGGCGGCTCGCGCCGGACGACGAGGACACGTTCGACCCCGCTGAGCGGGTCGAGCACCCCAACGAGCAGGCGGAAGGAAACGAGGACTGATGGGTGACGGCGGCAACCTGCCGATCGGACCGGGCGTGTGGGGGTTCCTGGCCCTCTTCGTCCTTGCGATCGCGCTGTGGCTCCTCGTGCGCAACATGAACTCACGGCTGCGCCGGATGGCCTATCGGGAGCACGAGCGCCTCGAGGCCCAGCGTTCGGTCGAGGGGGACCAGGGCCCGGACCCCGGTGCCGAGGAAGGTCCCCGTTCGACCGAGCAGGGCTGAGGACGCCGCCCGCTCGGGGCGGCGGGGTCGCTGGGCCGTATGCCGCTGGGCTCGCTCCCAGCCCTCCCGTCCCTCCACCGCCGCAACACACCCGGTTACGGGCAACACACCGGCGTGCGATCCCGGTGTGTTGCCCGTAACCGGGTGTGTTGCGGCTGGGGTGTTGGGGTCAGGCGAGGGCCGGCGTCGCGACGATCGCCAGGGCGACGGCCGCGAAGTGGGCGGTGAAGCCACCGAGGGTCAAGGCGTGGAAGACCTCGTGGAAGCCGAACCACCGCGGCGACGGGTTGGGCCGCTTGGCGCCGTAGACGATCCCGCCCGCCGTGTAGAGCAGACCGCCGAGGGCGATGAGCGAGCCGACGAGGGGCCCTCCGGACCTCCAGAACGGCACGACATAGAAGACCGCAGCCCAGCCGAGGGCGATGTAGAGCGCCGTGTAGAGCCACCGAGGGGCGCTGGTCCACAGGACCCGGAAGAGCACGCCGGCGATGGCGGCCCCCCAGATGACGGTGAGGAGCAGCCTGGCGTCGTCCTCGGGCAGCAGCGTCACCGCGAACGGGGTGTAGGTGCCGGCGATGATGAGGTAGATGTTCGAGTGGTCGAAACGCTTGAGCAGGGCCGACATCCTGGGGCCCCATGTCCCGCGGTGGTAGATCGCGGACACCCCGAACAGCAGCGCGGCGCTCACCGTGAAGATCGCCGCCGCCGTCCGCACGGATCCGGGCTCGGAGATGACGACGAGGATGATGCCGCCGATGAGGGCCACGGGGAACATGCCCAGGTGCAACCAGCCGCGCAGCCGCGGCTTCACGGCAGCGACGAGGTCGGCAACGGCTCCAGCCTGGCGGTTCGGTTGCTCTGCCATGGCGCCACTATAACCTACGCCACCGTAGGTTACGTAGGGGTAACCACGGCCTAGCCGGTCTGCCCCACCCCCTCAGGGGCCGCCGCGCGCCGGAGTAACGTTGGGTCCCGGCCCCCTGGTCCGGGCCCGGTCGTGTAGGACGAGGCGAGAGTGAGGCCCAGTGGGTTGGCGGGATCTGGTCTACGGCGCCTACGAGCGTCGTGTCCTCAAGAGCCTGCCCCGTGAGGCCCTGCCCCGCCACGTCGCGGTGATGCTCGACGGCAACCGCAGGTGGGCCAAGGCGCGCGGTGCCGGCACGGCGCACGGCCACCAGGCGGGGGCCGACAAGATCGAGGAGCTGCTGCACTGGTGCGAGGAGGCCGGCGTCGAGTACGTCACGCTCTGGCTCCTGTCGACCGACAACCTCCGGCGTGCCGAGGCGGAGCTCGCGCCGCTGCTCAAGATCATCGAGAACGCCGTCGCCGACCTCGCCGCGACGGGTCGTTGGCGGCTGCGGATCGCCGGCGCGGTCGACCTGCTCCCGTCGGAGACGGCCGAGAGCCTGCAACGTTCCGTCGCAGCCACCGATGGCGTCACCGGGATGACGGTCAACGTCGCCGTCGCCTACGGCGGTCGGCGCGAGATCGCCGACGCCGTGCGCGACCTGCTCCTCGAGCAGGCCGAGAAGGGCGAGAGCATCGAGGAGATCGCGGCCGGGCTGACGATCGAGGACATCGCCCAGCACCTCTACACCAAAGGTCAACCCGATCCCGACCTCGTGATCCGGACGTCCGGCGAGCAGCGGCTCGGCGGCTTCCTGCTCTGGCAGAGCGCCACCTCCGAGTTCTACTTCTGCGAGGCCTACTGGCCGGACTTCCGGCACGTCGACTTCCTGCGCGCCCTCCGCGCCTATGCGGGCCGGCACCGCAGACACGGCGCCTGACGGGGGAGCCGGCCCAGCGGCATCCGGCTGAAGGGCCGGTGAACTCTGCGCGACACGACGCCCAGATCGCCTGCGAAGCCGGTCCCGCGACGTACCGTCGAGACAGCGGAGGCACCCGTCACCGCCACCAGGAGGCCCACGCATGGAGCAGACGCTTCGGACGGAGGGCCGGGTCCGGCCCAGCCGTCCGTGGGCCACCCGGAACCTCGCGAGCGAGTAGGCGCGGCGACCGCGCCGGCAAGGAGTGGGCATGGCCTCCAAGAACCAGGTGGAGCACCAGGTTTCCGACGACACCACGACCTCGTCCGACACTGCGCCCACCCGTCGCCGCACCCGCAAGCGCGCCCCCGAGCGCAAGACCTACGTCCTCGACACCTCGGTCCTGCTGTCCGACCCCAAGGCCATGGTGCGATTCGCCGAGCACGAGGTCGTGCTTCCGGTCGTCGTCGTCACCGAGCTCGAGGGCAAGCGGCACCACCCCGAGCTCGGTTTCTTCGCCCGGCAGGCGCTCCGGCTCCTCGACGACCTGCGGATCAGCGAGGGCCGGCTGGACAAGCCCGTCCCGGTCGGGGACGACGGCGGGACGCTGCGGGTCGAGCTCAACCACACCGACCCGATGGCGCTTCCCGCCGGGTTCCGGCTGGGCGACAACGACACGCGGATCCTGGCGGTGGCCAAGAACCTCTCGAACGACGGCTGCGACGTCACGATCGTCAGCAAGGACCTGCCCATGCGGGTCAAGGCCTCGGCCTGTGGGCTCGAGGCCGAGGAGTACCGGCACGAGCAGGGGGTGGACTCCGGGTGGACCGGGATGGACGAGCTCGAGCTCACCGCGGACGAGCTGGACCAGCTCTACGACCGGGGGCGCATCGAGAACGCCCGGGCCGCGGAGCTGCCCTGCCACACGGGCCTCGTGCTGCTGTCCCCGCGAGGCAGCGGCCTCGGCCGCGTGGGGGCGGACCACCAGGTCCGTCTCGTCCGCGGAGACCGGGACGCCTTCGGCCTGCACGGGAGGAGCGCCGAGCAGCGGATCGCGCTCGACCTGCTGCTCGACCCCGACATCGGCATCGTGTCCCTCGGCGGACGGGCCGGCACCGGCAAGTCCGCGCTGGCCCTCTGTGCCGGTCTGGAGTCCGTCATGGAGCGGCGGGCCCAGCGCAAGGTCCTCGTCTTCCGGCCGCTCTTCGCCGTCGGGGGCCAGGAGCTCGGCTACCTGCCCGGCACGGAGCAGGAGAAGATGAACCCCTGGGGACAGGCGGTGTTCGACACCCTGAGCGCGCTCGTCTCGCCCGAGGTCGTCGACGAGGTGCTGGACCGCGGCCTGCTCGAGGTGCTGCCGCTGACCCACATCCGCGGACGCAGCCTGCATGACGCGTTCGTCATCGTCGACGAGGCGCAGTCCCTCGAGCGCAACGTCCTGCTCACCGTGCTGTCCCGGATCGGGCAGAACTCCAAGGTCGTCCTCACCCACGACGTCGCCCAGCGCGACAACTTGCGGGTCGGTCGACACGACGGGGTGGCCGCGGTCATCGAGAGGCTCAAGGGTCACCCTCTCTTCGCCCACGTCACGCTCACCCGCAGCGAGCGCAGCCCCATCGCCGCCCTCGTCACCGAGCTCTTGGAGGGGCCCGACGCGTGACGCGCCCGAGCCGTCGTGGGTGTGATCTGAGTCACGGGTCCGAGGGTCCCCGCACGCTCGCCGTGTGCGGGAACCTGTCCGGGTTCGCCCGACTCTGAGGGGGTTTCCGGTCCAGCGCTCCGCGGGCTTGCCTGACTCGCGATGGACTGGCACCTTTGGGGGCGTCGAGCAGTCGGATCTGTAGCTCTCCTCAGTTCTCCACAGGTCCTGTTCCGTGCACGGGGGGATCCGCACGCGGATCGCACGGGAGACCTGACCGCAACGTCAAGTCGACCAGGAAGGCGTGACCCCGGTTCATGGCACGGTACGAAGGCCGCCATCGCGCCAGTAGAGCGACCTCCGCCCCAGCTGTCCCCACGGTCCCAGGCATCCCCAGTTCCCGCTCCGGCACGCCGGCGGCCACCAGGGTCGCTTCGCCGCCCCGGGCTGGGTCGCTGCCACGCAGCGGACGGCACGAGGCGGTCCGGGGCGGACCGCAGGTCGAGCTCCCGACGGCGGCCACCTTCTACGACCGGGCGTCGAGCCGCGCCCGCAGCGGAGTCGGCGGCGGTGGGAACGCCGCCGCGCCACCACTGACGCGGCGCGCCCTCAAGGCGCGCACCAACCAACCCCGCCGTTCGGGGCGCCCCGTCCTCGTCGGCGCCCTGGCCCTCGGGCTGGGTGCCAGCGCTGTCGGCTTCGCGACCGCCGACATGCGCACCGCCGACGCAGCCTTCGTCGTCGGTGACAACGTCGTCGCCCAGACCGCTGAGCTGGCCCGGACGAGCACCGTCGACATGACCTACCGGGCGGCAGCGTCCGTGTCGCGCAACGAGCGGCGAACCGCCATCGTCGCCACCGGCCTGCGCTCCGCGGCTGCGCTCGAGGCCAAGAAGAAGGAGGAGGCGGCCCGGCTCGCCGAGCAGAGGCGCCTCGCCGAGGAGGCCGCCGAGCGCGAACGGATGCGCGAGCAGGTCATCGCCAACGCCAAGGAGAACCCGCAGGCCGCCGCCCGGATCCTCCTGGCCGACCACGGCTTCACGAGCGACGCGCAGTTCAACTGCCTCGTCAACCTCTGGAACGGCGAGAGCGGCTGGCGCTGGTACGCCGAGAACCCCAGCTCCGGCGCCTACGGCATCCCCCAGTCCCTGCCGGCGAGCAAGATGGGCAGCTTCGGGGCGGACTACCGCACCAACCCGATCACCCAGATGAAGTGGGGCATCTGGTACATCGAGCAGGTCTACGGCTCTCCGTGCAACGCCTGGTCGACCTGGTTGTCCCGCTCCCCGCACTGGTACTGACCGAGGACAGGCCGCCAGCCCGCACTCCTGGGTCCTCGCCACCCGCGGGAGGGAGGACCCACGGAGGAGCGAGCCCAGCGGCATACGGCCGAGAAGGCAGCGTGCGACCCCGGCCCCGGTCGTGAGGCCTCCGGGGCTTCAGATCTTGCGGAGGCGGACCCGGCGGACCTCGTGGTTCTCCCCCTTGGAGAGCACGAGCGTCGCCCGGGACCTCGTCGGGAGGATGTTCTGCACGAGGTTGGGTCCGTTGATCTCCCGCCAGATGGTGTTCGCGGTGCGGACGGCCTCCTCGTCGGAGAGCGCTGCGTAGCGGTGGAAGTAGGAGTCGGGGTTGGAGAAGGCCGTCTCCCGCAGCCGCAGGAACCGCTGGACGTACCACTTGCGCACGTCGTCGACCCACGCGTCCACATAGACGGAGAAGTCGAAGAAGTCGCTCACCGCGAGGCCGGTGCCGCGGACAGGGTGGACCTCGGGCGCCTGCAGCACGTTGAGGCCCTCGACGATGAGGACGTCCGGCTGGCGCACGGCGATGCGCTCGCCCGGGACGATGTCGTAGGTCAGGTGCGAGTACACCGGCGCGGTGACCTCCGCCTTGCCCGACTTGACCTCCGCGACGAACCGCAGCAGCGCCCGTCGGTTGTACGACTCCGGGAAGCCCTTGCGCTGGAGCAGCCCACGGCGCTCGAGCTCGGCGTTGGGGAAGAGGAAGCCGTCGGTCGTGACGAGCTCGACACGGGGCGTGTCCGGCCAGCGGGCGAGCATCTCGCGCAGGATGCGGGCCGTCGTCGACTTGCCGACCGCCACCGACCCGGCGACGCCGATGACGAACGGGGTCTTGGCGGGCCGCTCGCCGAGGAAGTTCGTCGTCACGTCGTGCAGCTCACGGGTGGCGCCGACGTAGAAGTTGAGCAACCGGGACAGCGGGAGGTAGACCTCCTCGACCTCCCTGAGGTCGACGCGGTCGCCGAGTCCCTGCAGCCGAGCCAGGTCCTTCTCGTCGAGGTTGAGGGGGTAGTTCTCCCGCAAGCGGGACCACGCCGCGCGGTCGAGCTCGACGTAGGGAGACGGGATGGCCGTCGGACCACGGCCGTTGGGGCCGTGGTCGTCGACGGCGACCGCGTCCGTGGGGTCGTCTCCGCGGGATGGCTGCGACACGCCTGCCATTGTTGCGGACGCAGCGCCCGGGCGTGGACTCGGGCCGAGTGAGGGTCCCTTAGGCTGTTCCGCATGTGCGGAATCGTTGGCTACGTGGGCAGGGCCCAGGACGGCACGGCGCTCGATGTCGTCATGGAGGGTCTCGCCCGTCTGGAGTACCGGGGATACGACTCCGCCGGGGTCGCGCTCATCGACGGTGACCACGTGGAGACCCGCAAGAAGTCGGGCAAGCTGGCCAACCTCAAGGCGGAGATCGAGTCGCACCCCATGCCCGTCTCCTCGACGGGCATCGGGCACACCCGCTGGGCGACGCACGGCGGGCCGACGGACGAGAACGCCCACCCGCACCGCGGCGGGGCCGACGGCAAGCTCGCGCTCATCCACAACGGCATCATCGAGAACTTCCACTCCCTCAAGAACGGTCTCATCGACAAGGGCGTCGCCTTCACGAGCGAGACCGACACGGAGGTGGTCGCGCACCTGCTGGCCGAGGCCTACGAGCGCAGCGGAGACCTGACCCGGGCGATGCAGTCCACCGTCGCCGACCTCGAGGGAGCCTTCACCCTCCTCGCGATCCACGCCGACCAGCCCGGCGTCGTCGTCGGGGCCCGACGCAACAGCCCGCTCGTCGTCGGCCTCGGCGACGACGCCAACTACCTCGGCTCCGACGTCGCCGCCTTCATCGGCCACACGCGGCATGCTCTGGAGCTCGCGCAGGACCAGATCGTCACGATCACCCCGGACGGGGCCACCGTCATCAACTTCGACGGCACCCCCGCCGACGGCAAGGCCTACGAGGTGACGTGGGACGCCGCTGCCGCCGAGAAGGGCGGCTACGACACGTTCATGGAGAAGGAGATCAACGACCAGCCGCACGCGGTCCGCGACACGCTCCTCGGCAGGACGGACCCCGACGGGCGGCTCGTCCTCGACGAGCTGCGCATCCCCGAGGAGAAGCTCCGCGACGTCAACCGCATCACCGTGGTCGCGTGCGGGACCGCTGCCTACGCGGGGATGACGGCGAAGTACGCCATCGAGCACTGGACCCGCATCCCCGTCGAGGTCGCCCTCGCCCACGAGTTCCGCTACTGCGACCCCATCGTCGACGAGCGGACGCTGGTGGTCTCGATCAGCCAGTCGGGCGAGACCATGGACACGCTCATGGCCGTCAAGCACGCCCGGGACCTCGGCGCCCTGACCATCTCGATCTGCAACACGCACGGCTCGACGATCCCCCGTGAGTCGGACGCCGTGCTCTACACCCACGCCGGCCCGGAGATCGCGGTCGCGTCGACGAAGGCATTCCTGGCCCAGATCACCGCGTCCTACATCCTCGGCCTCTACCTCGCCCAGCTCCGTGGCGGCGCCTACGCCGATGATGCTCAGGCGGTCATGAAGGAGCTCGGCGAGGTCCCCGCCAAGATCGAGACCCTCCTCGGGCGGATGGACCGCGTCAAGGAGATCGCCAAGTTCATGGCCGACACCCGCTCGGTCCTCTTCCTCGGGCGCCACGTCGGCTACCCGGTCGCCATGGAGGGTGCGCTCAAGCTCAAGGAGCTGGCCTACATCCACGCCGAGGGCTTCGCGGCCGGGGAGCTGAAGCACGGGCCGATCGCGCTCATCGAGCCCGGTCAGCCGGTCTTCGTCATCGTCCCGTCGCCGTCGAGCGAGCACGGCCTCCACGGCAAGGTCGTCTCCAACATCCAGGAGATCCGGGCCCGCGGGGCGCGCACGCTCGTCATCGCCGAGGAGGGCGACGAGTCGGTCGCCCCGTTCGCCGACGAGGTGATCAGGGTGCCTGCCACGTCGCAGCTGCTGGCTCCGCTCCTCACCGTCGTGCCGCTGCAGGTCTTCGCCCTCTGGCTCTCGACGGCCAAGGGCCTCGACGTCGACCAGCCGCGCAACCTCGCCAAGTCGGTCACGGTCGAGTGACCAGCGCACTGTCGGGCCACGCGACCGGGCGAGAACGAGCCTGACGTGATCATCGGTGTCGGCATCGACGTCGTGGACATCGCGCGTTTCCACGAGACGCTGGAGCGCACCCCCGCCCTGCTCGAGAGGCTCTTCACGCCGGAGGAACGCGGCCTCGGCATCGCTTCCCTGGCGGCCCGGTTCGCCACGAAGGAGGCCCTCGCCAAGGCGCTCGGCGCCCCGGTGGGCCTGCACTGGACGGATGCGCGTGTGGTGACCAACGACGATGGCAAGCCGTCCCTCGAGATCGGTGGCTCGGTCCAGGCTCGGGCCAACGACCTCGGCGTGGACAGCTTCCACGTCTCCATGTCCCATGACGCCGGCATCGCGTCGGCGATCGTCATCGCGGAGGGCTGATGATCAGGGCACTGTCGGTCGCCGACGTCCGCGCTGCCGAGGCGGCGGCCATGGCCGAGCTGCCGGAGGGTGAGCTCATGCAGCGTGCTGCCGAGGGGCTCGCCGGGGTCGCAGCGGCCCGCCTGGCCGAACGGGACGGTCGCACCGTCGTCGCGCTCGTCGGCGCCGGTGACAACGGGGGAGACACGCTGTATGCCGCTGGGCTCCTCTCCGACGCAGGCTTTGCCTGCGCTGTGGTCCTGTTGCCGGACTCCGGCCGCGCCGGTGTGCACGAGGCGGGCCTGCAGGCCGCGGAGCTGGCCGGGGCTGCGGTTGTCGTCGCGGCGGAGGACCCGTCGCGGGCGGCCCGGGCGGTCGCCGAGGGCGACCTCGTCCTCGACGGCATCGTGGGTATCGGCGGCCGGCCCGGACTTCGTCCCGCGGCTGCCGGTCTCGTCGACGCGATCGCCGATGACGCCTGGGTGGTTGCCGTCGACGTCGCGAGCGGCCTGGACCCTGACGGTCTCGACCCGGACGGGGACGCCGTGTGGGCTGACGAGACCGTGACGTTCGGTGTCCCCAAGGCGGCCCATCTGCTGCCGGCAGGAGAGGGAGCCACCGGGCGGCTGACGGTCGTCGACATCGGGCTCGACACCGATGAGGTGTCCTCGGCTGTGGAGCGGCTGAACCATGACGACGTCGCGGGGCTCTGGCCGGTTCCGGGACCGGGCGACGACAAGTACTCGCGAGGCGTGCTCGGCGTCGTCGCCGGCGGTGAGCGCTACACGGGGGCGGCCGTGCTCGCGGTGACCGCCGCGGTCGAGTCGGGCGTCGGCATGGTCCGCTACGTCGGCACACCGACGCCCACCGAGCTCGTCCGGAGAGCGGTCCCCGAGGCCGTCGTCGGCGAGGGCAGGGTCCAGGCCTGGCTCATCGGGCCCGGCCTCGATCCCGAGTCGACCGGGGCCGGGGCGGCTGCGCAGCTGCAGGGGGCGCGTGACGCCGTCGCCGGCGACCTGCCCGTCGTCGTCGATGCCGGTGGTCTCGACCTGCTGGACGGACACCGCGACGCGCCCACCCTGCTCACTCCGCACGCCGGCGAGCTGGCCCGGCTGCTGACGCGGCTCGACGGGTCGGCGCCCGTCACGCGGGCGGAGGTGGAGCGCGAGCCGGTCCGGTATGCCCGCCTCGCGGCCGAGCGGACCGGTGCGACGGTGCTGCTCAAGGGGTCGACCACCCTCGTCGTGGGCCCGGACCCAGAGGGACCCGTCCGATCCCAGGCCGAGGCGCCGGCCTGGCTGGCCACGGCGGGCGCGGGTGACGTGCTGGCCGGCGTCGCGGGGATGCTCCTCGCCGCGGGGCTCATCCCGCTCGACGCCGGCTCGCTCGCCGCCCTCGTCCACGGTGTCGCGGCCGACCGCGCCTCCGGCGGAGGGCCGCTGCGCGCCCTTGCCGTGGCCGAGGCGCTGCGGCCGACGATCCGCGACCTGCTCCGGCGGGCCTGAGGGGAGCGCCCGCAGGGAGTCCAGTGTCCGTTCGGTGGAGGCCGGCGTGAGACGTGAGGCAGCCCTGAGGCAGCCCTGAGGCAGCCCTGAGGCGGCCCTGAGGGACTCCTGAGGTAGCCCGGGCGGATCCCGGAGCCAACGGTGAACGAGTATCAGGTCACTGCCGCGCGGCGCGACCGTCGACCCGTGCGAAGATGCGCTCGATGAACTCCACTGACACGACCGCCGGACTGACCGTCTGGGCGGAGATCGACCTGGACGCCCTCGAGCACAACATCCGCACCCTGCGTGCCCGGGCTGCGCAGTCGCAGCTCATGGCGGTCGTCAAGGCCGACGCCTACGGGCATGGCCTCCTGCCGGTGGCCAGGGCCGCCGTGCGGGCCGGCGCGGACTGGCTCGGTGTCGCCCAGCTGGCCGAGGCCTGCGCGCTGCGGGACGCCGGTGTCACCACACGGCTCCTCGCGTGGCTCTCGGTGCCGGGCAGCGACTTCTCCGGGGCGGTCCGGCGCGACATCGACCTGTCCGCGTCGGCGCCGTGGACCCTGGACGCCATCGCCGCGGCAGCGCGGGAGCAGGGCCGATCCGCCCGTGTGCACCTCAAGGTCGACACCGGACTGGGTCGGGGCGGCGCCCACGGGCCCGACTGGCCGGCGCTCGTCGTCCATGCCCGGAGGTTGGAGGCCGAGGGCGCGATCTCCGTCGTCGGGGTCTGGACGCACTTCGCCATGGCCGACGCGCCCGAGCACCCCACCGTCCTCGCGCAGCAGGACACGTTCTTCGAGGCCGTCGCCCTCGCCGAGCGGGCCGGCGTCCGCCCGGAGGTGCGGCACCTGGCCAACTCGGCGGCGACCCTGGTCCATCCCGACGCGCACGCCGACCTCGTGCGGCCGGGGATCGCGATCTACGGCCTCTCCCCGGTGCCCCAGGTCGACGACGACTTCGGTCTGCGCCCGGTCATGACGCTTCGGGCGCGGCTCGCCCTCGTCAAGCGGTGGCCCGCGGGTCGAGGCATCAGCTACGGGCACGTCTACGCACCCGAGTCGGACACCGTCGTGGGTCTGGTCCCCGCGGGTTACGCCGACGGCATTCCGCGCGAGGCGACGAACGTCGGCCCGGTGCGGGTGGGGGACCTGTCCACGACGGTCGCCGGCCGGGTCTGCATGGACCAGTTCGTCGTCGACCTGGGTCCTGGCAGTGATGCGGTCGCCGGCGACGTGGTGACGCTGTTCGGCAGTCCGTCCGAGGGACCGACGGCGCAGGACTGGGCCGACGCCACCGACACCATCAGCTACGAGATCGTCGCCCGGATCGGGGCCCGGGTCCCCAGACTCTGGAGCGGCGGGTCCGACCAGGGAGCCGGCGCATGAGCCCGGCCAGCCGGAACCCACTGCTCGGCATCGTCCTCGGTGCCGCCGGTGTCGCCGCCGGCGTGGCAGCGGGCATCGCTGCCGACCGGGCGGGACGGCACCGGGCGGCGCTCGACGCGCTGGAGACCACGGAGCAGCTCGAGATCACGCCGGACGAGGAGCGGGTCGTGCTCACCTCGGACGGAGTCGCGCTGCACCTCGAGATCGACGAGCCGGCGCCGGAGGCGGCTGCCGCCGCTGCCGCGGGCCTCACCCGCGGCGACGACCCCACCCGGCTGCCGACCGTGGTCTTCACCCACGGCTACTGCCTGAGCCTCAAGTCCTGGGTGTACCAGCGGCGGGCGCTCAAGGCGGCCGGCTTCCGGGTCGTCAGCTGGGACCACCGAGGCCACGGCCAGTCCGGCCCCGGTGCGAGCGACTCCTATGTCATCGACCAGCTCGGCGAGGACCTCCGGGCTGTGATCGAGGACGCCGTGCCCGAGGGCCGCCTCGTCCTGGCCGGCCACTCGATGGGCGGCATGACCATGCTCGCCCTGGGCGAACGACACCCTGACCTCATCCGTGACCGCGTCGTGGGGGCAGCCTTCATCAGCACCAGCGCGGGTGGGCTGACCCTTGCCAACGGCGGCCGGAGCGCGACGCTGGGCCGGCTCCTGCTCGAGCGCCTGGGTCCGTCCCTGCTCGGTCCCCTCGGGGAGCGGCCCGAGCTGGTCAGACGTCTGCGCCGCGTCGGTCGCGACGTCGAGGAGTTCCTCGTCGACCAGAACTCCTTCGCGTCACCGGTGCCGCGCAAGGTGGTCCGCTACACCGCCGACATGCTCCTCAGCACCCCGTTCGACGTCATCAACGACTACCTGCTGACCTTCGACGGCTTCGACAAGCGGCCCGCGCTCGCCGAGTTCAAGGACTCGGTGACCCTGGTCTTCAACGGCCGTGAGGACGTCCTCACCCCGCCGGCGCACAGCGAGCTCATCGTCGAGGGGATCCCGGGTGCGGAGCATGTCGTCGTCAACGACGCCGGGCACATCATCATGCTCGAGCACCCGGACCTCCTCAGCGCGCACCTGCTCGAGCTGGTCGAAGAGGGCGTCCGCGCCCGCGAGGAGCACATGGACCTGCCCCGTCGGCCGCGGGTGCGCAAGGTCGTCACGGACGTCGCGAAGAACCGCCGTCAGCGCCGCATCGAGCTGGAGGCCGACGAGGCGGCCAGGGCCGAGCGGGCCAGAGCGCTGGCTCGGCTGCGTCGAGCCAAGGTCGCAGCAGGATCAAAGGAGGAGGTACACCGTGAGTCGTGAGGTGATGCTGGAGACGCCAGAGGACACCCGGGCCTTCGGCAGAAGGCTCGGCCGGCTCCTGCGCGCGGGGGACGTCCTCGTCCTCACCGGCGACCTCGGAGCGGGCAAGACCACGCTGACGCAGGGCTTGGCAGAGGGGCTCGGCGTCCGCGGGCCGATCACGTCACCGACGTTCGTCATCGCCCGCGTCCACCCCTCGCTGGTGGGCGGTCCGGCGCTGGTGCACGTCGACGCCTACCGTCTCGGCAGCGCCATGGAGCTGGACGACCTCGACCTCGACGCCGATCTCGACCAGAGCGTGACCGTCATCGAGTGGGGAGCGGGCATGGCCGAGCAGCTGTCGAGCGACCGCCTGGGCATCACGCTCACGGGCGAAGAGGTGCGCACGGCGCGTCTCCACGCCGTCGGGCCACGGTGGGAGCGGCTCAGCGACTCGGTGCTCGCCTCGATCTGAGACGCAGACCGGGTCTTTCGGCCCTGCCGCGGGACCCCCGGTCCGCACCAGCCTGAAAGCAGGAAGGCAGGTGTTGTCCCATGTCACTCGCAACCATCCTTCGCAGAACCGCTGTGGCACTCACGTCCCTGTTCGTCCTCGGTGGGGTGCTCTTCGCCCTCGGCTACGCCTTCGAGGATCCGGGCGGCTGGACCGCCGTCCTGATCGCCGCCGCGGTGCTCGGGCCGATCGTCGGCCTGAGCCTCCTCGCGGCGCGGTCCGAGCCCGTGGCGCTCATGGTCCTCGTCGCGGCCCTGGTCGTCTTCACGGCCTGGGCGGCGATCACGCTCTTCGTTGACATCGAGCTCCCGTCGGTCCCGATCATCGCCCTCGTGCTGGCGCTGCCCATCGCGGTCCTCGGTCTGCGTCGCCCGATGCGCGCCGCCGAGCTCCTGCTCGCGGACGCGGCTCTGCCGTTCACGCTCGTTGTGATCCGGTTCTTCACCGAGTCGAGCGTTGAGGGACCCGCGATGCGGGACCTGCTGGGCACCTCCACCGGGGCCGTGGTGGTCCCGCTCACGGTGCTCGCGCTGCTCTTCCTCGCCGCAGGGTTCCTCGACCGGCCCGCGACCGCTCCGCGCGTGCCGCGGGTGCAGCCGCCGGCCCCCGCCGCGCACAGCTGACGAGCGGCTTTCGGGCCATCCGGTCGGGGCCGGATAGCCTGACCACCGTGCTCATCCTCGGCATCGACACCTCCACCACGGCGATCAGCGTCGCGCTGCACGACGGCGCCCGGGTCGTCGGCGAAGCAGCGACCCTCGACGCCCGGGCCCATGCCGAGCACCTGGCGCCCGGGATCCGGTCCGTCCTCGACGACGCGGGGGCGGCACCGGGTGACGTCACGGGTGTCGTCGTCGGTGTCGGTCCCGGGCCCTTCACCGGCCTGCGCGTGGGGATCGTGTCGGCCCGCACCTTCGCCTTCGCGCTCGGGCTTCCGGTCCACGGCCTGTGCAGCCTCGACGCCCTCGCGCACGAGGCGTGGCTGGGTGGTCGCCGTGGCGGCCTCCTCGTCGCCACCGACGCCCGCCGCAAGGAGGTGTATGCCGCTGAGTTCGTCCTCGACGACCGCGGGCTCACCCGGTTGGCCGGGCCTGTCGTCAGCCGGCCTGCCGACCTCGACATCGCCTGGCGGAGCCTGCCCGCGGCCGGCCGTGGCCCGCTCCTCTACCCGGCCGAGTTCGCGACGTCGGCCGACGACGGGAGCGAGCCCAGCGGCATACGGCTCCCTCGTGACGTGTCGGCGGGCGCCCTCGCCGACCTCGCCGTCCGCCGGCTCGCCACCGGTGACCCGTTGGACGGCCTGGAGCCGCTCTATCTGCGCCGGCCGGATGTCTCGAGCGCTCCACCCAGCCAGAAGTCCACCCTCGGATGAGCGGCGCGCTGCTCCGCGAGCTCGAGTGGACCGACATCGAGTCGGTCGCGGCGCTCGAGACCGACCTCTTCGCCGACCACGCCTGGTCCGCCGAGACGTGGTGGGCCGAGCTCGCCGCCCGGCCCAGACGGGACTACGTCGTCGCGGTCGACGGCGACCGGGTCGTCGGCTACGGGGGCATCGACGTGGCGGGGGAGGTCGCCGACATCATGACGATCGCCGCGGCTCCGGAGGTGCAGGGGCGTGGGCTCGGCCGACGGCTCCTCGACGACCTCGTGCGACGGGCCGAGCAGCACGGCGCGACGGCGCTGCTCCTCGAGGTCCGCGCCGACAACGACCCGGCGAGGCGCCTCTACGAGCGGACCGGGTTCGACGTCATCTCGGTGCGGCGCCGCTACTACCAACCGGGTGACGTCGACGCCCTCGTCATGCGCAAGCTCATCGGAGGTACCCATGGCTGACGAACCCCTCGTGCTCGGCATCGAGACCTCGTGCGACGAGACCGGGGTCGGCATCGTGCGCGGGCAGACCCTGCTCGTCGACACGGTCGCCAGCAGCGTCGACGAGCACGCCCGCTTCGGAGGGGTGGTCCCCGAGGTGGCGAGCCGTGCCCACCTGGAGGCCATGGTGCCGACGATCGAGCGGGCGTGTCACGACGCCGGGGTCGGCCTCCGTGACCTGGACGCGATCGCCGTCACCTCGGGCCCGGGTCTCGCCGGCTCGCTCCTCGTCGGGGTGGCCGCGGCCAAGGCCCTCGCGGTGGCGCTCGACCGGCCGATCTACGGGGTCAACCACCTCGCGTCGCACGTGGCGGTCGACATCGTCGAGCACGGACCGCTGCCCGAGCCGACGATGGCCATGCTCGTCTCAGGTGGACATTCGTCGCTCCTCCTCGTGCCCGACGTCACCAACGACGTCCGGTCGCTCGGCTCGACGATGGACGACGCCGCGGGGGAGGCCTTCGACAAGGTCGCCCGAGTCCTCGGCCTGCCCTTCCCGGGCGGCCCGCACATCGACCGGGCCGCGCGTGAAGGCAACCGGATCGCCATCGACTTCCCCCGTGGCCTGACCTCGGGCCGCGACATGGACCGCCATCGCTTCGACTTCTCCTTCTCCGGCCTCAAGACCGCCGTGGCGAGGTGGGTCGAGACGCGGCACCGGGACGGCGAGTCGGTGCCGGTGGCCGACGTGGCCGCATCGTTCCAGGAGGCCGTCGTCGACGTGCTGACACGCAAGGCGGTCCTCGCCTGCAAGGACCACGGGGTCGACCACCTCCTCATCGGCGGTGGCGTCGCGGCCAACTCCCGCCTGCGGGCGCTCGCGGAGGAGCGGTGCGCGAAGGCCGGGATCGCACTGCGCGTCCCCCGCCCCGGGTTGTGCACCGACAACGGAGCCATGGTCGCGGCGCTCGGGGCGCAGATCGTGGCCAAGGGGCGCGAGCCGAGCGAGCTCAGCCTGCCGACGGACTCGTCGATGCCGGTCGAGCTGGTCCAGTCCTGACCCAAGCCCTGCGGTTCGATGTGATCGATCGGGTCATTCCTCGATCGATCACATCGAATGCGAAGGGTGGCGGGGAGGTCAGTCGCAGCCGACGAGACCCAGAGCCGCCTTGAGCGTCATGATGCGGGTCGCTGCCGCGGAGACCTTCGACGCAAAGCGGGCGTTCGCGCTCATCCGGCTGGTCAGCGCACGATGCAGGGTCGGGACCGTGCTCGGCCGCGCCGTCAGGACGATGTCGCCACCGGCCTCGACGAACCTCGTCGCCCGTTGCCCCACAGGGGTGTCTGCGACGGCCTTGGCGGCGCCGACGTCGTCGGTGACCACGACACCCCGATAGCCCAGCCGGCCCCGCAGCAGGTCGGTCACGATGCGCCGGGAGAACACCGCCTGCACTCCGGGGTCGATGCGGCTGTAGACCGCCGACCCGACCATGACGAGATCCGTCCCGGCCTTGACGCCACTGGCGAACGGACGCAGGAAGCTGTCCGTCCGTGTCGTCGTCCGGTCGACGATCCCGTCCGTCGTGAGGTCGGTGTTGCCCGTGATCCGACCGATGCCGGGGAAGTGCTTGACGGCCGTGGCGACCCGTCCCTGGTGCATTCCCTCGACGAACGCCGCGACCCGGCTGGCCACGACGTCGGGATCGGACGAGAACTGGCGGTCCCACTGGCCGATCGGGTCGTTGTCGCGCCCGATGCTCGCAGGAACCGTGTCGGCGACGGGAGCCAGGTTGACGTTGATCCCGACCGCGTGCAGCTGCTGCGCCCACGTCTTCGCCCGGCGCGCCAGCTCGGTCGGTGCCAGCGACCCCTGGTCGAGGGCGCTCGGGATCCGAGTGAAACCGTCGCCACGGAGCTGCTGGACGCGGCCGCCCTCCTGGTCGGCGGCGAGGAGCAGCCCGGGAGCGCCACCCGAGCCGTCGGCGACGGAGTTGAGGTGCTTCGTCGTGGCCCGGACCACGTCCGCTCCGCCCGACCACCCGCCGAGCAGGATGACACCACCGACGTGGCGGTCGCGGATGAGCCCGTCGAGGCTGCCGCGTGCGGCGTTGGCGTCGAGCCCGACCATGATGAGCTGGCCGGCGCGCTGTGCCGCGGTCATGTCCTGCACGATGGCGCGGGCGCACCGCTCGGAGCTCGGGTCATCCGGCGGTGGGGAGGTCGGGCCGGAGGATGGTGCGGGGGAGGTCGGCGTCGCCGTGGACGATGCGGTCGTGGCACCGGTGGCAGCCGGTGTGGTCGCCCCGGCCGGCGCTGACGCCGCTCCGGTCGGCGCCACCGGGGTGGGCGTGCCGCTCGGGCCGGTGCACGCCGAGGCGAGCGCGGCGACCACCAGGGCGGCGATGGTGGACGATCGGGAGCGGTTGCGAGGTCGGGTCACGAGCACGCCCCGCCCATACCCACGGAGCCGTGGGTCTCCGGCCTCGACGGGGGACGGGTTCGGGGCGATACCTTGCCGATGTGACCGGAGAGCCGAAACCGATCGTCCTCGATGTCGACACCGGGGTCGACGACGCCTGTGCACTCCTGCTGGCCGCGACGCATCCTGCCCTCGACCTGCGTGCGGTCACGTGTGTCGGTGGCAACGCGCCCGTTGACGACGTCGTCCGCAACACCCTGAGCGTGCTCGAGACGGTCGGGCGGACCGACGTGCCGGTGTCCCGCGGGGCGGCCCGGCCCCTGCTCGAGCACCCGCACGACGCGAGGCACGTCCACGGTGACGACGGCATGGGCGACCTCGGTTGGCGGCGCCCGACCGTGCAGCCCGACACCCGTCACGCCGTCGAGCTCTTGCGCGACGTCTGCCTGGCCGCCGCCGCCTCCGGCGAGCACGTGACGGTCGTCCCGACCGCGCCGATGACCAACATCGCCCTGCTGCTGCGGACCTACCCTGACGTCGCCCGGGGGATCGCGGAGATCGTCTTCATGGGTGGGGCCGCTCAGGTGGGCAATGCCACCGCGTCGGCGGAGTTCAACGTCTTCCACGACCCGGAGGCCGCCGCCATCGCGCTCGATGCGGCAGCGGAGCTGTCCATCCCGGTGACGATGTACGGGCTCGACGTCTTCTACGACCCGGTGGTGAGCCGCGAGCAGGCAGCCGAGCTCGTCGCGGTGGGCGGCGGCACCGGGGCCGAGCTGGCCGGCCGGCTGATCCAGTTCCAGTGCGACCGCTTCGGTCGCGATGCGGCGACGATCGGCGACGCCGGTGCGGTCTGCGCCGTCATCGACCCCGATGCCCTGACCACGCAGGTGCTGCCGATCCGGGTCGAGCTCGCCGGCCACTGGTCCCGGGGCCGCACGATCGTGGACCGGCGCGACTGGAGCGGCGACCTGTCCCACGACCCGCACGGTGAACCGCCGGTTCGGGTGCGAGTGGCGCTCGGCGTCGACCACGACCGCTACGTCGACCTGTGGCGAGAGTCGATCCTTCGCCAGGCGGGGGCTCGCTGATGGGGCGCGTCGCCGTGCTCGGCTCGCTCAACGTCGACGTGGTCACCCGGGTGGCTCGGCTGCCGGGGCCCGGTGAGACCGTCCTCGGCGAGTCGGCCGGACGGTTCGCCGGCGGCAAGGGCGGCAACCAGGCGATGGCCGCCCGACGCGCGGGGGCTGACGTCGTCATGATCGGTCGGGTCGGTGCCGACGACGCCGGCGCCGCCTACCTCGACCGGCTCAACCGCCACGGTGTCCGCACCGAGGTCCCGCAGTGCGCCGACGCGCCCACGGGAACCGCCTACATCACCCTCGACGAGCACGGCGAGAACGTCATCATCGTCGTCCCCGGAGCCAACGAGCGGGTCGAGGAGCAGTCCGTGACCGCCGCGGCCCTCGGCCCCGGAGACGTCCTGCTGTGCACCCTCGAGGTCCCCGCTGCCGTCGTCGCGGGGGCCGCCCGGCAGGCAGCGGAGGCGGGCGCCCGCGTCATCATCAACCTCGCGCCGTACACCTGGTTGCCCCACGACGTCATCGATCTCGCCGACCCCCTCGTCGTCAACGAGTCCGAGATGCGCGAGCTCGCCGACTCCGACCTCATCCCCGGGTCGCTGCTCGTGACGTTCGGGGCAGCGGGGGCCAGGTGGGACGGGGAGGAGGTCAGCGGCATACGGCTCGATGACGCTGACGTCGTGGACACGGTCGGTGCCGGCGACGCCTTCTGTGGTGCCCTCGCGGCAGCGCTCGCGGCCGGCGGGACGCGGCGGGAGGCCCTCGAGGCAGCCAACCGCGCCGGGGCCGAGGCGGTCCAGTGGACGGGAGCCCAGCCTGACGCGGCCCTGTGAGCCGGCTTCTTCGCCGCGATACGGTGGCGCATGGCCCTGCGAATGACGAGGGTGCTCGGTCGGGCCCTTCCCGAGCTGCGCACCCACCCCGTGGAGAAGCGGGTCCGTGCGGTCCTAGCCGGCGTGACGATCGTCGACTCCACACGGGCGCGGCTCGTCTGGGAACCACGCCGAGTCATCCCGAGCTATGCGGTGCCGGCGGCGGACATCGCGGGTCGGCTCGTCCCCTGGGACGCACCGGTGGGCAGCGATCAGGCCGCGGCAGTAGGGAGCGACGGCCCGCCCGTCCTCGACCCGCGCACGCCGTTCTCAGTGCACACGGCGCCCGGGTCTCCGCTGACGGTCCGGGGCGGATGGGGCGACCTCCCAGGCGCGGCGTTCCAGCCTGCCGACCCGGACCTCGACGGATACGTGGTGCTGGACTGGGACGCCTTCTCGCAGTGGACCGAGGAGGACGAGCCGGTGATGGGCCATCCGCATGACCCTTTCAGCCGTATCGACTGCCTGCGCAGCTCCCGACACGTGGTGATCGCGGTCCACGGCCAGATCCTCGCCGACTCACGACGGCCCACGCTGCTCTTCGAGACGGGCTTGCCGGCGCGCTACTACCTGCCGAGGGAGGACGTCCGGCAGGACCTGCTCGTCCCCTCCGACACGCACACCGTCTGCGCGTACAAGGGCGTCGCCACCTACTGGTCGGCGCGGGCGGGCGACACGATCGTCCCCGACCTGGCGTGGGCCTACGAGGATCCGCTTCACGACGCGACGCCCGTGGCCGGTCTCATCTGCTTCTACGGTGAGCGTGTGGACCTCACCGTGGACGGGGTGGCCGTCGAGCGGCCGGCGACGCCGTGGTCCTGACGCTCAACCCGGGGTGACGACCAGCGCCACCTGGTGCCCGGCCACCCTGGTGAGGACGAGGGTCGCCTCGGAGCCCCCCTTGCCGCGCCCGGTCATCTTCAGCTGCCGACGGAGCAGGTCAGCGTCGAGCGTGACCCCCCGCTTCTTGATCGTGACGCGGTCGTGGCCGTGGTCGCGCAGCCATCGTGACAAGGCCTTGGGGGAGAGCGGCATGGCCTCGAGGACGCGGTAGCGCCGTGCCCACGGGATGTCGTATGCCGCTGGGCTCGTCACGTACCCGACGCCGGCTCCCAGCTCGGCTCCGTCCACCGCGGCGACCAGGGCTGGGGTCAGGCCGGCCCGGATGACGGCGCGATCCGGCTCGTAGAGCCACTCGTGGAGGGACGTCAACGACGGGAGAGCCGGCGTCTCGCGTGCCGGGGCCGCCTCGGCCTCCGTGATGACGTGGGTGGCGTCGGCGGAGCACACCGCGGCGGTGCGGCCGGGCTGGGTGACCACGGCGCCCCACCACACCGCGCACTCGAGCACCTCGCCGTTCCACGAGCTCCACTGGGCTTCAGCACCGGGCGGCAGGGCGGCGTGGGGGAAGGCGGGCGAGAGCTTGGCGCCGGCCGCCGGGGCCTGGGCGGCGAACTGCTGCACCTCGTCCCAGGACGGCGAGATGGCGTCGAGGGAGAAGACGCGCTTGGCACGGCCCCGGATGTCTGCCACTCCCGAGACGCGCCGGGCGGGGTCGAGCCAGACGCCCAGGTGGCGGGTGGCCTCGCCGAGGGGGAGCCGGACCTCGTCGGCCCGGGCGCACGTCACCCGTGCACCCGGCCAGTGGCGCAGGTTGGCAGCGGCGACGCGCGCGGTGGTCGGATCCGAGTCGACGGCCCGCACGAGCAGGTCGAGCCCGGCGAACGCCATCGCGTCGGACCCGATGCCGCAGCCGAGGTCGTAGGCCTCGCGGACACCGGCCGCGGCGAACCGGTGGGCGTGGCGTGCGGCGAGGGAGAGGCGGGTCGCCTGCTCGAGGCCGTCCGGGGTGAAGAGCATCCCGGCGGCGAAGTCGCCGAACTTGTCACGGGCCCGCGCTCTCAGTCGGGACTGCGCCATGGCTGCTGCGACGAGCTCGGGGTCGAAGGCCTCGCGGAGCTTGTCCTGGAGCTGCAGTGCGCTGGACTCGTCATAGGGCGGCAGGGACTGGAGCAGCGCCCAGCCCTCTCCAGCGGCGAGCCGATCGACCATCGCAGCATCCATGCGGGAATCCTCGCAGGCGCGGCCGGGCTGGGCCGGGGCGGGCGCCGGGGAGCGAGCCCAGCGGCATCCGGCATGGGGTGTCTCGCGCCACGGATCCGGCCACGCGGGCCTTTCACGGTCCCCTCGGCGGAGGCCCGGCAAGGGCCCTGAGCCGCCGTGTGTTGGCACTCGACTTGACCGAGTGCTAACTGAAACCTAGATTTCTGCTTGTTGGCACTCTCACCTCGAAAGTGCCAGTTCTCTCCGGAGAACGGCCGACCCCCGCGACGGCGGCCAGCCTCACGGAGATCAAGAACGCGTCCAGACTGAACATTCGACATCCCGAAGGGAAGGTCACCACCGTGTCGGTTTCCATCAAGCCGCTCGAAGACCGCATCGTCGTCAAGTCCCTCGAGGCCGAGCAGACCACTGCGTCCGGCCTGGTCATCCCGGACACGGCGAAGGAGAAGCCGCAGGAGGGCGAGGTCCTCGCCGTCGGCCCCGGTCGCTGGAACGAGGACGGCGACCAGCGCGTCCCGCTCGACGTCAAGGTCGGCGACAAGGTCATCTACAGCAAGTACGGCGGCACCGAGGTCAAGTACGGCGGCGAGGAGTACCTCATCCTCTCCGCCCGCGACGTCCTCGCCGTCGTCGGCTGAGTGCCTGCCAGCAGTCACATGCTCTGACCGCACCCCGGTGGCGCCCCTCGGGGTCGCACCGGGGTGCGGTTCATTCGCCCACCGTTTCGCGCACCACCTGCCAGAAGGAACACCATGGCCAAGCAACTGGAGTTCGACGACTCCGCCCGAAAGTCCCTGGAGCGCGGCGTCGACGCGCTCGCCAATGCCGTCAAGGTGACGCTCGGCCCGAAGGGCCGCAACGTCGTCATCGACAAGAAGTGGGGCGCTCCCACCATCACCAACGACGGTGTCACGATCGCCCGCGAGATCGAGCTCGAGGACCCCTACGAGAACCTCGGGGCCCAGCTCGCCAAGGAGGTCGCCACCAAGACGAACGACATCGCCGGTGACGGCACGACCACCGCGACGGTCCTCGCCCAGGCGATGGTCAAGGAGGGCCTGCGCAACGTCGCCGCCGGGGCCGCCCCCGCCGCCCTCAAGCGCGGCATGGACAAGGCCGTCAGCGCGGTCAACGACCGCCTGCTCGAGATCGCCCGCGACGTCAACGGCAAGGAGGAGATCGCCTCGGTCGCGACCCTCTCCGCGCAGGACTCGACCCTCGGCGCCCTCATCGGTGAGGCCTTCGACAAGGTCGGCAAGGACGGCGTCATCACCGTCGAGGAGTCCTCGACGACGGCGACCGAGCTCGAGTTCACCGAGGGCATGCAGTTCGACAAGGGCTACCTGTCGGCCTACTTCGTGACCGACACCGAGCGCATGGAGACGGTCCTCGAGGACGCCTACGTCCTGATCAACCAGGGCAAGATCTCGGCCGTCGCCGACGTCCTCCCGGTGCTCGAGAAGGTCGTCCAGTCCGGCAAGCCGCTGCTGATCATCGCCGAGGACGTCGAGGGCGAGGCCCTGTCGACGCTCGTCGTCAACAAGATCCGCGGCACGTTCACCGTGGCGGCCGTCAAGGCGCCCGGGTTCGGGGACCGCCGCAAGGCCATGCTGCAGGACATCGCGATCCTCACCGGTGGCCAGGTCATCGCCGAGGAGGTCGGCCTCAAGCTCGACCAGGCCGACCTGACCGTGCTCGGCCAGGCCCGTCGCGTCGTCCTCACCAAGGACAACACGACGATCATCGACGGCGCCGGTGACGCGTCCGAGGTGGCCGGTCGCGTCAACCAGATCAAGTCCGAGATCGAGCGCACCGATTCCGACTGGGACCGCGAGAAGCTCCAGGAGCGCCTCGCCAAGCTCGCCGGTGGCGTCTGCGTCATCAAGGTCGGCGCGCACACCGAGGTGGAGCTCAAGGAGAAGAAGCACCGGATCGAGGACGCCATCTCGGCGACGCGCGCCGCGATCGAGGAGGGTATCGTCGCCGGCGGCGGCACGGCCCTCATCCACGCCGCCGAGGTCATCGACGGGCTCGGGCTCGAGGGTGACGAGGCGACCGGTGCGACGATCGTCCGCAAGGCGGTTCAGGAGCCCCTGCGGTGGATCGCCGAGAACGCCGGACACCAGGGCTACGTCGTGACCTCCAAGGTGGCCGAGCTCCCGCTCGGTCAGGGCCTCAACGCCGCCACGGGTGAGTACGGCGACCTCATCGCGGCCGGGGTCATCGACCCGGTCAAGGTGACGCGCTCGGCACTGCGCAACGCCGAGTCGATCGCCTCGATGATCCTGACGACGGACACGCTCGTCGTCGACAAGCCCGAGGAGGAGTCGGAGCCGGCCGGCCACGGCCACGGCCACGGCCACGGTCACTGACCTTCCCCCTTCGCGAAGGGCCACCCTCAGCCGAGGGTGGCCCTTCGTCGTCCCGGCCCGGGGGGCGTATGCCGCTGGGCTCGCTCCCCGGGTCCCCGGCGTCAGGAGGCCGTGGCGATGGTGCGGACCGGAGCGTCGGTGGGCTCGCCGTAGAAGAGCTCTCGCTCCGTCTCGGTGAGGCCGCCCCAGACGCCGTAGGGCTCGCGCACCTGCAGCGCGTGGCTGCGGCACTCGGCCAGGACCGGGCAGGCGGCGCAGACCGCCTTGGCGGCGGCATCACGGTTGCGGCGTCGGGGACCGCGCTCGCCCTCGGGGTGGAAGAAGACCTCGGGGCTGACGCCCCGGCATGCCCCCTCGAGCTGCCAGTCCCACAGATCCGCCACCGGACCCGGGAGGCGGGTGATCTCGGCCATGGTGTGGTCGTCCTCGTCTTTCGCTTCGGCGGCAGGCTGCTCTGCCGCATGCACCGCTCACGGCGCCGTGGCTCGAAACTAACGGGGGGCGCGGTCACGATTGAAGGCCAGAAGTTTCAAGACTTGTTCAAGAAATCCCCTCGAGATGGCAGGTATTGCTCCGAGCTCACAGGTCGGTTGCCGCCCGCCGGGAGGTGACCGCACGTAAGATGTGAAAACGCAGCCCGTGGGTCCTGGTGGGTGGGACCCAGTGCGGGAGATGTCGGGGGTTCGGCAACCGATGGGACTCATCTGGACCGCGCGGTCCGGAGTAACGCGACGCGCGGACGCGGCGATGGAAGGTGTGGACACTCCCACCTCCCTCGGTGAGCTCGCCTCTCGTGCACCCCAGGACGCTGCCGCGCGCGACGACCTGCTGCGACGGGTTCGCGATCTGGCCGTGAGGTACGCCCGTGTCCGGCTCGGTCGCTTCGGCGCCGAGGACCTTGCCCAGGACGTCGCCCAGGAGGTGTGCATGGCCGTTCTGACCGCCGTGCCCACCTACGAGGAGCGGGGCCTGCCCTTCGAGGCCTTCGTCTACCGCATCACGGCACGGAAGGTCGCGGACGTGCAGCGCGCGGCGATGCGCGGCCCGACACCGGTCGGCGACGTCCCCGACCGGGTCGACGAGGCGCCCACGCCCGAGGCGGCCGCCGTCGTCCGCGACGAGGCGGCGACCGCGCTCTCGTTGATGAGGCGGCTGCCCGACGCGCAGCGCGAGATCCTGATCCTCCGGGTCGCCGTGGGGCTGTCGACCGAGGAGACCGCCGACGCCCTCGGGATGTCGACCGGAGCGGTGCGGGTGGCCCAGCACCGAGCCCTGGGACGACTGCGCACCATGATCGCCGAGCTGGAGGCTGGTGATGTGGCGTGACCAAGCCGATCCCCTTGAGTGACCTGGTCGCCGACGACCTCCTCCTTGACCGCGTCGCAGGACGCCGTGCCGCGGGCGAGGAGCCCGTCGAGCGACTGCTCGCTGCGCTGGCGGCGCACGCGGACCGCCCGCTGGGCCAGCCCCCCGCCGTGCGCCGGGCAGGCCGCCGACGCGTGCTGTCCGCCCTGGCAGCCCTCGCGGTGGGTGCTTCGGGCGCCGGTGTCGCCGCGGCCGTGACCACGCCGGAGGGCCGCCCCTCCGCCGCGCCGGCCGTGGTCGCCCCCGGCCCGAAGGCTCCGGGCCATGGCGCCGCCCTCGTGCGTGACACGACCGGGCAAGTGGTCGTGCGCGGTGCGGACGGGCGGACCGCGTCCCCCGTGCTGCCGAGTGCGTTGGGCCCCGCGCATCTCCTCGGCCCCTCGCCGCTCGGTCGCGCGTCCGGCTCGGATGTGAGCCGCGCCAGGTGGGCCGGCCTGACCGTGTCCCGGGCCCTCGTCGTGGCGGGGCTGGAGAGCCCGTCGCGCCCCGTGCTGCCGACCGACCTCGAGTCCGCTGGAGCAGACCCGCTCGAGTCCGGGACCGGTTCTCCCGGCGAGGCCGCTCCGTCGCCGCCCGGCCACACCCCTGCCTCGGCGCCGCGAAGCCTGGGGCAGCCGGAGGACCGGGGTTCGGCGGATGCGCCGAAGCCGAAGCCCCATGTCGCTGAGGCGGACGCCACGGCCGACCGGGCGAAGGTCGCCCGGGACCACACGGCGGCGAAGCCCGACCGGGCGACCACCTCGCACCGCCCGCCGCAGACCGGACGACCGGCCGACGCCGGCACGAGGTCGCCCGCTGCGTCGGGGAAGGCGCCGCAGGGCCGCGATGACCGGCCGACGCCCGGCCGAACCGCTGAGCCGGCACTCCCGGTGCCGGCGCCTCCGGACTCGCCAGCAGGACCCTCGGCGCCGGCCTTGCCGACCGTGCCCGAGCCAAGGGTCTCCGAGCCAGGGGTCTCCGAGCCAGGGGTGCCCGAGCCAGGGGTGCCCGAGCCAGTGGTCCCTGAGGCAGTGGTGCCGGGGTCAGTGGTGCCGGGGTCAGTGGTGCCGGAGTCAGACGTCCCCGAGTCAGACGTCCCCGAGACAGCGGTTCCGGGGCCAGACGTCCCCGAGACAGCGGTTCCGGGGCCAGACGTCCCCGGGCCAGACGTCCCCGGGCCAGAGGTCCCCGGGGTGAATGACCCGGCCGGCGCAGTGGATGGCGCCGGCCCCGCACCGGACCAGGAGACCCCACCGCCCGCGCCCGCAGAGTCCCTCCCGGCCGAGCCGCCGGCCGACGCGTCCTAGGCTCCGTCCTGTCCGTCCCCGCAGATCCGGGTGGTCCGGGCCGTGGGCGCACCTCCCGTAGAATTGCGCAATGCCCCTCGGTACGAATGACGTCCCCTCCCCGTTCGAGACCCTCGGCCTGACCTACGACGACGTGCTGCTCCTGCCGGGCTACACCGACTTGGCGCCCAACGACATCGACACGTCGACCCGGCTGACCCGCGAGCTGACCATCAAGACGCCGCTCATCTCAGCCGCGATGGACACCGTCACCGAGGCGCGCATGGCGATCGCGATGGCGCGCCAGGGGGGCATCGGTGTGCTGCACCGCAACCTGTCGATCAACGACCAGGCCTACCAGGTCGACCTCGTCAAGCGGACCCAGACCGGGATCATCTCCAACCCGATCACCATCGGCCCGGACGCGACGCTCGAGGACCTCGACCAGAAGTGCGGGGAGTACCGCGTCTCCGGGCTGCCGGTCGTCGACGGCGACAAGAAGCTGATCGGGATCGTCACCAACCGGGACCTGCGCTTCACACCGGTCAAGGAGTGGGCGACGACCCGCGTGCACGAGGTCATGACCCCGATGCCCCTCATCACCGGCCCCGAGGGCATCAGCCGGGAGGACGCGACCCTCCTGCTCCGGCAGCACAAGCGCGAGCGGCTCCCGCTCGTCGACGACCAGGGGCACCTCGTCGGGCTGATCACGGTCAAGGACTTCGTCAAGGGCGAGCAGTTCCCCAACGCCAGCCAGGACGGCGCCGGTCGTCTCATGGTCGGGGCCGCCATCGGCTACTTCGGTGACGCCTGGGAGCGCGCGACCACCCTCATCGAGGCCGGCGTCGACGTCCTCGTCGCCGACACGGCGCACGGCCACGTGCGCATGCTCATCGAGATGGTCGACCGGCTGAAGAAGGACCCGGCGACCAGGGATGTGCAGGTCATCGGCGGCAACGTCGCGACCCGCGAGGGCGCCCAGGCGTTCGTCGACGCGGGGGCGGACGCGATCAAGGTCGGGGTCGGGCCGGGCTCGATCTGCACGACCCGGATCGTCACCGGGGTCGGCGCTCCGCAGATCACCGCCGTGCACTCGGCCGCGCTCGCCGCGCGGGCGGCCGGCGTCCCCGTCATCGCCGACGGCGGCCTCCAGTACTCCGGTGACATCGCCAAGGCCATCGTCGCCGGCGCCGACTCGGTCATGATCGGCTCCCTCCTCGCAGGCTGTGAGGAGTCGCCGGGCGAGCTGATCTTCGTCAACGGCAAGCAGTTCAAGAGCTACCGCGGCATGGGCTCCCTCGGGGCGATGAGCTCCCGCGGCAAGAAGTCCTACTCCAAGGACCGCTACTTCCAGGCCGAGGTCGACTCCGACGACAAGCTCGTCCCGGAGGGGATCGAGGGGCGCGTCGCCTACCGGGGCCCGCTGTCGCAGGTGGCGCACCAGATGGTCGGTGGGCTGCGCCAGTCGATGTTCTACGTGGGCGCGCAGACGATCCCCGAGCTGCAGCAGAAGGGCACGTTCGTCCGCATCACCTCCGCTTCGCTCAAGGAGAGCCACCCGCACGACATCCAGGGCATCGTGGAGGCTCCCAACTACTCCGTCAGCTGACGAGCAGGCCGTATGCCGCTGGGCCGGCCCCGTCGACCGACCTCCCTCACGCTCGTGAGGAGTGCGCACTTCCCGCAGGTGGGCAGGGCTGCTGCAGCAGTGCGCGTTGCCGGGCGCACTTCTGCGACGGACCGGCATGCCGGCCACGAGTGCGCACGTGTCGGGCTCGTGCCTTCGCCGGCACCCGATCGAACGGCGGGAGGACTCGGCGGGGGCGTGGGCGCGGAGCACGCTCAGCGGCATACGGACGAGTGGGCGAGCCGACCCCGTGCGATCGCTAGGCTGACCGGGTGACTGAGATCGAGATCGGCAGAGGCAAGCGCGGGCGGCGTGCCTACTCCTTCGACGACATCGCGGTGGTGCCCTCCCGGCGCACCCGCGACCCGGAGGAGGTCTCCGTCTCGTGGCAGATCGACGCGTACCACTTCGACATCCCCGTCATGGCGGCCCCGATGGACTCGGTCGTCTCGCCCGAGTCCGCGATCGCGCTCGGCAAGCTCGGCGCCCTGCCCGTGCTCGACCTCGAGGGGCTCTGGACCCGCTATGAGGACCCGACCGCGCAGCTCGCCGAGATCGCGAGTCTCGACCCCGTGCTGGCCACGCCGCGGATGCAGGAGATCTACGCCGAGCCGATCAAGCCCGAGCTCATCACGGAGCGACTGCGCCAGCTGCGCGAGGCCGGCGTGACCGTGGCCGGTGCGCTCTCGCCGCAGCGCACCCAGCAGCACTGGAAGACGGTCGTCGATGCGGGCGTCGACCTCTTCGTCATCCGCGGGACCACGGTGTCGGCCGAGCACGTCTCCGGCCGGGCCGAGCCGCTCAACCTCAAGCGGTTCATCTACGAGCTCGACGTGCCCGTCATCGTCGGCGGCGCGGCGTCCTACACGGCCGCCCTGCACCTGATGCGGACCGGGGCGGCCGGCGTCCTCGTCGGCTTCGGCGGCGGAGCGGCCCACACCACTCGCACCGCGCTCGGCATCCACGCCCCGATGGCGTCGGCGGTGGCCGACGTCGCAGCCGCGCGGCGCGACTACCTCGACGAGTCGGGCGGCCGCTACGTCCACGTCATCGCCGACGGTGGCGTCGGCACGTCGGGCGACATCGTCAAGGCGGTCGCGTGCGGCGCCGACGCGGTGATGCTCGGTGCGGCGCTGGCCCGGGCGACCGACGCGCCGGGCCGTGGCTACCACTGGGGGCCGGAGGCGCACCACTCCGAGCTGCCCCGCGGGCTGCGGATCGAGCTCGGCGCCCAGACCTCGCTCGAGGAGATCCTCTTCGGCCCGGGACGGCAGGCCGACGGCACGACGAACCTCGTCGGAGCGCTGCGCCGGGCCATGGCCACGACCGGCTACAGCGACGTCAAGGAGTTCCAGCGCGTCGAGGTCGTCGTCTCGCCCTACCTGGGCGGATAGTCGGCGCAGCCGCGGCCCCTGGCCCTGTGGGCTTCGTTACCCGGGAGTAGCCGAGGGGCCGGCCGACATCTAGGCTGCCGCGTATGACGCAGGCGTACGACCACGACGTCGTGGTGATCGGCTCGGGCTTCGGAGGGTCGGTGGCCGCGCTCCGGCTCGCCGAGAAGGGCTACCGGGTCCAGGTCTACGAGGCGGGTCGACGGTTCGCCGACGCGGACTTCGCGGACACGAGCTGGAACCTGCGGCGCTACCTCTGGGCCCCGCGTCTCGGCTGCTACGGCGTGCAGCGCATCCACAAGCTGCCGCACTGTCTGGTGCTCGCGGGCGCGGGAGTGGGGGGCGGCTCGCTCAACTACGCCAACACGCTGTACGTCCCCCCGGAGCCGTTCTTCCGGGACCCGCAGTGGGCCGGCATCACCGACTGGCAGGCCGAGCTCGCGCCGCACTACCGCACCGCGCAGCGGATGCTCGGGGTCGTCGAGAACCCCTGCGACGGCCCGGTCGAGCAGCTGATGCGCGAGACGGCCGACGACCTCGGCGTCGCTGGCACCTTCCGCAAGACGCCGGTCGCCGTGTTCTTCGGCGAGCCCGGTGAGACGGTGCCCGACCCCTACTTCGGGGGACAGGGCCCGGCCCGGACGGGCTGCACCGAGTGCGGCAACTGCATGGTCGGGTGCAAGGTCGGCGCCAAGAACACCCTGGTCAAGAACTACCTCGCCCTGGCCGAGCGTCGCGGGGTCACCGTCGAGCCGCTGCGGACCGTGACCGCGATCCGCCCCCTCGACGCCGCCCGCCCCGGGGACGGCTACGCCGTGACCACCGAGCAGTCTGGTGCGTGGACCCGGCGCGGCAAGGCGACGCGAACCGTCACGACCAGCCAGGTGGTCATCGCGGCGGGGGCCTGGGGGACGGCCGAGCTCCTGCAGGCCATGCGCTCGAGCCACCTGCCGCGGCTCTCGAGCCGGCTCGGCGAGCTCACCCGCACCAACTCCGAGGCCCTGGGCGGCGTCTCGACCGCGCGGGTCCCGCGCGGCATCGACCTGACGAAGGGCGTCGCGATCACGTCGAGCTTCCACGTCAACGACACGACCCACGTCGAGAACGTCCGCTACGGCAAGGGCTCAAACGCGATGGGCTTCCTCGCGACCATGCAGGTCGACGGTGGCGGTCGCGTGCCGCGGTGGCTCAGGTTCCTGGGACGGCTGGTGCGACACCCGGTGGTCTTCCTGCTCAGCCTCTCGAAGTACCGCTGGAGCGAGCGGACGGTCATCGCCCTCGTCATGCAGACGACGGACAACTCGATCCGGGTCTCTCGCCGGCGGGGGCTCTTCGGGCCGCACCTGACCTCCAGCCGCGGACATGGCGCCCCGAGCCCCACCTACATCCCCGAGGGCAACGCCGCGGTGCGGGCGATGGCCCGGCGCCTCGAGCAGGCCACCGGGACCCGGGCGATGCCGGGCTCGTCCCTCGGCGAGATCATCGACGTCCCGATGACGGCTCACTTCATCGGCGGCGCGGTCATCTCCGACTCGCCCGATCGGGGCGTCATCGACCCCTATCACCGCGTGTGGAGCTATCCCGGGCTGCACGTGGTCGATGGGGCGGCCATCTCGGCGAACCTCGGCGTCAACCCGAGCCTGACGATCACGGCGCTCGCCGAGCGGGCCATCTCACTGTGGCCGGGCCGGGGAGAGCCCGACGCACGGCCGGCTCAGGGGCAGCCCTACCGCGCGACGCTCCCTCGCGGCTGAGGGCCGCCCGGGCGACGGCCCTCCGCGTCCGCGATGAGGCCCGACTGGGCGGCGGCGGGCTGGGGATCGGCGGGGTCCACCGGTGACCTACGCTGGTCGGGTGTTCCGTGGCCTGCTCACCCCCCGCTGGGTGGGCCTGACGATCGTCATGCTCCTCGCGGTCACCGCCTGCGTCTTCCTCGGCCTGTGGCAGCTCGGGGTCGCGCAGGACGAAGGTCGCAAGGAGGCGGTTGCGGCCGCGTCCGCCCTCCCGCGTGCGCCGCTGGCGGAGGTGACGAGACCGCACTCCGAGTTCGAGGCGGAGTTCTCCAACCGGCAGGTCACCGCAACGGGGACGTATGCCGCTGAGCTGGGTTTCGTGGTCCCGGACCGTCGGCTGGGCGGCCGGGAGGGCTCCTGGGTCGTCGGGGCCCTGGAGACGCCCGACGGTGTGGTTGCCGTCCTCCGCGGTTTCGTCGAGGGCACGCCAGCGGCGGTCCCGTCCCCACCGCCCGGACCGGTGACGGTGCTCGGGACGCTCGGGCCGGGAGAGTCTCCCCGCGCCGGCGGGCGGCTCCCGGACGGACAGCGCAGCGGCATCGACCTGGCCCAGCTCGTCAACGACTGGCCCGGCGACATCTACAACGTCGTGCTGCTGGCCGCATCCGAGTCTGCCGAGTCTGCCGGGTCGGGCGAGTCGGCCTCGCCGGGCCCGGCGGCACCCGGACTCGTCCGGGTGCCGCCCCCGGACGTCGAGGCGCCGCTCAACGTGAAGAACCTCGCCTACGCGATCCAGTGGTGGGTCTTCGGTCTGTTCGCGATCTGGATGTGGTGGAAGATGTTCCGAGCAGAGCAGCAGCCGGCCAGTTCCGAGCCGGTCGCATCGAGAGAGGACGCGCACGCGTGAGCACGTACCCGACCAACCTGGCCAAGCCGAAGCAGATCAGGACAGCCCTCGCCATCTACCGGGTCATGGCGGTCATCGCAGGTGTCGCGTTGTTCATCCTCATCGCGGAGATGATCATGAAGTACGGCTTCGACCAGGAGAACTTCCTGACGGAGAACTGGAGCTACATCCACGGCTTCATCTACATGGCCTTCGCCGCCTCCGTCGCCAACCTCGGGGTCAAGGTTGCGTGGGGTCTGAAGCGGATCGTGCTCAACCTGCTCGCCGGCTTCGTCCCGGTGGTGCCGTGGGTCGCGGAGCACCGCAACACCCGGGAGATCAACGCGATGCTCCAGCGGGCCTACGTCGCCTGAGCCCACCCACCCTCATCGAGAGAGCAGTTCGCGACAGCGGGCAGCGTGGCGCGGCCGCGCGGACGTGTCGCGAACTGCTCTCTCGATGGCCGGTACGCTTCCGGGGTGAGTGACGCGCCCGACCTCCAGGCCCATCCCGTCCTCGTCGTCGACTTCGGCGCCCAGTACGCGCAGCTGATCGCGCGACGGGTCCGCGAGGCGCAGGTCTACAGCGAGGTGGTGCCGCATTCCATGCCCGTCGCCGACCTGCTGGCCAAGCAGCCCGCCGCGCTCATCCTCTCCGGCGGGCCGAGCTCGGTCTACGAGGAGGGCGCGCCCCGGCTCGACCCCGCGCTGCTCGAGGCCGGTGTCCCGGTGTTCGGCATGTGCTACGGGTTCCAGGCCATGGCCCAGGCCCTCGGCGGCACGGTGGACCGGACCGGAGCCAGGGAGTACGGCAAGACCCAGGCCTCGATCTCCCGCACCGACTCGACGCTCTTCGACGGCCAGCCCGAGGAGCAGGTCGTGTGGATGTCGCACGGCGACTCCGTGGGGGAGGCCCCGGAGGGCTTCCTCGTCACGGCCTCGACACTGAGCACACCGGTCGCCGCCTTCGAGAACGACGAGCAGCACCTCTACGGGGTCCAGTGGCACCCGGAGGTGCTCCACTCGGAGCAGGGTCAGCGCGTCCTCGAGAACTTCCTGCGCAACGGCGCGGGCATCACGCCCGACTGGACGCCGGGCAACGTCGTCGAGGAGCTCGTCGAGTCGATCCGTGAGCAGGTCGGCGAGGATCGGGTCCTCTGCGCGCTCTCCGGTGGGGTCGACTCCTCCGTGGCGGCCGCGCTCGTCCAGCGGGCCGTCGGTGACCAGCTGACCTGCGTCTTCGTCGACCACGGGCTGCTCCGCGAGGGCGAGGCCGAGCAGGTCGAGAAGGACTTCGTCGAGGCCACCGGTGTCGACCTCGTCGTCGTCGACGCGCAGGAGCGGTTCCTCACGGCGCTCGCGGGAGTCACTGATCCGGAGACGAAGCGCAAGATCATCGGGGAGCAGTTCATCCGGGTCTTCGAGCAGGCCGCGCGCGACGTCGTCGGCTCGCACGCCGACGAGGAGCACCCGGTCAAGTGGCTGGTCCAGGGCACGCTCTATCCCGACGTCGTCGAGTCGGGCGGCGGCGAGGGCGCGGCCAACATCAAGAGCCACCACAACGTCGGTGGCCTGCCGGACGACCTGCAGTTCCAGCTCATCGAGCCGCTGCGGACCCTCTTCAAGGACGAGGTGCGGCAGGTCGGTCTCGAGCTCGGCGTGCCCGAGGTCATCGTGTGGCGCCAGCCGTTCCCGGGTCCCGGGCTGGGCATCCGGATCATCGGCGCCGTCGACGCGGAGCGGCTCGCCATCCTCCGCCGGGCCGACGCCATCGCGCGCGAGGAGCTGACCAGGGCCGGGCTCGACCGCGACATCTGGCAGTGCCCCGTGGTCCTGCTCGCCGACGTGCGCTCCGTCGGCGTCCAGGGTGACTTCCGCACCTACGGTCACCCGGTCGTGCTGCGCCCGGTCGCCTCGGAGGACGCGATGACGGCCGACTGGGCTCGCGTGCCCTACGACGTGCTCGCCCAGATCTCCACGCGGATCACCAACGAGGTCGCGGAGGTCAACCGCGTCGTCCTCGACGTGACGAGCAAGCCGCCGGGCACCATCGAGTGGGAGTAGCCGCCGGACCCGGTCACCGCGTCCCCGGTGCCGCCGAGCCGTGCCTCGCCAGCCGAGTCGGGACGGCCAGGCCCTGATGGAGGGCGCTGGCGACGAGCTCGGCACGCATCGCCTCCAGCGCCAGCTTCGTCTGCCGGAGCCGGGCGAGGTGGCCCCTGATCTCGGTGATCTTGGCATCCACGAGCTCGGCGCCCTGAAGGCAGTCGAGCGACGATGACCGCCGCGCCTCGAGCACCGCACGGATCTCGGCCAAGCTGAAGCCGATCTCCTTCGCCGAGCGGATGAAGGACAGCTCCTCGACCACCGTCGGGGCGTAGCTGCGGTAGTTGTTGCCGTCCCGCGGCTGGGGTGCGATGAGACCCTCGGCTCGTAGTAGCGGATGGTGTGGCGACTGCATCCGCTCGCCCGCTCGACTTCACCGATGCGCATTCTCGTCCCGCTTGACTGTAGAGCCGACTCGACAGTTTAGCGTCGGGTCGACCCCGACGAAGGACGGACATGACAACTGTGATGGTGACCGGAGCCACCGGATTCATCGGCCAATGGCTCTGCGCCGAGCTGACCGCGGCCGGCCACGAGGTGCACGCCCTGATCCGACGACCGGAGCAGCTCGAGCTGCTGCGGCAGGAGTGCGAGCGGCGCGGCGGGCTCAGGGCGCGTCTGCACGGGCTGGTCGGCGACCTCGACCTGCCCGGGCTGGGCGCGGCGGAGCTGCCCGAGGTCGAGCTGGTCTATCACCTCGGGGCCCGGTTCGCCTGGGGGCTGGGTGTCGCCGAGGCGCGGGAGACCAACGTCGGGGGGAGCCTCCGCGTCGCCGACCTGGCTGGACGGCTCGGTGCCCGTCTCGTCCTGGTCGGCGGCTTCATGTCGCAGAACCCCACCTACCTCGCCGAGCTGCGGGTCGACCCGACCGACCCGACGCGGACGGACTGGGGTCGGACCTATGCACGAGTCGGCGCCTACGAGGCGAGCAAGCTCGAGTCGTTCTTCGCGGCGGCCCGGCGTGCCGCGGACCTCGGCGTCGAGTGGCTCGGCGTGCATCCGGCGGGGTTGTGCGGGCACAGCCGCACCGGGGAGATCGCCGCCGGTCAGCCCTTCGCGGAGCTGGTCGACGGGATCCGGACCCGCCGGATGGCCGTCGTCCCGGGCGGCCCCTCGCACTGGCTGCCGCTCGTCACGGTGGATCACCTGGCGGCCCTCCTCGCTGCCCTCGCCCAGCATCCGTGGCCGCCGCAGCAGGAGCTCGTCGTCCTCGACCCGGACACGCCTGACCTGGCCTCGACGGTGGCCCTCGTCGCCGAGCAGCTGGCCGTCCCCGTGCCCCGGCGACGCGTCCCGGTCGGTGTGCTCCGGGCTCTGCTCGGCCTCCCCGGCGCACAACGGCTGACGGGCTCGTCACCCGAAAGCCTCGGCTTCCTGCGGACCGAGCGCCTCGACGCCACGGCGGCGGCGGACTTCGCGGCATCTGCCGGCGTGAGTCTGCCTTCCATCCGGGACGCCATCACCCGCACCGCTGCCGCGCTCGCCTGAGTACGGGCGTGACCGGTCCGTTCCGGCGGCCCCGGGAGTGACCGGGCGGGAGGGTCGGGCGGGAGGGTCGGGCGGGAGGGTCGGGCGGCACCTTCGAGCGGGTGCGAGCTCAGCGGCATACGCCATTAGGGTGGTCCGCATGTGCGGAATCGCGGGGTACCACGGGCTGCCGGCCGACGAGGCGCTGCTGCGCCGGATGAACGACTGCCAGGTGCACCGGGGGCCCGACGGCGAGGGTGTCTTCACCGAGGGCCCCGTCGGCCTCGCGCACCGGCGCCTGTCGATCATCGACCGCGCCCACGGCCAGCAGCCGATGACGACCCGCGACGGGCGCTACACGATCATCTACAACGGCGAGGTCTACAACTACCTCGCGCTGCGGGCGGAGCTCGAGCCCCTCGGCCACACCTTCGAGACCGACAGTGACACCGAGGTCGTGCTCCAGGCCTTCGCGGAGTGGGGCCCCGACGCGTTCGACCGGTTCAACGGGATGTTCGGGCTGGCCATCTGGGACGCGCAGGAGCGCTCGCTGACGCTCGCACGCGACCACTTCGGGATCAAACCCCTCTACGTATGCCGCTCAGCCGGCTCGGGCGCGAACGGCGCGGACGCGTGGGTGTTCGCCTCCGAGATCAAGCCGATCCTCGAGTCCGGCCTCTACGAGAAGAAGCCGAACGACCGGACGATCTACCGCTACCTGAGGTTCCGCATCCACGAGGACGGGCGCGAGACCTTCTTCGACGGGATCGAGCGCCTCGAGCCCGGCGAGCTGATGACCATCTCCGCCGATGGCTCCGTGGAGCGGCGGCCCTTCACGCGGCTGCGTGAGGAGCTGCTCGAGCTGGCGAAGGAGCAGCGGCCCTACGACGAGGCTGCGGTGCGCGAGTACCGCGAGCGGCTGACCGAGGCGGTGCGGCTGCGCCTCCAGTCCGAGGTGCCGGTCGGGACCTCCCTCTCGGGCGGCCTCGACTCGTCCGCGGTCGCCGTCATCATCAACCGGCTGATCAACGAGGGAGACCGCACGACGGAGTCGGTCGGCCAGCAGCAGAACACCTTCTCCGCGGTCTTCCCCAACTCGATCAACGACGAGGAGCGCTACGTCGACGACGTCCTCGAGATCTGCCGCGGCCACGTCGACGGCCACAAGATCAAGCCGACCGCCTCGGAGTTCAAGGAAGACCTCCTCGACTTCGTGCGCACCCAGGAGGAGCCGCTCATCTCGAGCGGCCCGTACGCGCAGTACCAGGTCATGCGCGAGGCGACCAAGCACGTGACGGTCCTGCTCGACGGCCAGGGCGCCGACGAGATGATGGCCGGCTACATCCCGTACTACTTCGTCTACCTGCGCCAGCTGCGCGCCCAGGGCGCCGCCAAGGCGGCGGCCGAGCTGTCGAAGTCGCTCGACGTCCTCTACCGGCTGGGCCGGTTCAAGCTTAAGGCGAAGCTGCGCGGCCGCAAGGAGATCCCGACGACACAGCTGCTCGGGCGGGGCTTCGTCGCGGCACACGCGGGGGAGCGGTACGCCGTCGAGGGAAGCAACCTCAAGAAGCGCCTCGTCGAGGACCTCTTCGTCGGGTCCCTCCCGTCCCTGCTGCGCTATGAGGACAAGAACACCATGCGCTTCTCCCTCGAGGGCCGGGTGCCGTTCCTCGACAAGGAGGTCGTCAAGTTCATCTTCTCCCTGTCGGACGAGGCGATCATCAAGGACGGGTGGAACAAGCGCATCCTGCGCGACGCCACCCGTGACCTGCTCCCCGAGTCGATCAACCGGCGCCGCAACAAGATCGGCTTCACGACACCGCAGGGGGAGTGGTTCATGCGGCTGAAGAACCACTTCTACGGGATCTTCCTCTCCGAGACCTTCGCGAGCCGCCCGTACGTCAACCAGACCGAGGTGCTGCACGCGTTCGAGGGCTGGATCAAGGGCACCAACGACGTCGACTCGATGACGTTCTGGCGTCTGCTCAACCTCGAGCTGTGGCTCCAGGAGTACTTCGACGACAAGCCGGCCGAGGCCGAGACCGCGCCTCGCGTCAAGACCGACTACGAGCCCAACGCGCGCAAGGAGCTCGACCTCGTCCTCGACGGCGCCCACGGCGCCGGGGCCGACACCGGCAGGACGGTGCGTCGCTACCCGCTGCGCACGGACCTCTACGCCCGCGAGGACGACCTCGAGGAGAAGACGCTGGCCTACATCGACCGCTTCTTCGCCGGACTGCCCGAGGCCGGTGCCGACCACGACGCCGCGACGAAGGGGACGTGGTACTTCTTCATCTCCGAGAAGATCGTCGCGATCACCCAGGGTCGCTCCTACTTCATCTGGGACATCAAGGTCTCGCGCCCGGCCCGCGTGCTGTCCCGCTACGTGACCCGCACCCCTGCGGGCATCGGCCTGGGCTCGCCGTTCACGATGCAGCTGGCCATCGAGGAGGCCGGGCTGCTGCGGGTGCTCTACGCCTCGGCGGGCGGCGCGATCGGCAAGCTCATCGGCAGGCGCGGGCTCTTCTACGAGCTGGTCGGTGGGGACATCCGGGCCATCGACGGCCCGACCGAGTACTCCGTCTACCCGGCCAACGTCTCGGCGAAGCTCGCCCCCAAGGACCCGGACCAGGTCGCGGCCCGGCTCTCGGCCCGCATCCGGGAGCGCGTGCCGGCACCCTGGCGCGACAGCTTCGGCGGCACCGTCGTCATGGACGCGAACGACATCGGCCGCAACGTCCTCGGCACCGACGCGCCGGGCCCCAAGGAGCGCTACGAGGCGATGTTCGCCGACAACCCGCTCGGTCAGGGCTCGGAGCAGACGCCGATGGCGATCGTCTTCGAGCGGTCCTGACCGAGAGTGCCGGTCAGCGCGCCATCAGCTCCTCGCGGATGTGACGGCGGAGCACCTTGCCGATGATCGTCTTCGGCAGCTCCTCGACGACCTCGACCCGACGGGGGATCTTGTACGCCGCGAGGTGCTCACGGCAGTGCTCCCGGGCCGCGTCAGCGTCGAAGGCCGCGCGGTCCGCGACGGTGACCGCTGCGACGACCTGCTCGCTGCCGTCCTCCTTCGGGAGGCCGACGACCGCGGCATCGGTGATGCCGGGATAGAGCTTGAGGACGGTCTCGACCTCGGACGGCATGACGTTGAAGCCGCCGGTGATGATGATCTCCTTGATCCGGTCGACGACGTGGACGAAACCGTCGTCGTCGACCTCGACGATGTCGCCGGTGCGCAGCCAGCCGCCGTCGAGGAGTGACATGGCGGTCTCCTCAGGCCTGCGCCAGTAGCCGGTGAAGACCTGCGGCCCCCGGATGAGCAGCTCGCCGCGGGGCCGGTCGACGTCGGGCTGGTCGGGGTCGACGACGCGGATCTCGGTGCTCGGGAAGGGGACGCCGACGGCGCCCGCCCGCCGGCTCGGGCCGATCGGGTTGCCCAGCGCGACGGGGGAGGCCTCGGTGAGCCCGTAGCCCTCGACGAGCAGCCCGCCGGTCACGGACTCCCAGAGCTCGAGGGTCTCGGGCGGCAGGGTCATCGCCCCGGAGATGGCCCACCGGCACGCCGACAGGTCCACCCCTTGCTCCGACGCGGCCGCGGCGAGCTGCGCATAGATCGGCGGCACGGCCGGGAGGAAGGTCGGCGGGTGCTTGCGGGCCGCGGCGAGGACGAGGTCGATGTCGAACCGCGGGAAGAGGACGAGGCGCGCACCGGCACTCACCGCGAAGGTGACGCACAGGGTCAGGCCGTAGGCGTGGAACATCGGCAGGATCGCGTAGATCGTCTCGGCTCCCGCCACCATCCCGGGCACCCAGGCCCGGCCCTGCGCTGCGTTGGCACCGAGGTTGCCGTGGGTGAGCATGGCCCCCTTGGGGACCCCGGTTGTGCCGCTCGTGTACTGGATGGCGGCGAGGTCGTCGACGGTCGGCCGGGGATGGCCCGGGTCGAGGTGGCCCTGCCGGAGCAGCTGGCCCCACGGGACGGCCCCCGGGGCAGGCGAGGTCAGCGCCGAGCGGAGGGCTCGCACCCTGGGGACGGGGAGGGTGAGGGCGAGTCGCTTGGCGACCGGCATCGCGTGGACGAGGTTGACCGCGACGACGTGCCTGACCCCGGGGAGCCGGCCCACGGTCGGCGCCACCTTGTCCCAGGCGATGGCGACCTCGGCACCGTGGTCCGTGAACTGGGTCGCGAGCTCCGAGCTGGTGTAGAGCGGGTTGTGCTCCACGACCACGGCGCCGAGCCTGAGCGCCGCATAGAAGGCCACGACGTGCTGGGGGCAGTTGGGCAGCACCAGCGCCACCCGGTCCCCCTTGCCGACGCCGAGCCGGCGCAGCCCCTCGGCCGCGCGAGACACCTGGTCACCCAGCTGCGCGTACGTCGTCTCGGCGCCGAAGAACTCCAGGGCGGTCCGGTCGGGGAAGCGCGTCACCGCACCGTCGAGCAGGTCGGTCAGGGGCCCCGTCACCGGCTCGATGTCGGACGGGACGCCCTCGGCGTAGCTGTCCAGCCAGATCCGCTCCAGACCGCGGTGGTCACCGCTTCGGGCGGCTCCGGCGGTTCCAGCTCCCTGCTCAGCCACGGCTCGCTCCTCAACCCGACGACGGTGACACCTGGGTCCACGGTAAGCCCAGCCTCGGGCGGGAGGAACGGAAGGTGCCCGTGTGCCGCGGTCCGGGCTCAGCGGCATACGACACGTCTGTGGGGGGCGGGCGGGTCGTGGCGGCGAGGCTAGATCTGTTCGGGTCGAGGGCCGCGGCCCTGCTCCGCCGGCCCGGAAGGGCCGGCCGTGGGCACGGACTCATCCGCGGGCGCGTCCTCGTCGTAGGCCGCGTCGGCAGGGATCTTTTTCGGGCTGAGCGACCAGAGCACCCAGCCGAGGACGCCCAGGGGCACCTCGAAGAAGTGGGTGTAGAGCGAGAAGAGGACGACGCCGGCCGTTGCCTGGGCCGGGTCGGCGCCCCAGCCCACGAGCACCGCCGCCGTCCCCGCCTCGGTGACCCCGAGGCCGCCGGGGGTGATCCCGACCGCGGTGAGCAGGCGACCGACGGTGTAGGCGCCGAACATGTAGGCGAAGGGCATCTGGACGCCCATCGAGTTGAGGCAGAACCAGAAGAGGATGTAGTAGACGCCGAAGAAGCCGATGAGCCCGTAGGTCATCTCGAGCCAGCCGTAGCGGACGATCTCGATGATGTCGTGCCGCATCCCGACGATCGTCTTCTCGAGGTCGGTGTGGGCAGCCTTCTTGCCGCGCACGCGGCGCCACACGCGCGTCGCCCGCTCCCCGAGCTTGTGGGCGAAGTCCTCGGACGCGAGGATCCCCCAGAAGGCGACGATCACGGCGAGGCCGATGAGCGCGCCCATGATGGCGGCCTGCGCGACGACCGGGTTGAGCTGGCCGATCCCGATGAGGATGGCGAGGATCCCGACGACGGGCAGCACGACGCGGGCCAGGACGTTCCACACGCCGGTGACGATGACCATCGTCGAGATGTCGCGGCGCAGGAAGCCCCAGGACCGCAGCTGCTTGTAGGTGACGACGACCCCCGCCGCGCCACCCCCCGGTAGGAGGTTTCCGATCGAGCTGCCGCACGCGTTGACGATCATCGCCTGCGCATGGCTCAGGCCCTTGAGGGAGCCGGTGTAGAGGAAGGTGACGAGCCACAGGCCCGAGATCATGAGGACGGTCAGTCCGACGACGGTGCCGAGCTGGAGGCCGGACAGGGTGCGCCACACGTCCGTCCACGTCGTGTGCGCGACCCGCGGCAGTCCCCACCAGAGGAGGAAGACGGCCAGCCCGATGCCGACGACGAACTGGACGACCTTGCGGACGGTCGAGCCGCTCACGCGAGACCCGCAAAGACGTCGTGCCTGATGCCGCTGGGCTCGCTTCCCGGGGCGCGCCCCCTCAGCAGCGGGGTCGCGTCGACGTACCACTCGCGCCCGAAGACGAGGTCGTAGACCGGGCGCGGGATGCGCAGGAGGGCGGCCAGCGTGCGGTCGGCTCCACCATCGGCGCTGGCCTGCGAGGCGTGCGCCCGCATCGAGGCGCGCTTGGCCGCGATGTGCCGCCGGACATTGATCCGGTGGGTGATGTCGCGACGCGCCGAGAAGGCGCGGTCGAAGCTCGCCCGGTCGAACTCCGGCGGGAAGCGGTAGACCTTCGCGGCGAGGTCGAGGGCCGTGGTGATCGCGTCTCGGGGCACGGTGGCCTCGAGCAGCCGGGCGGTGCCGGCGAGCTCGGCCGCCCGGCGAGCCACGTGGTGGACCTTGCGGTGGTCGGGGTGGCCGTAGCCGCCGTTCGCGTCATAGCCCAGGAGCACGTCGGCGCGCTCCTCGTCGAGGATGTCGGCGAGACGCCGCGCGGCCTCCTCCGTGGGGGCCCGGACGAAGCGGGTCCGGCCGGGCGGGTCAGGGGGCGGCTCGGGGTCCAGCCCGCTGTCGGCGTAGCCGAGCTGCTCGACCCGCGCGACGCCGAGGGCGCGGGCGCTCTGCTCGAGCTCGCGCAGCCGCCTGGTGGCGAGCCCCCCGGAGGAGAACTCCGCAGCGGCCTGCCCCAGCGCCCCGTCCGTGGCGACGACCAGGACGACCCGGTGCCCCTCAGCCGCGGCGCGCGCCATCGTCCCTGACGTGAGAAGGGCCTCGTCGTCAGGGTGCGCATGGAACGCGAGCAGCGTGTATGACATGTCTCGGCCATCTTTGCGCATCGCGTGGCGTTCCCCCGTCAACCTGCGTCCTCGACCCCAGCCGGCTCGGCCGCCCGGCACCCGCGGCGGCCCCACCGCATCTCGCCGTGGGCACGTGGTGGGAGGCTGCAGCATCGGGCGGGACCGAGCCTACCGCGAGTATGGGTAAAGGGCGGGTAAAGGATCCAGTCCTTTACCCGGAATTGGTTGACACCGCTCATGGGAGGTTGCTTGGGTTGTGCTGTCGCAGGGGGCCCTTTCTATCCAGAACGCGACGTTTTTCGTTCTCTTCGAACGACTCAGGGGAAAACTAGTTCACGGAAAGGAAAGTGGTTCACATGTCTGTTTCCAGCATGTCCCTGACCAGCGTTTCCGACACGGCTTCGGAGCGCGCCTACGAAATGTCGCTGCGCGCTCTCGGCGCGGCCCGGACCAAGTTCGACAACACCCTCGTCCGGTACGACGCCTGGTACCTCGTCTTCGTGGCCGTCATCCTCGCCCTCGGCGCCACCCTCCTCATCGGGATGGCGATCTGGTGCGTGGTCTACAAGGGCAAGAGGTTCACCGGGCGGTGGTCCTTCCGCAACTTCGGGCTCAGCGTCTACTTCGAGTGCGTGTAGCGGGTGAACGGCTGACGCCGACCCGCTGAGCTCGACAACGTGTGGCCGGCTCACGGCCAGAGGTCGGCGCCGGCCACACGTTGCCCGCACGGAGCGCCGAGAAAGGACACCGCCATGCCAGTGCTCGAAGCCCACGGCGTCACCTACTCGTACGACGGATACGTCACCGTCCTCGAGGAGGTCGGCTTCACCGTCGACGCCGGGGAGATCGTCGGTCTCCTCGGCCCCAACGGCTCGGGGAAGTCGACCCTCATCAAGACCGTCTTCGACCTCCTGCGCCTGCAGGCCGGGTCGATCACCGTCAGCGGCCACGAGCACGCTTCGCCCGCGGCCAAGTCGGCGGCGATATACCTCGCCAGCAACGACTACCTGCCCCAGTTCCTCACGGGCCGCGAGTACATCGAGATGCTCGGCCGCCTCTACGGCGTCGACGTGGACCACGCCGCTGCCGCTCGGCTCTTCGAGACCTTCTCGATGTCGGGGCGCTTCGGTGACCTCATCGAGGACTACTCCCACGGGATGCGCAAGAAGACGCAGATCGTCTCCGCGCTGCTCCTGCGTCGTCCGCTCACGATCATCGACGAGACGCTCAACGGGATCGACATCGAGGCGCTCCACCTCACCGGGAAGGAGCTGGGACGCCTTCGGGACGAGGGCCGCTCCGTCGTCCTGTGCACCCACGACTTCGCGCTGCTCGAGCGGCTCGCGGACCGGGTCCTCTTCCTCGACCACGGCGTGCTCGTCGCTGACGCCAGCACCGCTTCGCTCGTCGACGAGCACGGGTCCCTCGCGGCCATGGTCTTCGGCCGGCTCGACGCGGAGCACAACCGGCCATGAGACTGCGCAGCTCCCTGGTCCTCGCGCGAATGCTGCTGCGCTTCTTCATCCGCCGCGTCTCCCGGATGGGCGTGCTGGGGTCGACCGCGGTCAAGGCCCTCGCGCTGGCGACGGTCGCCACCGTGCTCGTGACCGGGGCCGTCGCAGCGTACTTCTTCCTCGAACCGATGACCGCCGAGGCCAAGGTGTGGGGCCTGCTGTTCGAGATGTCGACGGTGTCGGTGGTGCTCTGGGTCCAGATCGCCTTCCTCCTCGTCAAGGTCCTGTTCCTCAACGCGTCGGGCATGCTGGAGCTGAGCTTCCACCTGCCGTTGACCAACCGGGAACGCGCCGGGGCCCTGCTCATGTACGAGGCCACCATGGCGGGGATCGTCTCGACCGTCGGCTTCACCTCCCTGACGGCCGCTGCGGTGGTCCTGCTGGGTCCTGCGGCGCTGGTCCGGCTGCTCGAGGCGATCGTCTTCCCGATGGTCCTGACCTACCTCGTGCTCAGCGCCGCGTACCTGTTGCTGGGACGGCTCCTCGCCTTGATCGGCCTCAGGCGTATCGAGCACGTCGTCCTCATTCTCGTCATGTTCGCGGTGCTCCTCGTCTATGCGTCGAGGCTGGGCCCGCTCGCGTCGCAGGCCACCGAGGCCTACCTGTCGGACCGCCGCGAGCTCGTGTGGGTCGCCACCCTCGCCTGGATCTCGGCGAGGTACGGACCGGTCGCCATGGTGACCGTCTTCCTCGTCGCCTCGGCGGCTCTGGTGGCGCTCGCGCTCTGGGCCACGCCCAACCAGCACGTTCGCCACTCCCGCTACCTCAACGCGCCCTTCGACTGGCCGCTCGCTCGCCGGATGGGGCCCTACGACCGATGCCTCCTGCGCAGCTCGCAGACCTGGCTGGCGATCGCCGTCTCGGTGGCCGTCTTCGTCGGTCTGTGCCTCGAGCCCGTGACCAACCCGCTCTGGGCGCTCGCCGTGCTGTCGATGAGCGGCCTCTACCAGTTCGCCTCGACCGAGCCGTTGCGGGCCCTGGTCGCCGACGGCGGCTCGCCCTGGCGCACCTACGGCCGGCTCGTCAAGGCACAGCTGGTCCTGCTCCTCAGCGGTGCCATCCCCACCGTCGCCGTGGTCGCGGTCGTGCGCCCGGACCAGCTCGCCGGCGCGGGCCTGTCCCTCGCCGGCTGCATCGGGGGCGCTCTCATCGCCATCTGTATTGGAATCGCGTTTCCCGCCGAGAACGACAATCCCTTCTCGGTGTTCCTCGGTCTCACCGTGACGGCGGCAACTCTCGGATGCGTCGGAATTGCACTGGGAATTCTCCAGCTGCCCCGGCCGATGGTTTTCACCATTGTCATCGGCACGGGTGCGCTCATGGTCTGGTACAGCGTTCAAGCCATACGTGCGTTCGATTCAAGGAGAAGAAATGAAAAAGGCGCTTCTGTTCGTCAACAGCGCGGTCGGGGCGGGTTTGCTCACCCTCGTGATCGCGGCGGGAGCTCTGCTCTATCTCATGTTCTCGACGGATGAGGACAACATTCGCAAGGAGGGGCTCTTCGGGTCCGTCTTCTTCGAGACCCGCGAGGTGCGGGAGGGGGTCGTCGGCTCGTCGATGGGCGTCGACAACCCCGTGGGGCTGGTCGTGCTCTTCGTGGTCCTCTTCGGGCTCGTCACGCTCACCCAGCTCGCCTTCCATAGCCTGAAGGCGTACCGGGCCGACCTCATTCGGGAGCGGTCCCATAGCTAGCCTGCGAACCTGGCCGGCCGCTGAGCTGCACCTGCGTCACATCGTCGGGGGAGTCGCTGCGCAGGTCTGGCCCCTCCTCGTGCTCGTGGCCCTGCTCGTCGGCGCGGCCGCGGTGTGGTTTGCCGCCTCGGGGGACGGCAGCCTCGTCGATGTCGCGGCGGCGTTCGGCAGGACGGTGGTGGTGGGACTCGTCGGCTCCTTCGCGGTGCACGAGGTCGCCCACGTGGTCCTGCTGAGGCGGATCCCCGGCATCACCCACATCACGCTCGAGCGCACGTCCTTCCGGTTCTCTGTCGTCCCGGTCGGCACGCTCACGGCACGGCAGGTCGGGCTCGTGGCTGTGGCCGGCCCGGGAGCCTGCCTGCTCACCGTCCCCGCGTGGTGGGTGGCCCTTCCGGGGTCAGGCCTGGCCTGGTGGTACGCCGCGCACGTCGTCTTTCTCGTCCCCGTCTTCGCCGACGGTCGGTTGCTCCTCGCGAGCGTCCGATCCGGCGCCCTCGGCAGGGATCGACGCATGACAGAGTGATTCCCGTGAAGGTGGCTCTGCTGACGGACTGCTATCTGCCCAGGCTGGGCGGGATCGAGGTGCAGTCCCACGATCTCGCCCGTCATCTCGTGACTCTCGGGCACGAGGTGGAGGTGTTCACCGCGACGCCCGGTCCGCAGGGCCAGCTGCGCGGCGAGATCACTCCCGTCGACGGCATCCCCGTGCACCGCCTGGCGATCCGGTTGCCGTGGGAGCTCCCGGTCAACCCACTCGCCCCCCGAGAGCTGCGCCGACGCCTGAAGGGGGGTGGTTTCGACGTCGCCCACGTCCAGACCGGTGTCGTCTCGCCGTTCGCCTGGGACAGCACCCGCGTCACCCTCGACCTCGGGCTGCCGACGGCGATGACGTGGCACTGCATGCTCGGGCAGGTCGCGCCGGGCTTCGCCGCAGCCGGGTTCGTCCGGCGCTGGGCCGCCCGTGGCGTCGCGATGTCGGCGGTGTCGGCGGTCGCGGCCCAGCCGCTCCGTGAGCTGGTGGGTCCGGCCGCCACCGTGTCGGTCCTGCCGAACGGCATCGACGTGGCACGCTGGCGCCCGGCAGAAGCTGGACACTCGACGGGCGGCGGGACCCCCACCACCTCGAGTGGCCCCGCGGCGCACAGCCCGGGCTCGGCCCAGCCACCCCTGGAGCTCATCACGGCCATGCGGCTCGCCCCACGCAAGCGCGCCCGCGCCCTCGTCGAGCTCGTCGCGCGCGCCGACCGTCTCGCCGGCCGGGGGTCGCTCAGGCTGACCATCCTCGGCGAGGGCCCGGATCGCCGAAAGGTGGAGGCCTACCTGGCCGCCCACGACATCGACTGGGTCGCGCTCCCCGGCCGGGTCACCCGCGACGAGCTGCGCGAGCGGTATGCCGCCGCCGACGTCTACGTCTCACCGTCGGCTCTCGAGTCGTTCGGGATCGCAGCGCTGGAGGCCCGGACCACCGGGCTTCCGGTCGTGGGCCGGTCCGGCTCGGGGATCGGCGAGTTCGTGACGCACGGGGTCGGCGGACTCATCGTCGCGGACGACGCCGCCATGGCCGGTGCGCTCGCCGGCCTCTCAGCCGACCGGGCGAGGGTGGCGCGAATGCGGCGCTGGAACCTCGACAACCCACCCGAGCAGGACTGGACGCAGGTGGCAGCACTGGCGCTGGGCGAGTACGAGCGCGCCATCGCACTGGCGACCGGCCGCCGATGAGGACGAACGTCCCGGGTGGCATCCGGGTCGTCGGCCGCACCGATGGCGGCGCGCGCGTCGAGGCCGGCCGCCTGGCGCAGGGACAGCACCCCGAGGCCCTCCTGGCCCGCCACGGGTGGCGGGCCGACCGAGCGGTCGGTGCCGACCTCGCGGCGGACGGCGCGCTCGAGCTGGCCTACGTCGTGAGCCGGCTGAGCGGCATACGGCCGGGGGAGGTGGACGTTCCGCGCGACCCGGACGTGGCCCCGGACGAAGCCGGCGACCCCTACCAGCGGGTGGCCGCCTACGCAGTCGTCCGGAGCGACCGCGGACTGCTCCTGACCCAGTACAACGACCTCACGCACGTGGCCGGCTCGTGGGGGCTGCCCGGTGGCGGGCTCGACGACGGCGAGTCCCCGGTCGAGGGCGTGCACCGCGAGGTGTGGGAGGAGACCGGACAGCGCATCGAGCTCGGCGGGCTGGCCGAGGTGCAGTCCTCGCACTGGATCGGGCGAGCGCCCAACGGCGTCGTCGAGGACTTCCACGCGGTGCGGATCGTCTACCGCGCGTCGTGTCCCCAGCCGACGGACACCACCGTCCACGACGTCGGGGGCACGACCGCCGACGCGCGATGGGTGCCGCTCGACCTGCTGGGAGAGCTCTCCCTCAGCGCGCCGTGGCACCACGTGTCCGAGCTCGCCCTCGGCTCTCCATAGGATGCGGCCATGGACTTCCTCTACGACGTCATCGTCGCGCTGCACCTGCTCGGCATGGCCGTCATCGTCGGCGGCTGGGTGGTGACCCGCGGCGCGAAGCGTTTCCCCGTTGCGATCGTCTGGGCCGCCAGGGCACAGCTGCTTCTCGGGATCCTCATCGTCGGGCTGCTCGAGATGGACGAGGGGGGCCGGCCGCTGAACTACGCGAAGATCACGACCAAGCTCGTCCTCTCCCTCGTCGTCGTGGCGATGGCCGAGATCGGCAACGCCCGGTCGCGCAAGGGCCAGTCGGCACGCACACAGCTCGACGCGGCCGGCGGTGCAGGAGTCCTCGCCACCCTCGTCGCCGCCCTGTGGTGACCTCGACCCGGGTCAGCTAGGTGCGCTGGAACACCGGGGTCCTCGCCGGGCTCCTCATCGGGCTTGCGTGGGTCGCCGCCGGCACGCTCCTCGCCGTCATCGGGCGCCGACGACGGCTGGGATCGACCGCCGACGGGGCCGGCGGCGTCGGGATCATCGGCATCTTCCTCATCGTCGTCGGTGCGCTGACGCTCTTCGCGACGCTGCTGCTGGCCGTCGTCCCCGGCAACGACTGACCTGACCAGCCGCTACCGGTCGGCAGCCCGGCTCGTCCCCCGGCTCGTCCCCCGGCTTGTCCTCGGAAGGGCGCCGAACTCCTCGCGGTAGGTCACCGGGTGGTGGCTGAGGATGGAGATGCGGTTGAAGGCGTTGATCATCGACGCCGCGTAGATGAGCAGGGCCAGCTGGTCGTCGGTCAGGTCCTCCCTGAGCAGGTCGTACTCGTCGTCGGTCAGGTGGCGCTCGGCCACGAGGGTGACGGCCTCGGCGATCCGGAGCGCCGCCTGCTCGACCCGTGTGAACAGGCCCGACTCGCGCCACGCCGGCAGGACCGCGATCCGTTGCGGCGACTCGCCGGCGCGCAGGGCCAGGTGCGTGTGCAGGTGAAGGCAGAACGCGCAGCCGTTGATCTGGGAGGCGCGCAGGTTGACGAGCTCGAGCGTCACGTGGTCGATCCCGTGCTCCGCCGCGCGCTCGCGGATCTCCGTGGAGACCGCAGCCATGGCTCCGTGGACGGTGGGCTGCTGCTTGTCGGTGTAGACGTACCGGGGGACTCCCATGGCGCGAACCTACCCGGGTCGCCGGACGCGCGCACGGCCCCCGCCGGACGACCATTGCTCCACTGAGGGGCTACCGGCCACCTGAGTCCCGCACGGGCAGGCTCGCATCGGCGAGGTGAGGCGACCAACGGTCGTCCGTCCGTCAGAACCAGCCCGTATGCCGCTGGGCTCAGCCGCGCTCGAAGGCGAGGTCCGCTCCCACCCAGGTCTGCAGCACCGTCGTGTCCCGGATGGCCATGGGATCGGAGTGCTCCAGCTGCCAGGGGTCCCGGTCCAGGCAGATGAGGTCGGCGAGCTGGCCGGGGGCGAGCCGGCCCACGTCGGTGCGGCCGACCGCCCCGTGGGCCCCGACGGTGTAGGCGGCGACCGCCTCGTCCAGGGTGATCCGCTCCTCGGGGCGCCAGCCACCGATGGGGGAGCCGTCCGCGCGGCGTCGGGTCACCGCGGCGTGCAGCCCGTAGAAGGGGTTGGGGTCCTCGACCGGGGCATCGGACCCGAAGGCGAGCCGGACCCCGGCGTCGAGGAACGACCGCCACGCATAGGAGGCGAGCCGCCGCGGCCCGATGATCTCGTCGGCGAGCTCGAGGTCCGCGGTGCAGTGGCTCGGCTGCATCGAGGCGACGACGTCGAGGGCTCGGAACCGGGGGAGATCCACCGGTCGGACGTGCTGGGCGTGCTCGACCCGCAGGATGCCGCGCTGCCCCTCTTCGCGCATGACGCCGAACGCGTCGAGGACCAACCGGTTGGCCTCGTCGCCGATCGCGTGGGTGGCGACGTCCAGGCCGGCGGCGAGCGACATCCGGATGCGTTCCAGCAGAACGGGGTAGGGCGTCACCGCGATCCCACAGGACTCGTGCCCGGCCATCCCACCGACATAGGGCTCGGTCATGTGGGCGGTGTGGGACCCGAGGGCGCCGTCGCTGAAGAACTTGACCGGCCCGACCCGGAGGACGTCGTCGCCCTGCCCGGAGCGGCGGCCCTCGGACACGGCCAGCTCGAGGTCCGGGTCCCGGACGCACGTGGTCACGCGCACGCGGAGCCCACCGTCCGCGTGCATGGCCAGATAGGCGGCGCGGGCGTCCTCACCGTCGATGTCGGTGATGCTGGTCAAGCCCACGGAGAGCAGCCACTCCTGGCAGCGCTCGATCAGTGGACGAAGCGGCTCGGCCGCCTCGCCCGCGATGAGCGGGTCGACCAGGCGTTGTGCCGACTCTCGGAGGATGCCGGTCGGCTCGCCGTCGGCATCCCGGACGATCTGCCCTCCCACCGGGTCGGGAGTGTCGCGGGTGATGCCGGCCCGTTGCAGCGCAAGGGAGTTGGCCCAGACGGTGTGCCCGTCGACGGAGTCGAGCACCGCCACCCGGCCGTCGGTCACCGCATCGAGGGCGTAGCGGTCGGGCTGGACCGGTCGGGCCCACCGGTTGCTGTTCCACCGCCCCGAGCTGAGCGGTCGGCCGGCGGGGGAGGACGCGACGTGCTCGCGGATCAGCTCGAGCGCCTCCTCGAGCGATCGGGCCTCGCGCAGGTCGACCTCAGCGAGGTCACGGGACACCCACTCGGTGTGGATGTGGGCGTCGTGCAGTCCCGGCATGACCGCGGCACCGGGCAGGTCGACCACCTCGGCTGCCCCGGCGGCCGCGGCGTGCCGCGCCTCGTCGCCCACGGCCACGACGCGGCCGTCCTCGACGAGGAGGGCGGTCGTCCCCGGTGCGGGTGCGGCTCCGGTCCAGATGCGTTCGTGCCGGAACAGCCTGCGGGTCACGCCGCCGCCTCGTCGCCCGGCACGAGGATGAGCTTGCCGGTCGTGCGGCGGCCCTCGAGGGCCGCATACGCCTGCGCCGCCTCGTCGAAGGTGAACCGGCCGCCGATCTCGACCCGGAGGCTGCCCGAGGAGATGGCGTCGAGGACCTCGCGTGCCCGCCACTCCAGCTCCTCGCGGTCGGCCACGTAGTCGCCCAGCTTGGGTCGCGTCACGAAGAGCGAGCCACCCGAGTTGAGGCGCTGCAGGTCGAAGGGGGGCACCTGCCCGCTCGCGCCACCGAAGAGCACCATGAGCCCCCGCGGCCGCAGCGAGGCGAGCGAGGCGTCGAACGTCGCCCTGCCGACCCCGTCGTAGGCCACGTCGACGCCCCGGCCGGCCGCGTCTCGCACGGCCGCCGCGAGGTCGGGGACCGTCGCATAGTTGATCAGGTGGGCGGCCCCGAGCTGCCTTGCGATCTGGAGCTTCTCGTCCGAGCCTGCCGTCGCGACCACCGTGGCTCCCTTGGCCACGAGGAGCTGCACGAGGAGCTGCCCCACTCCGCCCGCCGCGGCGTGGACGAGGGCGACGTCACCCGGCCCAGCGGCATACGTGCTGGTGGTGAGGTAGTGCGCCGTCATGCCCTGGAGCATCGCGGCGGCGGCGACCTCGAGGTCGACACTGTCGGGCACGGGCACGAGCAGGTGGGCGGGCTGGTTGACGAGGGTCGTCTCGCTGCCGTTCGCCTGGGCCCAGGCGACGCGGTCGCCGACGGCGAAGGAGGAGACGTCCGCGCCGACGGCCGCGACCGTCCCGGCGCCCTCGTCACCGAGGACGAAGGGGGTCGCCCCCGGGTAGACGCCCTGGCGTCGGTAGACGTCGATGAAGTTCACCCCAGCGGCAGCGACCCGGACCTGCACCTCGCCGGGACCGGGGTCGGGCACGTCGTGCTCGCGGACCTCGAGGACCTCGCGCTCACCGTGCTCACGGACGAAGACACCTCTGGCAGTCGTCATGACGACACCCTACGACCGCCGATGGCGTCGGTCAGGGCGTGCCCTCCAGTCGGCGGCGCAGTCCGGTCAGCGTCTCGTCGACCAGGCCGGTGATGATCCGCGAGCGGATGAAACCGGGCAGCGGCAGGTTGTGGTGGATCGTCAGGTCGTAGGTGACCCGGGTCCGTCCCCGCCCGAGCGGCTCGAGCGTGTAGCGCCCCTCCTGGCCGGTCTGCAGCCGGCCCTCGACCATGGTCCAGCTCATCCCGGCGGGCCCGTGCTCATAGGCCAGCGTGTAGCGGTCCGTGCCCACCGCCGTCGCCGCAGCGAAACGGGCCGTGACCGGCAGGCCGGCCGGGTCGCTCTCGGTGACCTCGGCCTCCTTGATCGTCGGGATCCACTCGGGCTGGCTCCCGACGTCCCGAAGCGTGTGGAGGACCACCTCCGGGGCCGCGTCGATCTCGACGTCACGTCGCGCGTGGTCGGTTGGCACGCCTGCTCCTTCCCCGGCTCGGCCGCGGCCGCCCGAGATGCACGATGTGGTCGAGCTCGTCCTCGAAGGCGGCGAGCAGTCGCTCCGGGTCAGGGACGATGTCGACGTCGGTCATGAAGCCGACCCGCACCGTCCCCGCATACGTGAAGACGCACACGCCGAGCGCGTGCCGCCCGGACCCGGGGACCCACCCGAGGACGCCGCTGAGCGGCACCCCGGCGAGGGTGCGTGGAGAGCGCGGGCCGGCGACGTTCGTCGTCACCCCGATCGCCTTGTTGGCGAAGAAGTCGACCAGGAAGCGCTCCAGGGTCGGGTTGGTGCGCCCGATGGCGTTGATGAGCGCATAGGTCAGCACCGCCTCGGGGGAGCGCTTGACCCAGTCCATCCGCCGCTTCGTCTCGGCGAGCCGGGCCAGCGGAGCCCCCAGAGCGCTGGGGAAGCGGAAGTAGACGAGCGTGAAGCGGTTGCCGAGCTCTGGAGGCAGCGGCTCGTCGAGCGGTCGCACGTTGACCGGCACCATGGTGAGCAGGTCGACGGGCTCGTGCCCCTCCTCGAGCTGGTAGCGGTGCAACGCCGCCGCCACGGCGCTCATCAGCACGTCGTTGAGCGTCGCCCCGGCCAGTCGGCCGAGCTGCTTGGGGCCGAGGAGGGGCAGCGGATCCGTCCAGACGACCCGTTTGGCGCCGCCCGGCCGCCCCTCGAACGGGTTGCTCGGGTTGCGCGCCAGGGCGAGGTCACCGAGGACTCGTGTCGTGCGCACCGCGAACCGGGCAGCGTCGAGGGCGCCCTGCGGGGTGGCCAGCCTGAGCAGCTGACCGACGCCGTCCCTGGCGAGCCGGAGGCCCGGCCCGACGATCGGCAGCTCCAGCGGGTGCGACGTCGCCTCGGCCGCCTCCACGACGGGCGGGTCGTCCAGCGCCCCCGTCAGGCTCGCCTCCGGGACGGCGTGCGTCGTGACGGCCATGCCCGCGATCTCGTCCGGGTCGCCGTCGGTGAGGGACATGAGGACCCGGGTCAGCGCGATGCCGTCGGCCAGCGAGTGGTGGATGCGCAGCAGCAGGACGGAGCCGTCCCCGTAGCCGTCGATGAGGTGCAGCCGCCAGAGGGGGTGGCTGCGTTCCAGGGGGACGTCGAGCTCGGCCTCGATGTGCGACTGCAGGGCGGCGTCGTCGCCGGGCCCCGGCAGGGTGACGCGCCGGACGTGCCGGGCCAGGGAGAAGTCCTCGTCGTCGACCCACCAGGGCTGCCCGACGATGGATGGCGACTCGGGGCGCTGGCGGAAGACGGGGAACGGCTCGACCACCCGACTGCGGATGAGCTCGGTCACCTCGTCCCAGTCGGGGACGCCGTCGAGGAACATCAGCGACTCGATGACCATGAGGTTGTTGGGCCGGTCCATGTTGAGCCAGATGGTGTCAACAGGCCCGATGCGTCGCCTCGTGGGTGCAGGCATGGCGTCTCCGGTGTCGGGGGTTCCTCTCCTCAGCATGGTGCCGAATCCGGTGTCGGACCGGGACCTATGGCGCCCGTCACCCTCCCGCGAGGCGGTGAAGTGCCTCACCCGCGACGCGGTAGGTCGTCCACTCGTCCAGGGCGTGCGCGCCCTGCGCCCGGTAGAACTCGATCGCCGGGGCGTTCCAGTCCAGGACGACCCACTCGAGACGGGTCCAGCCGCGGTCGGTGCAGATCCGGGCGAGCTCCGTGAGCAGGGCCTTGCCGATGCCGAGCCCGCGCTGCGGCGGCTCGACGAAGAGGTCCTCGAGCCACAGGCCGTGCCGCCCCGTCCAGGTGGAGAAGCTGACGAACCACACCGCCATCCCCACGACGGTTCCGTCCCGCTCCGCGACATGGGCGTATGCCGCTGGGCTCGCTCCCCGGGGGAAGAGCGCCTCGCGGAAGTGGTCGGGTGTGGCGACGGCCGCGTCGGGCTCCTTCTCGTAGCGGGCCAGTTCCCGCACGAGCCGGGCGAGGTCGTCGACATCGTCAACGGTCGCCGGACGAATGGTGAACGGGGGCCCGGCTGGTTCGGGGGCGGAATCAGGCACGGCGCCATCATCCTCCACGTCGCGGGGCGCAGTCCGTGTCGGCACTGTCGGCACTGTCTGCACTGTCGGCACCCTCGCAGGAGAGGTCAGCCCGTGCGCGAGGCTGGTCGGTGCTGTCGGGCCGCCGACGTAGGCTTGGACGATCATGAGCACGCTCTTCGACGACCTCTTCGGGCCCGACGGGCCGCCGCAGACGGGACCGGGGCCGACGTCGTCGGTGCGGCAGGCGAGCCCTCCCGGCGGTCAGCACCCGACCGACCCGCACGTGACGGCCAGTGGCGTGCCCACGTGGGCGGACGCGGCTGCGCGCGGAGGAGAGTCGGCCGCGGACCCAGCCCAGCGGCATACGGCTGCCCCGTGGGGCTCAGCCGACCCCGAGACGCTGCTCGAGGGGCTCAACCCGCACCAGCGCGAGGCTGTCGTCCACGAGGGGAGCCCGCTGCTCATCGTCGCCGGCGCAGGCTCGGGCAAGACCCGGGTGCTGACGCACCGGATCGCCTGGCTCCTCGGCAAGCGGGGTGCCCAGCCCGGGCAGATCCTCGCCATCACCTTCACCAACAAGGCCGCCGCCGAGATGCGGGAGCGGGTCGAGGCGCTCGTCGGCCCGCGCGCCCGGTCGATGTGGGTGATGACCTTCCACTCGGCCTGCGTGCGGATCCTGCGCCGCGAGGCCGCCAAGGTCGGGATGAAGTCGACGTTCTCGATCTACGACGCGGCCGACAGTCAGCGCCTGATGAGCCTCGTCATCCGCGACCTCAACCTCGACCCGAAGCGCTACGCGCCCCGGAGCTTCTCGGCGCAGGTGAGCAACCTGAAGAACGAGCTCATCGACGAGGAGACCTACGCTTCCCGAGTCGGGGAGGGCACCAGCGCCCACTCGCACCACGAGCGCACCCTGTCGGCGGCCTACACGCAGTACCAACGACGCCTGCGGCAGGCCAACGCGCTCGACTTCGACGACATCATCATGATGACCGTCAACATGCTCCAGGCCTTCCCCGACGTCGCGGAGTACTACCGGCGGCGCTTCCGGCACATCCTCGTCGACGAGTACCAGGACACCAACCAGGCGCAGTACCAGCTGATCAAGGAGCTGGTCGGCGAGGGCGTGCGCGGTCCGGGCGAGGACGACTACGTGGTGCCGCCCGGTGAGCTGTGCGTGGTCGGGGACTCCGACCAGTCCATCTACGCCTTCCGGGGCGCGACGATCCGCAACATCCTCGAGTTCGAGCAGGACTACCCCGACGCGCGCACCATCCTGCTCGAGCAGAACTACCGGTCCACCCAGCGCATCCTCCGCGCCGCGAACTCCGTCATCGCCCGCAACGAGAGCCGGCGCGCCAAGAACCTCTGGACCGACTCCGGCGACGGGCCGCTGATCGTGGGCTACGTCGCCGACAACGAGCACGACGAGGCCGCCTTCGTCGCCAAGCAGATCGACGAGCTCGCCGAGCACGGTGTGCGGCCCGGTGACGTCGCCATCTTCTACCGCACCAACGCCCAGTCCCGGGCCATCGAGGAGGTGCTCGTCCGGGTCGGGTTGCCCTACAAGGTCGTCGGGGGGACGCGGTTCTACGAGCGGCGCGAGATCAAGGACGCCCTGGCCTACCTGCGCGTCATCTCCAACCCGACCGACACGGTCAACCTCCGCCGCATCCTCAACGTCCCCAAGCGCGGGATCGGCGACCGCGCTGAGGCGTGCATCGCGGCGCTCGCCGAGCGGGAGCGCATCCCCTTCGTCGCGGCCCTCGGCCGGCCGGAGGACGCGCCCGGCATCGCCACCCGCTCTGTTGCGGCGATCAAGGGCTTCACCCAGCTCCTCGAGGCGCTGCGCACAGTGTACGACGGCGGCGCCGGGATCGCCGGCCTGCTCGAGGCCACTCTCGAGCAGAGCGGTTACGTCGCCGAGCTCAGGGCCAGCCATGACCCCCAGGACGAGACCCGGCTCGAGAACCTCGCCGAGCTCGTCGCCGTCGCCCAGGAGTTCGACGAGCGCAAGGCGGAGGAGAGCGCCGTCGCGGTGGCCGAGGGCGAGCTGCCCCCCGGTCAGGAGCCCGAGGACGTCGGACCTGCCGGGGCCCTGGAGGAGTTCCTCGAGCAGGTCTCCCTCGTGGCCGATGCGGACGAGATCCCGGACTCGCCCGACGCCAAGGCACAGGGCGTGGTGACCCTGATGACCCTGCACACCGCCAAGGGGCTGGAGTTCCCGGTCGTCTTCCTCACCGGGCTGGAGGACGGGACGTTCCCGCACCTGCGATCCCTCGGTGACCCCAAGGAGCTCGAGGAGGAGCGCCGGCTCGCGTACGTCGGCATCACCCGCGCCCGGGAGCGGCTCTACCTGACCCGGGCCGCCGTCCGATCTGCCTGGGGGGCGCCGCAGTACGGCCCGCCGTCGCGCTTCCTCGACGAGATCCCCGGCGACCTGCTCGACTGGCAGCGGCTCGGCCCGAGCTTCTCCGGTGCGCGTGGCTCGGGGCAGCCGGCGGTCGCCACGTTGGCGGCGCGGCCGGGTGTGCGCAGCCCGGGCAACCGCACGGTCATCTCGCTCAAGGCGGGGGACCGGGTCACCCACGACGCGTTCGGGCTCGGCACCGTGGTGCGGGTCGAGGGCGAGGGGGACAAGTCCCTGGCGCACGTCGACTTCGGCGCCGACCTCGGTGTCAAGCGGCTCCTGCTGCGCTATGCCCCCGTGGTCAAGCTCTGAGGCGCGAGGTCACTGGTCACTCACCGGCGAGAGAGCACGCGCCCCCACGCCGATCGAGAGAGCAGTTCGCGACACGCCTGCGCGGGTCGAACCCGGCGCAGAGGTGTCGCGAACTGCTCTCTCGATCGAGCGCGGGCGGTGTCGCGACGTGCGCTTGACCTGGGGTCAGAGGTAGACGCCGCGAGCGGCGAGCCAGCTGCGCGGGGCGACAGCAGCGCCACCGCCCGGGTGGATCTCAAGGTGCAGGTGCGGGCCGGTGGAGTTGCCGGTGTTGCCGCTGTAGGAGACCCGCTGGCCGGGGGAGACCTCCTCGCCGATGCTGACGAGGAGACGGCTGTTGTGCGCGTACCACGAGACCGTGCCGTCCCAGTAGCGGATCTTCACCATGTAGCCGTAGCCCTCGTTGGACCAGCCGGAGAAGATCACCGTGCCGGTGGACAACGCGTAGACCGGGGTCCCGGTCGGGGCGGCGAGGTCCTGTGCGGGGTGCATCCGGCCCCAACGCCAGCCGTAGCCGGAGGTGAGGGTGTAGCCGTGGAAGGGGGTGATCCAGCGCTGGGCAAGAGCGAGGCGGCGCTTGGCCTCCGCCTCAGCCTTCTTCTTGGCAGCCGCGGCCTTGGCCGCTGCGGCCTTCTTGGCCGCGGCCTTCTCGGCGGCGATCCGCTCCAGTGCCTCCGACGCAGCCTCGGCGCCCACCTCGGCGGCCGAGCTCGCGGCCAGCCCGAGGGCGGCCTCGGCGCGGACGCCGTCACGCGAGGCCCGCAGGCTGCCGCGGTCGCCGGTGGCGGCCGCGATGGCGTCGGTGTCGGCCACGAGCCCCAGGCCCGCGACGGAGTTCGACACGTTCTTCATGGCCGCGGCCTCGGCGCTCAGCGGGGTGGCACCCGCGTCACGGACGATGAGTCCAGCAGCGACGGTGGAGGAGAGCAGGGCCACGGGGACGATGAACTGCCGACCCCGCGCGGGCTTCGTCGCGGGCCGATGACGACCCACGTAGTGGTGTGTGGACACGCAGCGCTTACCTATCTCAGACCGATTGCGAAACCCGAGAGTACCGTGACCGATTCGTTATCGAAAAATCGGTCACGGTTCTCCTTTGGTTTGCGTCGTGGAGGAGGGATCACGACCAGCCATGACACTAGGGGATGAAGGCCCGGAAGAGAAAGCACCCGCGCAACCGAATTTCTCCCGATTTGGCGGATCTGCCGCGAAATCAGCGGCGCCCCTCGCGAGGGCCTGCTGGATCCGCCTGTCAGACCTGCCCGACCCGACGTCGTGTGACCTCGCTCACACCCGGTGTCACCGTCGTCCCCGCCGTGTCCAGGTGAGCCAGCGCGGTCGAGATCCCGCGGACGACGGTGCGGGTGAACGGCAGGCTCCCGTGCCCGACCCCGTGGAGCTCGATGTTGTGGACGTTGAGGTCGGGATGGCGAAGCGCGGCGTGGTGCTGGGGCACCACCACCTGGTCGAGGTCGGACCAGTAGGCAATGAACCGTGTCCGGCAGTCACGCACCGGCTGGGCGAGCTCCCTCAGCAGCTCGCTGCCCGGTCGCAGCTGGCGCGTCAGGCCGGTGTTCCAGGCGTACGCGAGGTAGCTGCCGTGATGGGGGGTCCCGAGCGTGACGAGGGTGTGGACCCGTTGGTCGCCACCGAGGCGCGTCACGTAGTAGCGGGCGATCAGTCCACCCAGGGAGTGCCCGATGACGTGGATCCGCTCGTACCCGGTCTCGGCGACGATCCGGTCCACCTCGTCACCGAGCCGCGCCGCTGCCGCCCGCACGTCGCGGGTGCCGATCGGGTAGGTGACCGTCTCGATCCGGCCGAAGCCTCGCCGCACCAGGCCCCGGCGCAGCACGGTGAAGATCGACCGGTTGTCGACCATCCCGTGGATGAGCACGATCGGCGTCTGCGCGGCGTCGAGGTCGCACACGGAGAGCCCCCGCTGGCTCGGGGGCAGATGGTCGACCCGGTAGCCGTCGCGGTGGTGCGAGGCCCCGACGCCGATCAGCCCGAGGGGGTAGAGACCGAGGTGCAGCCCGAGCCAGGTCGCCTCCAGGGCGGCTCCCACGAGGCCGGTCGGGGTGAGCAGGGCCTTGGCGATCGCGCCGACGTGTCCGAGGACGCCGCTCGGCCGGCTCGGCCGGCTCGGCCGACTCGCAGGGGTCGGCTCATCCGGCGACGTCGTGGACCGCGCTGCGACAGGCACGCGCTGACGGTACCCGCGCCGGTGGGCGATCAATCACGTTTGGTTCCTCCGACTGCAGCGGCTGGCTAGAGTGCGCCGCATGACTACCTCCTCTGACTCAAGCGCGCCCACCGGAGCCGTCATCCGCGTCATCGTGGCCAAGCCGGGTCTGGACGGCCATGACCGTGGCGCCAAGGTGGTCGCCCGCGCCCTGCGCGACGCCGGGATGGAGGTCATCTACACCGGGCTGCACCAGACGCCCGAGCAGATCGTCGAGGCGGCGATCCAGGAGGACGCGGACGCGATCGGGCTCTCGGTGCTCAGCGGTGCGCACCTGACGCTGTTCAAGCGTGTCGTGGAGCTGCTCGCGGAGCGCGACGCCAGTGACATCGTCGTCTTCGGGGGCGGGATCATCCCGGACGGCGACATCCCGCAGCTCGCGGAGATGGGCGTCGCCAGGGTCTTCACCCCCGGTGCGACGACGCACGAGATCGTCGACTGGGTCCGCGCCCACGTCAACGCCGACTGAGGCACCCAGCCGGCCAAGCGGCATACGGCATCTGGTGCGGCGGCCGGGTGCTGAGACGGCCGTGTGATCTTCGTCCGGTCGGCAACAGCCGACTTCGGGGCGTCTTGCGCCGGGCACTAGAGTCCGAGGGTAAGCCGACTCCCGATCGATGATGAGGACGGAAAGCACCCGTGGATCTCTTCGAGTACCAAGCGCGCGACATGTTCGAGGCGCACGGCGTCCCGGTTCTCGCCGGCGCCATCGCCACCACCCCCGAGGAGGCCCGCGCCGCGGCCGAGCGAATCGGGCAGACGTCGGGCGGCGTCACGGTCGTCAAGGCCCAGGTCAAGACGGGAGGCCGCGGCAAGGCCGGCGGTGTCAAGGTCGCCAAGTCCACCGACGAGGCGCAGGCGCACGCCGAGCAGATCCTCGGCATGGACATCAAGGGCCACACCGTCCACACGGTGATGATCGCCCAGGGCGCTCGGATCGCCGAGGAGTACTACTTCTCGATCCTGCTCGACCGGGCCAACCGCAGCTACCTGGCCATGTGCTCCAAGGAGGGCGGCATGGACATCGAGCAGCTCGCCGTCGAGCGGCCCGAGGCGCTCGCCAAGGTCCAGGTGGACCCCAACGTCGGCATCGACGAGGCCAAGGCCCGCGAGATCGTCGACACGGCCGGCTTCGACGCCGAGACCGGCGCCAAGATCGTGCCCGTGCTCCTGCGTCTCTGGGAGGTCTACCGCGACGAGGACGCGACCCTCGTCGAGGTCAACCCCCTCGTCAAGACCGAGGACGGCGAGATCATCGCGCTGGACGGCAAGGTCACCCTCGACGAGAACGCCGGCTTCCGTCACCCCGACCACGAGGCGCTCGAGGACAAGTCCGCTGCCGACCCGTTCGAGGCGGAGGCGAAGGCGAAGGACCTCAACTACGTCCGTCTCGAGGGCTCCGTCGGCATCATCGGCAACGGCGCCGGCCTGGTCATGAGCACCCTTGACGTCGTCGCCTACGCCGGTGAGGAGTTCGGCGGCCAGAAGCCCGCGAACTTCCTCGACATCGGCGGCGGTGCGAGCGCCGAGGTGATGGCCAACGGCCTGCACATCATCCTGTCCGACCCGCAGGTCAAGTCCGTGTTCGTCAACGTCTTCGGCGGCATCACCTCGTGTGACGCGGTGGCCAACGGCATCGTGGGCGCGCTCGACGCGCTCGGTGACGAAGAGGACCGACCGCTCGTCGTGCGCCTCGACGGCAACAACGTGGAGGAGGGGCGCCGCATCCTCGCCGAGCGCAACCACCCCCGCGTCATCATCGAGGAGACGATGGACGGCGCCGCGCGCCGCGCCGCCGAGCTCGCCGCGGCCGCGAACTGAACCGCCCGAGACAGCAGAGACCAGAGAGAGACACAGAACATGGCTATCTTCCTCAACGCTGACTCCAAGGTCATCGTCCAGGGCATGACCGGCTCGGAGGGCATGAAGCACACGCAGCGCATGCTCAAGTCCGGCACGACCATCGTCGGCGGCGTCAACCCGCGCAAGGCGGGCACGACGGTCGACTTCGAGGGCGGCGTGTCGGTGCCGGTCTTCGGCACGGTCCAGGAGGCGATGGATGCGACCGGGGCCAACGTCACGGTCATCTTCGTGCCTGCGACGTTCACCAAGGACGCGGCCCTCGAGGCGATCGATGCCGAGATCCCGCTCGCGGTCGTCATCACCGAGGGCGTTGCCGTCAAGGACACGGCGGAGTTCTTCAACTACGCGCAGGAGAAGGGCACGACGCGCATCGTCGGCCCGAACTGCCCCGGCCTGATCACTCCCGGCGTGTCCAACGCGGGCATCATCCCCGCCGACATCTCCGGCGGCGGCCGCATCGGTCTCGTCTCGAAGTCGGGGACGCTGACCTACCAGATGATGTACGAGCTGCGTGACTTCGGCTTCTCCACGGCCGTCGGCATCGGCGGCGACCCGATCATCGGCACGACGCACATCGACTGCCTGGCTGCCTTCCAGGAGGACCCCGACACCGACGCGATCGTCATGATCGGTGAGATCGGCGGCGACGCCGAGGAGCGCGCCGCGGCCTACATCAAGGACCACGTCACGAAGCCGGTCGTCGGCTACGTCGCCGGCTTCACGGCCCCAGAGGGCAAGACGATGGGCCACGCCGGGGCGATCGTGTCCGGCTCCTCGGGCACGGCGCAGGCGAAGAAGGAGGCCCTCGAGGCCGCCGGTGTCAAGGTCGGCAAGACGCCGTCCGAGACGGCCGCCCTGATGCGCGAGATCATGCGGGGCCTGTCCGCGTAGGCCTCCGGCACGTCCCGACGGCGGCCATCCCTCACGGGGTGGCCGCCGTTCCCATGGCCGTATGCCGCTGAGCTCGCGCCCGCACGTCCCTGACCTCCCTGACCTCCCAGCCCTCCCAGCCCTCCCAGCCCTCCCGCCGCGTCCCTCCGCAACACACCCGCTCCTGGACTGCCGGTGCCGGCTGCAGATGGGGGTGGCAGGCGATATGCGGGTGTGTTGCGTCGGCGTGGGGGCTCGCCCTCGGCCGTGCGGCTTGTGACCATGGGGGCACCGGTCCTCGAGTCGCCTGTCTGGAGTGAGTCACCTGTCCTACGCCCACCACGTCTCCGCCACGTCGCGAGCCCGTTCGGCGGCGATCCGAGCCGGTGCGCTCGCGGCGGCCGGCACGCTCGCCATCGTGGTCCTGCCGGCGCTGGTCGGCTGGCTGGCGGCGCCGGAGGGGACCCTGGGGTGGTTCTCTGCCGTGCAGGTCGGGGCTGCGATCTGGTTCGTCGGCCACGGCCAGTCGATCGGCGGCGGCGGGGTGAGCATCTCGCTGACGCCGCTGGTCCTCTTCCTGCTCTTCGGCTACGTCGCGGTCCGCTGGTGCAGGCGGCTGATCGCCATCGAGCGGGCGGTCGCATCCCGGTCCGAGTGGAACCGGGTCGCCCAGCGCGGAATCGTGCCGGGGTTCCTCGTCGGCTACGTCGGCGCCGGCGCGGTCTTCTCGCTCCTGACTCTCGGCGCGCCGGTCGCTCCGGGCGTCGCCGCGGTTCCGGGCACGGCGGTGGTGCCCCTGGCCGCCCTGGGCTACCTACTCCTGCGTCCAGCCGACGCTGATGCTCCGGGATTCGTGCGGGCGTGGTTCCTGCGGGGTCCGAGCTGGCTGCCGTTCGCCTGGCGCGTCGGTTGGCGCGGTGCCGGGATGCTCCTGCTCGTCGGGCTGGGTGTCGTCGTCCTGCGGCTGCTGGTGAGTGCGCCCGAGGTGCTGCGCATCCAGGGCGACTACGGGCTGAACCTCGCGGCCGGGGTCGTCGTCGTCCTCGCCCAGGCCATGCTGCTCGGCAACGCCACGACCTGGGCTCTGGCGTTCCTGGCGGGGCCAGGCTTCTCGATCGCGACCGACTCGATGATCTCGCCCGCGTCGGCCGAGCCGGGCCTGATGCCGATGGTGCCGATCCTGGGCGCGCTGCCCAGCCAGGCGGACTACCCGGCGGCCCTGTTCGCCGTGGTCCTCCTGCCCGTCGCGTGCGGGATCGCCATCGGACGGTGGCTCGACCGGGAGGTCGAGTTCTTCGGCAACGTGCGCGCGCGGCTGATCGCGACGAGCGCGGCGGCGGTGATCGCGGTGACGGTCATCGGCCTGCTCACCTGGCTGGCCAACGGGTCCGTCGGTGTCGAACGACTGGCGGCCGTGGGCCCGGCCGTGGCTCCGATGGTCGGCGCCCTGCTCGTCGAGGTGCTGGTGGGCGCACTCGCCTGGGCGGGATGGAGCCTGTGGCGGGATCGTGCGGCGTCGCCGGAGGAGTCAGCCGCCGGCGTGCCCGAGCCGGACGACTCGGCGCAGCCCGGGCCGGGGGGATCCGCGCAGGGGCCCGAGCAGGCACGGCCGGACGCGAGCCCGCAGGGGGAGCCGGAGCCGGTCGACGAGCAGGCTCGTGGCGTCAGCCCGTAGGGCGGTCACTGGAGCAGGAACCGGGCCCCGAAGGAGCTGTCCTCGCGCAGCTGCTCGCATGCGCCTCGCGCCTGCTGGGTCTGGGCCGACTCGATGCACTGCTCGTAGGCGCTGACGTCGTCGTAGAAGACCGCCTGCACGGCAAGGGTGGAGAGCATCAGCCCGACGATCCCGAGGGTGACGGCCGGCCAGACCTTCTCGCGGCCTCGACGCAGCGCGAGGAACCGGAGCAGCCGGATGGTGAGGACCGCCGCCAGCGCCAAGGGGACCACGGCGACGAACCGCTTCGGCAGCGGCAGGTACATCGCGATGATGCCCAGCAGGACGAGCAGCGTCACCGGGAAGGTTCGTCGGGCCTTCTCGCGCGCGAAGGCCAGGTCCGGCCGCTGGTCGGGGGTGCTCATTGCTCCATCCTCACCCATCAGCGCCCGACGCCCGCCGGTGGGTCGCTCGCTAGACTCCGCGCGTGACGTCCGCGGAAGCAGCCCCTGTCGACATCGTCGTGCTCGTGTCCGGGTCGGGCACCCTCCTCCAGGCTCTGATCGACGCCGCCGAGGACCCGGCCTACGGGGTGCGCATCGCCGCCGTCGGCGCAGACCGCCCGTGCGTGGGGATCGAGCGGGCGGAGCGCGCAGGCATCGAGACCTTCGTTCTCGAGGTCGGGGACTTCGCGACCCGTGAGGAGTGGGACGGCGCGCTCACCGACCGCGTCGCGCGACACGACCCCGCGCTCGTCGTCTCGGCCGGCTTCCTCAAGCTTGTCGGGGCGACTTTCCTCGGCAGGTTCGGGGGCCGGTACCTCAACAGCCACAATGCCCTGCTGCCCGCCTTCCCCGGCATTCATGGGCCCCGCGACGCGCTCGACTACGGCGTCAAGCTCGCCGGGGCGACGCTCTTCGTCGTCGACGAGGGCGTCGACACCGGGGCCATCGTCGCCCAGTGCGCCGTGCCCGTCCTCGACGACGACACCGTCGACAGCCTCACGGAGCGGATCAAGGAGGCCGAGCGGCCGCAGCTCGTCGACTACGTGGGACGGCTCGCGCGAGAGGGCTTCGCCGTGGAGGGTCGGCGCGTCCGCCTCGGCGGCTGAGGCACGTCGGTCGATTGGGGCCGCCGGGTGCCCGGCCGGTACGCTGGCACCACACGACTGGCGCAGGTGGGCAACCACCGGGGAGTGACCGTCGGAGCATCGACCGCCTGGGTGCTCCCGTGATCCGTAGTCCCGTCCTCACAGCGCAGGAGCCAGCAATGCCCGACGGTCGCCGCCCGATCAAGCGCGCACTCATCTCCGTCTACGACAAGACCGGTCTCGAGGACCTGGCCCGTGCTCTCGACGGCGCCGGCGTGGCCATCGTCTCCACCGGGTCCACGGCCAGGACGATCGCCGCCCTCGGCATCGACGTCACACCCGTGGAGGAGCTGACGGGTTTCCCCGAGTGCCTGGAGGGCCGCGTCAAGACCCTGCACCCGAAGGTGCACGCCGGCATCCTCGCCGACACCCGCAAGCCGGACCACCTCGAGCAGCTCGCCGACCTCGGCGTCGAGGCGTTCGAGCTCGTCGTCGTCAACCTCTACCCCTTCCGCGAGACCGTGGCCTCCGGCGCCGGGGACGACGAGTGTGTCGAGCAGATCGACATCGGCGGGCCCTCGATGGTGCGCGCCGCAGCCAAGAACCACCCCAGCGTCGCGATCGTGACGAGCCCAGCGGCATACGGCCTCGTCTCGGAGGCGCTGGGAGCCGGCGGCTTCACGCTGGCCCAGCGCAAGCGGCTGGCGGCGGAGGCGTTCGTCCACACGGCGAGCTACGACAACGCGGTGGCCGGCTGGATGCAGGACTATGCCGAGGCGGGCGAGGGCGGCTTCCCCGCCTGGACCGGCGGCGACTACGCACTCGCGACGACGCTGCGCTACGGCGAGAACCCGCACCAGCAGGCTGCGCTCTATCGCAGTGGGACGCCGGGCGTCGCCTCGGCGGAGCAGCTGCACGGCAAGGAGATGTCCTACAACAACTACGTCGACACCGATGCCGCGGTCCGTGCGGCCCACGACCACGGCGACCAGCCGACCGTCGCCATCATCAAGCACGCCAACCCGTGCGGGGTCGCGGTCGGCTCGACGATCGAGGAGGCCTACGAGCGGGCCCACGCGACGGACCCCGTCTCCGCGTTCGGTGGCATCATCGCCGCGAACCGGCCGGTGACGGCGGCGATGGCCGACCGGGTCAAGGACGTCTTCACCGAGGTCATCGTGGCACCGGACTTCGAGGACGAGGCGCTGTCGATCCTCCAGGGCAAGAAGAACATCCGCATCCTTCGGCTCCCTGCTGAGCTGGCCGTGGACAGCGCTGCGCTGGAGACCCGCCCGATCTCCGGGGGGCTGCTCATGCAGAGCCCGGACCGGGTCGACGCCGTCGTGCGCGATGCCGCCGGGGCCGTGACGGGCGGGGACGACGCCTCCTCGTGGCGGCTCGTGTCCGGCGCGGCGGCGGACGAGGCGACGCTGGCGGACCTGCAGTTCGCGTGGCGGGCGATCCGAGCGGTGCGGTCCAACGCGATCCTGCTCGCCGACGACGGCGCCGCGGTCGGCATCGGCATGGGGCAGGTCAACCGGGTCGACTCGTGCTACCTGGCGGTGCGTCGTGCGGGGGAGGACCGGGCCCGGGCCTCGGTTGCCGCGTCGGACGCGTTCTTCCCGTTCGCGGACGGACTGCAGATCCTCCTCGACGCAGGGGTGCGCGCCGTGGTGGCCCCGGGTGGGTCGGTGCGTGACGCCGAGGTCATCGAGGCGGCGCAGGCCGCGGGCGTGACGATGTACTTCACGGGCACGCGCCACTTCGCCCACTGACCGGCGTCAGTCGAGAGAGCACTTCGCGACAACCCGTGTCGCGAAGTGCTCTCTCGATGGTGGGCAGCTCGGCTCAGCGGGTCCAGCGGTAGCCCGTCGGCTCGCCCTCTCCCAGGTCGACGATCGCCGCGACCGGCCCGCCCCCGTCCGGCCCCTGGTGCGCCGCCGACACCGACACGAAGACCGCTGGGTCACCGGTCACCGCGGCCGTCACGCCGCCGACGGCGGCCTTGATCTGGCGGTGCCAGTGGACGTCCGAGTCGTCGAGCATGGCGTTGCGCCGCCCGTGGACCATCCCGTCCTGACTCACCTCGCACTTGAGGAAGACGTTGACGAGGCGCCCGTCGATGTCGGTCCAGTGCGGTCGCTCGGGCAGCTCGAGGCCCGCGTCCTTGATGGCCTCCCAGATGCCGTCGGCATCGAGCGCGTCGCGCATCACCGAGTGACCGATGCGGTAGCGCCCGCCGACCCCACGGGTGTTGCCGACGACGACGACCTGCGCCTGGTCCAGCTCGACGCCGGAGGAGCACGAGGCCACCGAGGAGAACAGCGACCGGTTGTGCATGATGTCCGCGTCCGTCGGCATGTCGATCTCGCCGAGGGCGACGGCGACGCCGAGCCCGGTCGTGCCGTTCGACAGGTCCATCGACTCGTGCGTGTGCTCGGTCCACACCTTCATCCCACGCGCCTTGGCGTCCCGGATCGTGTGGATCGTCAGCAGGGGGGTCTTCGTCTGGACGTAGTGGACATCGGCAGGGTCGGTGATCCCGGCCTTCTCCATCGCGGCTCTCACTCCGGCCGCGACCTTCTCGACCATCGCGGTATAGCCGATCTCCTCGGGCTTGATCGGCTCGCTCATCGCGAAGCCGACGGTCAGCCTGAGCTCGTCGGACGGCTCGACCCGGTCCGCCGGCAGGGTGGCGAAGATGGTCGCGTGCGGGCTGATCACCCCGTCGGTCCCCCCGGACCACACGATCGGGATCTGCTTCACCTGCTCGGCCGGGGCTCCCTTGTCGACGAGCACCTCACGAAAGGCCCGGTCGGCGATGATGCGCGTGTAGTCGTTCACCCCGCCGTTGCCCTCGGTCTTGCCGATGATCGCGACGACCCGGCCCGCCTCCATGACACCGTCGTCGATGAGCCGGGCGAGCTCGGACGCGTCGGCGACGGAGTGGATCGGGACCTTGCGTACCTCGATGGCTTCTGGCACGGGACTCACCTCTCGAAATCGTTTGCGGGCGTAGGGTTCTCGATGACTGTGCCGACTCCGTGCTCCACGGCGTCGGTGATCCGGTCGAGGGCGGTGATGATGCTCCGCCGGCCGCCCGACCGCACGAACCGCAACGCGGCCTCGACCTTCGGCCCCATCGAGCCCGAGGCGAAGTGGCCGGCGGCGGCGTACTCCTCGAGCTCCTCGGGCGTCACGCGCTCGAGCGGCCGCGCCTCCGGGGTTCCCCAGCCGACGACGGCGTGGGGGACGTCGGTGGCGATGACGAGCGCGTCGGCGTCGATGGCCCGGGCGAGCAGGGCCGCGGTGCGGTCCTTGTCGATGACGGCCTCGACGCCGTGCACGGTGGCGGCGTCGGAGCGCACGACCGGGATGCCGCCCCCGCCGGCGGCCACGACGACGTAGCCGGCGCGCATCAGGGTGAGCAGCGTGTGGGCGTCGAGCACCTCGAGGGGCTCGGGGGAGGCGACGACGCGGCGCCAGCCCTTCTCGCCGCGGTCCTCCCAGACCTGGCCGAGCGCGATGAGCGGGGCGGCCTCGTCCTTGCTGAGGTAGCGGCCGATGGGCTTGGTGGGCTTGGTGAAACCGGGGTCGTCGGCATCGACGAGGGTCCGGGTGACGATGGCGGCGACGGGACGGTCCACGCCGCGCCTGGCGAGCGAGGCCTCGAGCGCGTCGAGCATGGTGAACCCGATGGTTCCCTGGGTCTGCGCCCCACACCAGTCCAGCGGGACGGGCGGGACGACATGGGCGGCGAGCTCGTTCTTGACGAGGATGTTGCCGACCTGGGGGCCGTTGCCGTGGGTGATCGCGACGTCGTGCCCTGCGGCCACGAGGTCGGCGACGTGGGACATCGCCCTGCGGATCGCGCGGCGCTGCTCGTGCGGGGCCGCGCTCCCATCGGGGCCGGTCATCGCGTTGCCGCCGAGTGCGACGAGCACCCTCATGCCACTCTCCTCGGTGTCGTTGCCGCGAGCCTAGGCAGGCGCACGGGGTGGGCGCGTTGGCAGGTCCTGCCCAACGCGGGCTTCCCCCTTGTCACTTGTCGGTATGCCGCTGAGCGCGCTCCCGACGTCCGCCCCGCCCGCTCCTCCCGCCCTGTCACAGCGTGCGGTAGCGGGCGAGCCGCGCCTCGAGCCGTTCTCGTGGGTGCTCGTGGGCCAGTGTCGCCAGCTCCTGCTGGATCGCCTGGCTCATGCGCCGGCAGAAGGCTTCGGGCTCGTCAGCGGCGTCCGGGTGCTCGGCGACGATGCGGTCGACGATGCCGTCGGCGAGCAGGTCGAGGGAGCGGACACGCTGCGCCGTCGCGAGCTCGGGGGCGTGCGTCGTGTCGCGGTGCAGGATGGCCGACGCGCCCTCGGGTGGGAGCGGTGAGAGCCACGAGTGCTGCGCGCAGATGACGCGGTCGGCCGGCATGAGTGCGAGCGCACCACCACCGGTGCCCTGGCCGAGGAGGACGCAGAGCGTCGGGGCCTCCAGGGTGACGAGGTCCGCCAGGGATCGGGCGATCTCGCCGGCCATTCCCCCTTCCTCCGCCTCCTTGGACAGGGCGGCGCCGGCGGTGTCGATGATGCTGACGAGCGGGAGGTTGAGCTCGCGGGCCAGGCCCATGCCGCGCCGGGCGACCCGAAGGCCCTTGGGGGAGAGGGGCTCCTCGAGGGTCTGGCCGCGGCGGTCCTGGCCGAGGACGACGCAGGGTGCGCCGCCGAAGCGGGCCAGGGCCATGAGCAGCCCGGGGTCGTACTCCCCGGACCCCGACCCGTGCAGCGGAAGCACGTCGGTCGCCCCGAGCTTGAGCAGGGCTCGGACGCCCGGACGGTGCTCCCGTCGCGAGCGCTCGATCGACTCCCACGCCGGGATGTCGGGCAGCGGTTCCGTGACGACGTCGGGCACGTCGGGCAGGGCCTCACGAGGACCCATGAGCACGTTGAGGGCCCGGTCGGCGGTCTCGGCGAGGGCCTCGACGGGCAGGATGGCGTCGATGAGGCCGTGCTCGAAGAGGTTCTCGGCGGTCTGCACGCCCTCCGGAAACGGCCGGCCGTAGAGCGCCTCGTAGACCCGTGGCCCGAGGAAGCCGATCATCGCCCCGGGCTCGGCGACGGTCACCTGCCCGAGCGAGCCCCAGGACGCGAGGACCCCACCCGTGGTCGGATGCCGCAGGTAGACGAGGTAGGGCAGCCGCGCCGCCTTGAACTGCGCACAGGCGGCGCTGATCTTCACCATCGCGACGAACGCCGGGGTGCCCTCCTGCATCCGCGTCCCACCGGAGCTGGGTGCCGCGAACATGGGCAGCTCCTCGCGGCGGGCCCGCTCGAAGGCGACGACGACCCGCTCGGCCGCGACCGCCCCGATGGAGCCGGCGAGGAACCGGAACTCACCCGCGATGATGGCCACGCGACGCCCGTGAATCCGACCCTCGCCGGTGATGATCGCCTCGTCGCACCCGCTGCGCTGGCGAGCGGCAGCCAGCTCAGCGGCATACGGGCTCCCCTCGGTCGTGGGCTGCACGGGCGCCGTGTCCCAGCCGACCCAGGAACCATCGTCGAGGACGGTGCCGAGGAGCTCGCGTGCGCCGAGTCGGCGCGCCTTCTCAGCCATCCGCGTCCTGCTGGTCGAGCCACGCACGGACGAGCTCGTTGTGCTCCCCGAGCAGCGGTGGGTGGAGGTGCTCGGTGCGTCCTCCGGCAAAGGCGTTGTCGTCCAGCCGGATCGGCGGGCCGGGGATCCTGATGCCGCCCAGGACCGGGTGGTCGACGTCGAGGATGAGGCCCTGTGACCTCGTCTGGTCCCACTCGTAGACCCGGTCGATCGACCGGACCTCCCCGGCGGGGACCCCGGCCTCGGCGAGCCGGGCGAGCAGCGTCACGACGTCGTAGCCGGCGAAGGCCGCCTCGAGGATCTCGATGAGCCGGTCCCGGTGCCGGACGCGCTCGCGGTTGGTGGCCAGACCGGCTGTCGCGGGGTCGATGCCGAAGGCGTCCGCCAGCTTGACCCACAGGCCCTCACTGCCACAAGCAAGCTGGATGATCCCGTCCTGCGCATGGAAGAGGCCGTACGGCGCGATCGAGGGATGGTGGTTGCCCTGGGCGTGCCCGACCTCACCGGCGACCGTGTAGCGGGTGCCCTGGAAGGCGTGGACCCCGACGATCGCTGCGAGCAGGGACGTGCGCACGACGCGACCCCGACCCGTGCGGTGCCGCTCGTGCAGGGCGGCGACGACGCCGTAGGCGCCGTACATCCCGGCGAGGAGGTCGCCGATCGGCACCCCCACCCGCTGCGGCTCGTCGGGCGACGAGCCGGTCAGCGACATCAGCCCGGCCTCGCCCTGCGCGATCTGGTCGTAGCCCGCGCGCCCGCCCTCCGGCCCGTCGTGGCCGAAGCCGCTGATCGAGAGGATGACGAGCCGGGGGTTGATCTCGTGCAGGCGTGCGGTGGGGAAACCGAGCCGGTCGAGGACGCCGGGCCGGAAGTTCTCGATGAGGACGTCGCCGTGGCGGACGAGGCGGGTCAGGGTGTCGCGCCCGTCGTCGGACTTGAGGTCGAGGGTGACGGACTCCTTGTTGCGGTTGCACGACAGGTAGTACGTCGAGATCGGGTCGTCCTCGGGGCCGACGAAGGGGGGTCCCCACCCTCGCGTGTCGTCCCCGTGGCCGGGCGTCTCGACCTTGATGACGCGGGCTCCCATGTCGCCGAGCATCATGCCCGCATGGGGGCCTGCGAGCGCGCGGGAGAGGTCGATGACGACGACGTCGTCCAGGGGTCCGCTCACGGGCGCTCCTTCGATGCCGTATGCCGCTGGGCCGGCGTGAGCCTCCACTCTGCCATTCTGCGCGGGGCCGGGGGAGTGTCAGGCGTGCTCACTGCTGACCGTGGTCGGGACCGAGGGCGCCATGGAGTTCGAGATCCGGTTGGAGCCCGACGGCACCTACACGGAGGACCCCATCCACGTCTGCTGAGGCAGCGGCGCACGTGGAGCGCGCTCCCGCTCAGGGGGTGGGTGCGGGCAGCGGGTCAGGTCGTCGGCTGCTCGAAGCGGCGGTCCGCCAGGTAGCCGAGCAGGGCCAGGAGGACGACCTGGGCGCCGGTGATGACTGCTGCCCACAGACCGATGGGAAGGTCGCTGATCGCCTCGTACTCGAAGACGCCCTCGCCGAGCAGCCCGATGCCGAAGACGACGAAGAGCAGGAGCACAGCGATCTGGACGCCGGCTCCCAGCAGGTGGAGGGTCCGGTTGTCGAGCGCGAACAGGATCACCGCACCGATCCCGTAGGCGACGGCGAGCCCGAGGTAGCCCCCGTAGGTCGTCGTGTCCGTCGCGCCCGGCTCGAGCTCGGCGTTCCTGACGAGGAGCATGAGCACCACGTAGAGGAGCGCGACCGCGGCGCTCATGGCGGCGGCGACGTAACGGACCGTGCGGCGCGTGCCGGCGCTCTGCGTGTGGACATCGCCGTCGGGGACGTGGCTGGCTGTGACGTTCATGATCCACCCTCTTCGTCGAGGTCGTTCATGCCATCAAATCAGCCGTATGCCCGATCTCGCCATGCTCCAAATCAGCCAAATCGCTCACGCCGGCACGGGTCGACTGACCGGCCGCGGCGACGCCCTCCCCTAGACGGGCTGGGGCGCTGCCTCGACCTGGTCCTCGACACGGGAGACACGACGTGGCCACCAGAACCGGTCACCGAGGATGAGCGCGATGGCCGGGACCACGAGGGTCCGGACGACGAGGGTGTCGAGCAGGACGCCGACGCAGATGATGACACCGACCTGGGCCAGGACGACGAGCGGCAGGACGCCGAGGACGGCGAAGACGGCGGCGAGCAGGATGCCGGCACTCGTGATGACCCCGCCGGTGGCGGCGAGGCCGCGCAGCATGCCCTGCCTCGCGCCGTGGTCGCGGGCCTCCTCCCGTGCCCGGCTGACGAGGAAGATGTTGTAGTCCACGCCGAGGGCGACGAGGAAGACGAAGGCGTAGAGCGGGGCGGTGTCGTCGAGCCGCTGGAACCCGAAGACCTGGGTGAAGAGCACCCACGACAGGCCGAGGCTCGCGACGAACGTGGCGACGACCGTCGTCACGAGGACGATCGGGGCGACGACCGAGCGCAGCAGCAGCATGAGGACGACCAGGACGAGCACGAGGATGAGCGGGAGGATGAGGGCGCGATCGCTCGCCGAGGCCTCGGCCGTGTCGAGGGCAGCTGCCTCCGTGCCTCCGACGTGGGTGCCGGCCTGCCCCGCCACTGCCGCACGGAGGCTCTCGACGCCCTGCCGCGCCTCGTCGGTGGACGGTGCTCCCGAGAGGACCGCGTCGATCTGGGTCACGCCGTTGCCCTGCGCGCTGACCTTGGCAGAGGCGACCCCGTCGGCTCGCTCGACGGCAGCGAGCACCGCCTGCGCGTCGCCCGTGGTCATCACGATGGCCGGGTCGGCGGCGCTGGCGGGGAACGACTCGGCGAGGCGCTCGGACGCCGTGATCGCCTCGGGCTTCTCGAGGAACTGGTCCGAGACGGACAGGCCGGTGTTGATGCCGAGGGCACCCAGGGACATGGCGAAGAGCGCCGCTGCGCTCACGGCGACGACGGTCCTGGGGCGCGCTGCGACGACGTCGCCGATCCTGCGCCAGACGGAGCGGGAGTCGGCGAGGGCCGGCTCGCCCTCGTGCGGGATCTTGGGCCAGAAGACCCATCGACCGAAGACGACGAGGGCGGGGGGCAGCACGAGGAGCGCGAAGGCCGCGGCAACGACGATCCCGACCGCGGATGCCACGCCGAGGCCGCGCGTGGCGGGGAAGGCCGACAGGGCGAGGGTGAGCACCCCGAGGACGACCGTCGATGCACTGCTGATGACGGCCTCAGCCGTGCGCGACACGGCCACCGCCATCGCGCGTCGGCGGTCAGCGTAGCGGCGCAGCTCGTCGCGGTACCTCGAGATGAGCAGCAGGGCGTAGTCGGTGCCGGCGCCGAAGACGAGGACGGAGAGGATCCCGACGGTCGACTCGTCCCAGGCGACGTCGAAGAGCTGGAGGGTGTGAGTGGCGACCACGGTGGCGACGCGATCGGCGATGCCGACGACGGTCAGCGGGATGAGCCAGAGGATCGGACTTCGGTAGGTGACCACGAGGAGGATCGCGACGATCGAGGCCGTCGTGATGAGCAGCCGGACGTTGGCCCCGTCGAAGACCGCTGAGAGGTCGGCCTCGATCGCCGCGGGCCCGGTCACCTGTGCGCTGAGGCCCTCCGGGAGGTCTGCCTTGGCAGCCGTGCGGATCTCGCCGACCACGTCGGCCGCGGCGGGCGCGTTGGCGGCCGACACCGGCACGACGACCAGCGCGGCGGTCCCGTCCTCGCTGGGCACCGCAGGCATCCCGGTCGCGCCGGGCAGGCTCGCCGCTCGCTCCGCGATGGCGGTCCGGTCCTCCTGGGTCAGTGGTGCGCCATCTCGGCTGAAGAGCACGACGGCAGTGGAGTCGTTGGACTGGGGCAGGCGCTCGCGAAGCTCCGCGGCGCTGGTGCTGTCGGCCCCTGCCGCCACGGTGTCGGTGACCCGTGGTGTGCGGTCGGCGTCGCCGACCAGACCGATGACGGTCCCGGAGGCGAGCAGGGCGATGGTGGCGATGAGCCCGGCCCACCACCGGGCGGTGAGACGATCGGCCAGTCGTGACACGGTTTCTCCAGATACGATGAGGGAAAGTCTGTAAGGATCTTACTAAGTTGGTTAGCGAAATGGCGAATGCCCCGTCCGAGGCGATGCAGTCAGCGGTGCCCGCGTGGCGACCCAGCCGCACCTTGGAGGCCCTCCAGGAGCTTCTCGACGTGGCCGACGAGCTGCCCGACGTCGTGGCCCGGCGAGCGGGCATGTCGGTCAGCGAGCTGCACGCCTTGAAGCACCTGTCGGCGGAGCCGCTCGGGCCGGTCGAGCTCGCGCGCCGGCTGCGGATCACCTCGGCGGCCTCGTCCGGAGTCGTCGACCGCCTCGTCGCCCACGGCCATGCGGAGCGGCGACCGCACCCGGACGACGGCCGGCGGACGGTCGTCGTCGTGACCGCCTCGGGCCGGGCAGAGGTGATCGGCTGGCTCCGCCCGATGTTCGAGGCGCTCGCCTCCCTGGAGGCCTCGCTCACCGATGGCGAGCGCGCTGTCGTCGAGACCTACCTCACCGGCGCCGTCGACGCGATGCGGACCCTGCTGCGCACCTGAGCCCCGGCAGGTCGGGAGCCTCCCGTCCCACTCGAGTGGCCCCGGTGTCCCCCGGTGGGTGGGGACAGCTGGGCCACTCGACGCGTGCGACGCGGGGGGCTGGAGCGGGACCCCACGGGACCCGGGGAGCGAGCCCAGCGGCATCCGGCCGCTCAGGTCACACCCAGTCGACCTCCGCCGCCGTCGCGCCGGACGCCAGCCGCGCGTAGCCCGGCCCGCGGTCGAAGAACGGCTGCGGGGTCATCTCGCGCGCCGCGCGCAGCTGCGCACGCAAACCGTCCGAGGCGGCCACGTCGACGACGGGCTCGTCCTTGGTGCCCGCGGCGACCACCCCGTAGTCCGATCGCGCGCCGTCGAAGGACACCTTCCCCCACCGCAGGTCGCGCTCGACCTCGTCATAGGGCCGTTCCAGCGGGTCGCCCCACCCGCCCCCGCCGGTCGTGCGGATCCGGATCACCTGGCCGGCCCGCACGGGCTCGTCGTTGGCGAGGGCGTCCACGACCCGCTCGGTCGGGCCGCCGACGTCGATGGTCACCTCGAAGGGGCGGCCCGCCTTGCCGCCCTTGACCCCCCAGCAGGAGAGGATCGAACGGTCCGCGATGGACATGAAGCTCGCGTCGCGCAGCATCCGGATGTGCTTCTCGTAGCCGAGCCCGCCCCGATGGCGCCCCGCGCCACCCGAGTCGACCGCGAGCCCGAGCCGCTCGACGATGAACGGGAACCGGCTCTCGGTGAACTCGGTCGGCAGGTTGCGGCTGTCGGGGACGACGTGGATGGTGTCCTCGCCGTCGGCGTAGTAGCGCCCGCCCGACCCGCCGCCGAGCACCTCGCGCATGAGGTAGTCGTTGCCGTCGCGGTCCTTGCCGTAGACGCCGGTGTAGCGGATCGTCTCCTGGTCCGCGGGCATCTTCCCGTCGACAGCCTTGGCCACGACGCCGGCCAGCACGCCGAGGAGGCGGAGGATGACGAAGGTCCGCGCGTTGGTCGGCGCGGGGTAGATCGGCGTCAGCAACGTCCCCTTGGGCGGGAACCGCATCTCGATGAGCGGCACGATGCCCTCGTTGACGTCGAGCTCGGCCATCCGCTCGGGGGTGTCGGCGAGGTTGCGGAGGATCGGGGCGAGCCACTTCTTGAGGAAGTTGCCGCCGACGTAGTCGCCGCAGTGGTTGATCGGCCCCTTGGCCTGCGGGCTCGTCCCGGTGAAGTCGATGATGATCCGACCACCGTCGTCGCTCGTCTTGGTCAGGGTGATCCGCTGGGTGTGCAGACGCGGCTGGTCCACGCCGTCGTGCTCGGCGTAGTCCTCCCACACGTACGTCCCGTCAGGGATCTTGGAGAGGATCTCGCGGCGGTAGGTCTCGGTCGTCCTGTCGAGGATCGCGTCGAACGCCGCCTCGATGGTGTCGCGGCCGTAGCGCTCGAAGAGCTCCGCCAGCCGCCGGGCGCCCATGAGGCAGGCGGAGCACTCGGCGTCGAGGTCGGCGGCGAGGGAGTCCGGCATCCGGGAGTTGCGGGTCATGATCCGCAGGGCGGACTTGTTGGGAACTCCGCTGTCCCACAGCTTGATCGGTGGGACGGACAGGCCCTCCTCGAAGACTGATCGGGCGTTGGAGGGCATCGACCCGGGCACGGCCCCGCCGATGTCGTCGTGGTGGCCGAAGGCCTGGACGAACGCGACGACCTCCCCGAGGTGGAAGACCGGAACGGTGACGCACAGGTCGGGCAGGTGTCCGATGCCGCCCTCCGACTCGTAGACGTCGTTGTGGAAGAACACGTCGCCCTCGTTCATCTCCGCGACCGGGAAGTCGCGGACGATGGGGTGGACGAGGGCGGAGTAGGACCGGCCGGTCAGCTTGCGCAGCTGGCGGTCGTGGATGCCGGCGCGGAAGTCGTGGGCGTCGCGGATCATCGGGGACCGGGACGTGCGTGAGATCGCCGTCTCGACCTCCATCTCGACACTGGCGAGGGTGCCCTCGACGATCTCGACGAGGATCGGGTCGACCGTCGTCCCTTCCGGGGTGAGCCGGTTCCCGTGCTCGTAGGCGGTGGGCAGGCCGGCCGGGTTCGCCGGTGGCTCAGCAGAACCAGGCCGTATGCCGCTGGGCTCGCTGCCGCTCGAAGCGGCCCCGTCCTGGGGGGCGAGCTTGGTGACGGCGGTCTGGCAGGACAGGCACATGTCAGGCTCCCCCGGTGATGACGAGGTTTCCGAGCGCGTCGACGCGGACCGTGAAACCGGGATGGACCGGCACGGTCGAGCCGAACTCCTCGATGACCGCCGGGCCCTCGATCTCGTCGCCGGCGCGCAGGTCGGGCCGCCACCAGACCGCCGTCTCGACGTAGCCGTCGGCGGCCTCGAAGCAGACCGGCCGGCGCGACGTCAGGGCCCGCTCTGCCAAGGGGGTCGACTCGGCCGTCGCCGAGGCGATCTCGCGGAGCTCAGGGCGAGTGATCGGGCCGATGCCGGTGACGCGCAGGTTGACCCACTCGACCTGCTGCGTGGGGTCGTCACGGAAGTCGTAGCCGTACGTGGCGCGGTGCCCGGCGTGGAAGCGGGAGGCGACGTCAGCGGCATACGGCTCGTCGACGTCACCCTCCGGGGCGGGGACGCGAACCTCGTAGGCCTGCCCGAAGTAGCGGAGGTCGACGGTCCGCGTGTAGCGGTGCGTGTCCCGGGGGAAGCCCTCCACGTCGAGGGCCTTCGCCGCCCGGTCGGTCAGCTCGGCGAAGGTCTTCTGGACAGCGCCGTGGTCGAGGTGGGCGTGGCGGGCGACCGCCGTCTGGACGTAGTCGTTCTTGACGTCGACGGTGAGTAGCCCGAACGCCGAGACGTTGCCGGGGTTCTGCGGGACGACGACCCCCGCGAGCCCGAGGATGTCGACGAGTCGGCAGGCCAGCAGCGAGCCGGAACCCCCGAAGGTGGTCAGCATGAAGTCGCGGACATCGAGACCGCGTTTGACGCTGACCTGGCGCAGGGCGTTGGCCTGGTTCCACGCGGAGATCTCGAGGATCCCGGTGGCGCAGCGGTCGACGTCGAGGCCGAGTCGCCCGGCCAGCGCCTCGATGCCGCTACGGGCCGCCTCGACGTCGAGGGGGATCTCGCCGCCGAGGAGATGTGGCGGGATGCGGCCGAGCACGACGTGGGCGTCGGTGATCGTCGGCTCCGTGCCGCCCTTGGCGTAGCAGAGCGGCCCCGGGTCGGCGCCGGCCGACTGCGGGCCCACCTTGAGCGTGCCCTCCGGCGAGATCCACGCGATGGAGCCTCCGCCCGCCCCGACCGTCACCACGTCGATCATCGGGATCTTGCTCGGGTAGGCGCCGACCGTGCCTTCCGTCGTGAGGGTCGGCTCGCCGTCGAGGACGACCGAGACGTCGGTGGAGGTGCCGCCGCCGTCACAGGTGAGCACCTTCGGGAAGCCGGCCCGCCGGGCGATGAGGCCGGCGCCGAGCGCGCCGGCCGCCGGACCCGACAGGACGGTCGTGATCGGCTGGTGGACCACCTCGTCGGCAGAGAGCACCCCGCCGTTGCTCTTCATGACGTAGAAGGGCAACCCACGGGGGGCTTCGCCCCCCGTGCTCCCCCCGGAAGACCCGCGTGGCTGGCTCAGGAAATCATCGAGTCGTCGGTGGATGTTGGCGACGTAGCGGGAGACGCTGGGCTTGACCGCGGCATCGACGAGGGTCGTCATGGAGCGCTCGTACTCGCGGTACTCCCGCAGCACCTCCGAGCTGATCGACACGACGGCCTCGGGGTGCTCCCTCAGCAGCACCTCGCGCAGCGCGAGCTCGTGCGTGTCGTTGGCGTAGGAGTGCAGCAGGCACACGCCGATGGTGGTGATCCCGCGGTGGCGGAACCAGCGGGCGGCGGCGACGGCGCCCTCCTCGTCGAAGGGCCGGACCTCGTTGCCCTCGAAGTCGAATCGCCCCCCGACGGTGCGCACGAGGTCCGCGGGCACGATGCGCGGCGGCTTGACCCAGAAGTACGAGTTGCCGTACCCGTCGGGCACGGCCTGTCGGGCGATCTCGAGGATGAACTCGTAGCCCTCGGTCGTGATGAAGCCGAGCCGGTCGACCTTGCCCTCGAGGAGCTTGTTCGTCGCCACCGTGGTGCCGTGTGAGACGGCCGAGATGTCCTCGCCGGTCGCACCCATGACCTCGAGCACCTTGCGCAGGCCGTTGATGAAGCCGTCGGCGGGGTTGCTCGGCGTCGACGGGGTCTTCGTCGTCACCAGCTCGCCGGTGTGCTCGTCGAGAGCGACCACGTCCGTGAAGGTCCCCCCGGTGTCGATGCCGATCCTGATCCGTCGGGCCGGGGCCCCTCCTGCGGGCATGCGCGCTCCTCGGTCGTCTCCGTGCTGTGGTGCTCCAGCGATTCAACCGGGCCGGTGGGGCGCTTTCGTTGGCACAACCTGCCAATGGAAGCCACTCGGGCCGCGTAGATCCGCCACGAGCCGGGAGGCGGACCCGCCTCCCGGCTCGCGCGGTCCGGTGCCGGTCAGCAGCCGCCGTCCCCGGCTTGTCGGGGGAGCCTGACGGGCATCCGTCCCCGTTGTCCACCAGCCAGGCCATCGCACTGACGGCGTCCTCCTCGGAACCGAAGACCATGATCCGGTTCGCGGTGGCGCAGCCGCCAGCGGTCGATGTTGTGGTTGACCATGACCCGCCGGGTGTAGGCGTACGCCTGGCCCTGCCGGACGCGTCCCCACGCGAGATACGTCTTGAGGAGTGCTTCCTGGGCCCAGGTCCTCGCCGCGGGCCCGACTGCCTGTGATCAGCGTTGCTGCATGGACCAGTCGAGACTGGTTCGCCCTGACGAGCTCGGTGAATTCGTCGTCGCTTGCGCTCATACCCCCGTGTCCTTCGCCTGGTGGTGAGACGTCGGCAGATGACCGACACCCACCGATACGTGAAACATCCCGAAAAGGGTTGCGAGGGTGGGTCGCGTGGGCGCCCGCACCGACTGGGTGGCACGGTGGAGCGGCGACTTTTGAGGCCGCATCGGTGAGGTTCGTGCGTCAGGGGGTGGAGCCGCCTGCCACCTCGTAGGACCACAGCTCGGCGCTCATGCCGACGGGCCGCGCGGCCTCACCCTCGCCCGTCGCGGGGCGCGCGTGGCCCTGGCCGAAGGCCCTCGAGCTGGTCCACGCCTCGAAGGCCGCCTCGTCACGCCACCGCGTCACGACGAGCCACGTCGTCCGGTCGTCGGTCGGCTTGAGCAGCTCGAAGCCTTCGAAGCCGTCCTGGTCGTCGACCGCGCCGGCCCGGGCGGCGAAGCGCCGGGCGAGCTCGTCGCCGCTGTCGGCGGAGACGGTGATGGCATTGATCTTGATGACGGTCATGCTGAGAGCATGCCTGAGACGAGCTCGGGAAATATACCCCCGGGGGTATGAGTTAGGATCGGTGAAACAGGCAACCGCCCAGCCAAGGAGCACGCAATGCGTTTCACGCAGTACTACCTCGACTGCCTCTCTCAGGCGTCCTACCTCGTCGCCGACGACACCACCGGCCAGGCCGTCATCGTCGACCCGCGCCGCGACGTCGCCGAGTACCTCGCGGACGCCCGTGAGCACGGCCTGACCATCGTCGGGATCATCAACACCCACTTCCACGCCGACTTCCTCTCCGGCCATCTCGAGCTGGCTCGCGAGACGGGCGCCTGGATCGGCTACGGCGCCGCGGCGCAGCCGGAGTTCGAGGTCCGTTCGCTGGACGACGGTGAGCGCATCAGCCTCGGCGACGTCACCCTCGAGATCATGTCCACCCCGGGCCACACCCCCGAGTCGGTCAGCGTCCTCGTCTACGAGCACGCCGACGACGAGGTCGCCTACGGCGTCCTCACCGGCGACGCGCTCTTCATCGGCGACGTCGGCCGCCCCGACCTGCTCGCCTCGGTCGGCGTCACCGCCGAGGAGCTGGGCCGGATGCTCTACGACTCGGTCCAGCACAAGCTCATGGGCCTGCCCGACGAGGTCCGCGTCTTCCCCGCCCACGGTGCCGGCTCGGCGTGCGGCAAGAACCTCTCGACCGAGAAGCAGTCCACGATCGGCGAGCAGCGCAAGCTCAACTACGCCTGCCAGCCGATGAGCGAGGAGGCCTTCCTCGACGTCGTCACCGAGGGCCAGTCGGCTGCCCCCGCCTACTTCGTCTACAACGCGACGCTCAACAAGGCCGAGCGTTCGGTCCGCGACACGGACGCGACGATCCCACCGCTGACGGATGAGCAGGTCGACGAGGCCCTCGCCGCCGGTGCGATCCTCGTCGACGCCCGCGACCAGCAGGAGTTCGCCGCCGGCCACCTCAAGGGCTCGATCAGCATCCCCACCGACGGCCGCCTCGCCGAGACCGTGGGCACCGTGCTCGACCCGACGCAGCAGTTCGTCATCCTCGCCTCGGACGAGGAGGCCCAGGAGACGGCGGTGCGCTTCCACCGGATCGGCTTCGACCACGTCCTCGGCCACGTCGCCGACCCGGAGAGCTACCTGCTCGCCCGCGAGGACCGCGTCGAGCGCTCGAGCCGGCTCACCGTCTCGCAGGTCGAGGAGATCTGCGAGAGCGAGCAGGTCCAGCTCCTCGACATCCGCAACATCGGTGAGCTCGCGGGCGGGACGATCCCCGGCGCCGTGCACCTGCCCCTGGCCGAGCTGCCGGGTCGGATGGGCGAGCTCGACCCGCAGAAGCCCGTCGTCCTCTACTGCGCCGGCGGCTGGCGGAGCAACGTCGGGGCGAGCCTGCTTCGCGCCAAGGGCTTCACCGACGTCTCCGACATCGTCGGCGGCTACAACGCCTGGGCCCTGACCCACGCGCTCGCCTACTGACGCGCCACCGACATCGCCTTCTCGGGGCCCCGACCGCTCGGTCGGGCCCCCGAGCGTCTCCTGTGCGAGCTCGTCCGCCGGTCCTACGAGCGGCTGACCTCCGGCGTGTGGCCCAGCCGCGCCGCCGAGCCCGACCCGGCCTCCTGATGGGACGGGAGGCTGCCCACCGCGCGTGGGCACTCGGGGAGCTCAGCGGCATACGGGATGGGGGTCAGGGGCGGCGCCAGGAGGAGCCGGCCTCGTCGTGGCCGTGCGCGGCCATGAGCATGAGCCCGCCGTCGACGGCGTAGGACGACCCCGTGACGTAGGCCGACCGAGGCGACGCGAGGAAGCCGATGACGGAGGCCACCTCGTTGACGTGGCCCGGGCGGCCGAGCGGGTTGCCCGGCCGCTCCTCCCGGTAGGCGTCCTGCTCCTGCTGGCCCGTCATCTCCGTCGCGATCTCGCCCGGCGCGACCGAGTTCACGGTGATCCCGTGCTCGGCCAGCTCGAGGGCGAGGACCTTGGTCAGCATGCCGAGCCCGGCCTTGGCGGCGCAGTAGGCGGCCGAACCGACACGGGGGACGTGCTCGTGGACGCTCGTGACGTTGATGATCCGTCCTCCGTGGCCCGCCGCGACCATCCTGCGCGCGGCCCGTTGGGCACAGAGGAACGGGCCCGTCAGGTCGGTGGCGAGGACATGGTTCCAGGTCTCGAGGGGCAGGTCCGCCGCGAGCTCGGACTGCCCCGTGCCGGCGACGTTGACGAGGACGCCGAGCCCGCCGAGCTGGTCGGCGAGCTGGTCGACGACCTCGCCGGCGTCCGGCCCTGACGCGTCGAACCGCGCCTGCACGCATCGCTGGCCGCGAGTGGCGACCTCACGGGCCGTCTCCTCGGCGCCGGCGACGTCGTCATGGACGGTGAGCCCGATGTCGAAGCCCTCCGCCGCCAGCAGCAGGGCGGTCGCGCGGCCGATCCCGGAGTCGGCGCCCGTGACGACGGCGAGCCGGGGGAAGGAGCCGCGGGGGTTGGTCTCGTCGTGGATGCTCATGGTCCTGCTCCTACCCGTCGCGCCGTCACTCTTGACTCTCGACTACTCTGCGGTGCAGAGTCAACGCATGGAGCAGCGCGGATCCGACGAAGGGGCCCAGATGACCGACGGACAACGGGAGGCTGCGGCCGCCGCGTCCGCGCGCGACGTGCTCACCCGCACCGAGGCAGTGCGGCGGCTCGCCCGCGCTGACCAGCAGGGCGTCGCGATTCCCCTCCTGGTGCTGGGGCCGCTGACGGTCGTCTACGCCGCTCTGCTCCTGGCCGAGCAGGTGTGGCTCTTCACGGACGAGGTCCCGGGGGCGGCCGGCCAGCTGACCGGGGCCCGCTTGGCTCTCGACACCGTCGTCCAGACCTACTGGGGCACCATCGGGGCCCTGGGCCTGATCGGGATCGGCCTCTGGTTCTGGTGGCGGGGTCGGCAGACCGGGGCCGGCGCGGGTGCCTCGACGTGGATCGCCGCAGGTGTCGGCGTCCTCATGTTGATGGTCGTCAGTGACGTCGTGCCGATCCTCGGCGTGTTCCTGTGGGTGATCGGGTTCCTCTATCCCACCGCCCTGATCACCCTGGCCCTTCTCCTCGTGGCGCGGCGGCGGCACAACGGTCGACTGGCCCGGTGGGTGCTGCTCTTCGGGGTCGTGACCGTGCTCGCGTCCGTGGTTTCGTCAACAACCGCACCTACGACCTCCTCGAGATGCTCAGGGTCCCGTCGGACGCGGCGCACGCCATCGGGGGGACCGCTGACGTGCTGGCGCTGACCACGCTGGGGGCTCTCCTGCTCGTGACCGGATGGCGCGCCCGGCAGGCCGACCTCCGAGAGCGGGCATCCCTGGGTGGCGAGGGGGAGTGAACGCGGAGGGCGCGCCGCACCCGACGAGCACGATCAACGACGTCGTCCACCAGAAGGCGCGACTCGGCATCCTCGCCGTCCTCGCGGAGGCCGACCGGGCCGACTTCACCTACCTCAAGTCGCTGCTCCAGCTGACCGACGGCAACCTCGGACGCCACCTCGAGGTGCTCGCGGGCCAGGGCCTCGTCCAGGTGGAGAAGGGCTACTCGGGCCGGCGCCCCCGCACGCGGGTCACGATCACGCGGACCGGGCGGCAGGCGCTGGAGGAGGAGATGCGCGCGATCCGGGAGCTGCTGCGGCGGTTCGACGAGGGGTCGGGCTGATTCGAGGGCGACGAGGGCGACGAGGGCGACGAGGACGCGGCCCGTCGCGGCCCGACGCGGCCCGACGCGGCCCGGCCCGGCCGGCGGGGTCAGCCGTCGTTGCCGCGCCTGGCCGGGTCGTGCCAGAACGAGCTGGCAGCCGGGCGCTCGAGCTCGTCGCGATGACCACGGATCAGGTCGAGGTTGCGGTCCCGCAGGTGGTCGAAGCCCTGGCCGACGCTCGACCCCGGCGTGAGCGAGGCGAGCGCCTCTGCGGGGTCGAGCCGCGCCGAGATCCAGCTCTCGTGGCTCGCCGCCCTCGCGACGACGTGCCCGATCGGGGTGACGATGTGGGAGTTGCCGAAGTAGATCACCCCGGCCGGGTCGATCCCGGTCGCGTTGGCCCCGATGACGTAGACGTGGTTGTCGTAGGCGCGGGCACGCGAGGTGAGGTCCCAGATGTCGGCCGAGCGCAGCAGCGCCGAGGGCCGGCAGATGATCTCGGCACCCTGCACGGCCTGGATCCGCGTGAGCTCCGGGTAGTCACCGTCGAAGCAGATGATCATGCCGATCCTGCCCAGGTCGGTGTCGCAGACCGTCACGGACGAGCCTGGCGTCACCCAGCCGCCGCCGCTGACCGCCTCGGTGCAGAACGGGTGCGTCTTGCGGTAGACGTCGAGCAGCTCGCCGGCGGGGGAGATGAGCGCAGACGCGTTGTGGACGACCCCGCGCTCCTGCCCCCGCTCGTACGTCCCGAGGCACACGTGCGCGCCGGTCTCACGGGCGACCTGCTGGATCGGTTCGATCATCGCGCCGGGTAGCTCGGTGACGAGGTCCCAGAGCTCCTCCGTGGAGCAGCCGGGTGTGAAGCCGGTCGTGGCCGACTCGGGCAGCACGACGAGCTCCGCGCCGGTCGCGTCGACGCACCGGCGGGTGAAGTCGACGCATCGGTCGAGGTTGCCCCTGATCGTCTCCCGGGTCAGGGGGCCGGCGAGCGGTGCGACCTGGATCGCCGCTGCGGTGAAGGCGCGCATGTCATCCCCTTCCGATGGCCCAGCCGATGATGACGCCGAGGAAGGCGATCCCGGCGCCGGCGAACGTGCCCATGACGAAGTCCTTGATCCGGGTGGACTCCGCGCTCGTCGCCGCCTTCCCGGAATAGACCGCACCAGCAGGCCGTATGCCGCTGGGCCCGGTCCCGCTCGGGGCGCCGGCTCCCGTCGGGGTCGGCTCCACGGCACCCGCCCCCGCGTCGGCACCCGGTCCGAGCGCGGTCGGCGCGGGGAACTGGGCGCGGAGCTCGGGCGGGACGCCGGCGATCTCGGCGTCGAGGGCGGCGAAGAACTGGCCCGCCATCTTCTTCGTCACCCCGGACAGCATCCGCTGGCCGACGCCGCCGATCGGCCCGCCGACCGTCGCGTCGGCGTCGTAGGTGACCCATGTGCCCCCGTCGTCGCTCGCTGCCACGCGCACGTCGACGTCGGCGGCCACGGTGCCCGGCGCCCCCGACCCGGAGGCCTTCATGGTGAAGGACTCCGGGTGCTGGGGGTTGACCAGGCGGACCTCGCCGTCGTAGGTCCCCTTGATCGCGGCGACCCCTGCGGTGACCGTCATGGCGTAGTGGTCGGGGGCGACCTCGACGAGGCGCTCGCAGCCGGGCAGGGCCCGGGCGAGGACCGCCGGGTCGTGGATGGCGTCCCAGACCTGGAGCGGGTCCGCGGAGAGGGAGGCGGTGCCGGAGATCTTCATGCGGTCGGCTCCTGCGTCGAAGGGTCGGACGTCGGGTCTGGGGGTGAGCCCTCTGTCGAGTGCGCAGCTCGTGCCCGCCGGAGCGAGGGCAGCTCCCCGGCGGCGTGGCGGCGCCGCAGCTCGAACAGGTCGTTGGGCGAGATCGGCATCCGGGTGATCGGGAAGCCCTCGGCGTCCTCGATCGCCGACGCGATGACGGCCGTGACCGGGATGCATCCGGCCTCCCCGGCGCCCTTGATCCCCAACGGGTTCAGCGGTGAGGGTGTCTCGAGGTGGTCGGTCTCGATCGTCGGCACCTCGGAGGCGTAGGGCATGAGGAAGTCCATGAAGGAGGCGTTGAGCAGTTGCCCGGACGAGTCGTAGTCCATCCGCTCGTAGAGCGCACCCCCGACTCCCTGCGCGACGCCGCCGTGGACCTGCCCCTCGACGATCATCGGGTTGATCATCGGGCCGCAGTCGTGGATGACGCAGTAGCGCAGGATGCTGATCTCGGCCGTGACGGGGTCGGTCTCGACGATCGCGGCGTGCATGCCGTTGGCGAAGGTCGCCTGGGTGGGCGAGTAGAAGTCCTTGCCCTCCAGCCCCGGCTCCTCGTCGTCGGCGACCGGCGGCTTGTCCGGGTCGAAGGTGCCGGCGAACTGCGTTGCGGCCTTGGCCGCCTCGTCGAAGGCGTAACGGAGCGGGTTCGACAAGACGGAGACGGTGCCGAGCGTCATCGACGTGTGCGGCGCGCCCTTGACCGAGACCGTCCCGTCGAGGATCTCGAGGTCGTCGACGGACACCTCGAGGGCTTCGGCCGCGATCCGCAGTGCCTTGGCGCGGACGTTGCGAGCGGCGAGCGCGATGGCGTTGCCGGACATCACGGCGGCCCGGGACGCGAAGGTGCCGACGGCATAGGGCATCCGGCGGGTGTCTCCGGTCGTCACGTGGACGTCGTCGATCCGGACCCCGAGCTCCTGGGCGACGATCTGCGCGAAGGCGGTCTCGTGGCCCTGCCCCTGGGAGGTGAGGCCGGTCGACACGTTGACGCGCCCGGAGGTCTCGATCTGGATGTGGCCGCCCTCGTAGGGACCGACCCCGGTTCCCTCGACGTAGCAGCCGATCCCGAGGCCGACCTTGCGGCCCTCCGCCTCGGCCTGCGTCCGGTACTCGCTGAAGTCGTCCCAGCCGACGAGCTTCTTCAGCTTGTCGAGGCTGGCCGGGAAGTCGCCGGAGTCGTACCTGAGCGGCCGACCGTCCTGGAAGAGCAGCCCGTGGTCGTACGGCATCTCCGACGGCTGGATGAAGTTGCGCGACCGGACCTCGGCCCGGTCGAGGCCGAGCTGGTCGGCGATGGCGTCCATGACGCGCTCCATCGCGAAGACGCCCTGCGGCCGGCCGGCCCCGCGGTACGGCGTGACGATCACCGTGTTGGTGTAGAGCGACCAGAACTCGACGCGGTAGGTGCCCGGCTTGTAGGGACCGAGCAGCTGGGTCGAGGTGATGATCGGCACGATGATGCCGTACGGCGTGTAGGCGCCGTTGTCGTGCCAGAACGTCACGTCGAGGCCGAGCAGTCGGCCGTCGTCGTCGAAGCCGACGGTGACGTGCTGGAGCTGGCCGCGTTCGTGCGCGGAGGAGATGAAGTGCTCGCGACGGTCCTCGGCCCACTTGACCGGCCGCCCCAGGCGCCGTGCCGCCCACGCCACGAGGACCTCCTCGGGCCAGGGGTGCACGATCTTGACGCCGAAGCCGCCGCCGACGTCCGGCGCGATGCACTCGACCTTGGCGAGGGGCAGGCCGAGCCGCGCTGCGACGGCGGCCCGCACGCCGGTGGAGGTCTGGGTGGAGGAGTACATCCGCAGCTCGTCGCGCTCGTCGTCCCAGCGTGCGTAGACGCCCTTGCCCTCCAGCGGCATCGAGGCGCTGCGCTCGATGTCCAGGTCGAGCGTCAGCGTGTGCGGCGCTGAGGCGAGGGCGGCCTCGACGTCCCCGACGGCCTGGGTCATGTGCGCGGCGACGTTGCCGGGGACGTCGTCGTGGACGAGGTGTGCTCCGTCTCGCGCGGCCTCGACGCCGACGACGACGGGGAGCTGCTCATAGCTGATGCGGATGCGCTGGCAGGCGTCCTCGGCGACGTAGCGGTCGGTCGCGACGACCATGACGATGGCCTCGCCGACGTGGTTGACCTCGTCCTTGGCCAGGGCGTGGGCCGTCCGACCGTGAGTCAGGGTCGGGTGTGGGATGAGGAGGGGGAGCGGCTCGGCCATGGGACCGGTGAGGTCCTCGTGGACATAGATGCCCGCGACCCCCTCGACGTCGATCGCGTCGGCCACGTCGATCTCGAGGATCCGCGCGTGCGCGTGCGGGCTCCGCACGAAGGCGACCTCGAGCGCGTCGTGACCCAGGTCGTCGAGGTAGCGCCCCCCGCCGGTGACGAGCCGCGGGTCCTCGCGCCGCCTGACCGGCGCCCCGAACATCTGGGTCGTCACGCTGACTCTCCCTCAGCCACAACGGAACTGGCCGTATGCCGCGGAGCCGGCTCAGCGGCATACGGCTCGGACTGCTCCTCCCGCAGCTCGGCGGCGCGCAGGACGCTCTTGACGATGTTCTGGTAGCCGGTGCACCTGCAGAGGTTGCCCGAGATGGCCTCGCGCGCGTCCGCAGCGGTGGGGGAGGGGTTCTCGTCGAGGTAGGCGGTGACCGTGGTGAGGAAGCCCGGCGTGCAGAAGCCGCACTGGAGGCCGTGGCACTCGGTGAAGGCCTGCTGGACGGGGCTCATCGCCTCCTCGGAGGCGAGTCCCTCGACCGTGGTGATGGCGTGGTCCTGTGCGGTGACGGCGAACATCAGGCACGAGCGGGCCGGCTCCCCGTCGACGAGGACCGTGCAGGCGCCGCAGACGCCGTGCTCGCAGCCGACGTGGGTGCCGGTCAGCTGGAGGTCGTGGCGCAGGAAGTCGGAGAGCAGCCGCCGTGCGGGCACCGTCGCGGTGCGCCGGGTCCCGTTGACGACGAGGGTGACCGGGACGTCGTCGCGCCCGCCCCCCGTCGAGTGGGCATCTCGCGCCGCCCTCGTTCCCGTCGAGTGCGCGCTTCGCGCCGCCCGGCCCGGCACGTCCTGCACACTCGACGAGTCCTCCGGAGCACGGGTCCCCGTCGAGTGTGCACTTCGCGCCGCCTGCGCCAGTGCCCGCTTCGTCAGCTCGCCCGCCAGCATCCGGCGGTACTCGGACGTGGCGTGGATGTCGGACTCCGGCTCGACGTGGTCGCGGACCGCCTCGACCGCGGCCTCGAGCGCGGCGTCCCAGGCGCTCGACCCCGGCTCGACCCCGCCGACGACCGGCTCCAGGTCGAGCACGGAGGGCACGTCGGTGAGGGAGACGAACGAGGCGCGCGCCCCGGAGACGGTCCCGTCCTGGAGCGTCACGGCGACGCCGACGCCGGCCAGGGCGTAGTCGCCGGACCTGCGCGCCGACTCGAGAAACGCGGTGCCGGTGCCGTCGACGAAGCAGCCGAAGCGGACGGCGACCACCAGCTCGTCCGGGGCCAGCGAGGTCTCCAGGGTGCCCTGGAAGAAGTCCGGCCACGCGATGTCCCGCGGGCCCGCTGGACCGGTTGCCTCCACGACCCCCTCGGTGAGCGCGAGGATCGCGGGCATCTCGCCGCACGGGTCGGCATGCGCGATGGAACCCACCGTGGTGCCGCGGGTGCGGATCGCCGGGTGGGCGACGCGCAGGAGGGCCTGGCGCAGCACCGGCTGGGCCAGCTGAGCCGGCTCGGACCGCTCGAGCTCGCGGTGGCGCACCAACGCGCCGACCCGCACCCAGCCGTTCGCCACGGTGACGTCCGCGAGCCCCTCGACGCGGTTGATGTCGACGAGGTGGCCCGGTGAGGCGAGCCGCATGTTGAGGATCGGGATGAGGCTCTGGCCACCCGCGAGGACCTTGCCGTCGTGACCGACCTCGGCGAGGACGCGGATGGCCTCCTCGACCGAGCGGGGTGCGTGGTGCACGAATGGGGCGGGCTTCACCGAACTGATCCTGCCTTCCGGGCCCGTGTGGCACCAGAGGGTTGTGTACGTCGCTGGCCGTGGGCGTTTGGCACAACGTGCCAGCACACTCGAGTGGCCCCGGTGTGCACAGGCCCCGGCCCGTCCGCGCGCTCGAGTGGCCCCAGTGTGCACAGGCCCCCGGCCCGTCCCCGCGCTCGAGTGGCCCCGCTGTGCACAGGGCCCTCGACTGCTCGAGGGCCCTGACCACAGTGTCTAGCGGGTGCTCAGCGGCGCGGCCCGCGTCGGTCGTCGCGCTGGTAGAGGTCGTCGATCCCGTCGGCGTCGCCGTAGGCCCCCTCTTCCTCACCGAGCGAGATCATCGTCCCTCCGGCCGCCTCGGCGCGGGCCCGCAGCTGCGAGGGCGCGATGGCCTTGGCCAGGTGCCAACCGGCGATGGCGACGATCGTGCCGAGCGCGATGCCCGTCAACGAGAAGGTGTCGGTGAAGGTCAACGTGACGTTGCCGACGCCCATGATGATGCCGGCCGCGATCGGGACGAGGTTGATCGGGTTGCCGAAGTCGACGCCGTTCTCCTTCCAGATCTTGGCGCCGAGCAGGCCGATCATGCCGTACAGGACCACGGTGATGCCGCCGAGGACCCCGCCGGGCACGGAGGCCACGAGCGCGCCGAACTTCGGCGAGAGGCCGAAGACGATCGCCACGATGGCGGCGACGTAGTAGGCGGCCGTCGAGTACACGCGGGTCGCGGCCATGACGCCGATGTTCTCCGCGTAGGTGGTCGTGGGCGAACCGCCGACGGCGGAGGCGAGCGCGGTGCCGACGCCGTCCGCAGCGATCGCGCGGCCCATGACCGGGTCGAGGTCATGCCCGGTCATCTCGGCGACGGCCTTGACGTGCCCGGTGTTCTCGGCGATGAGGGCGATGACGGCGGGGAGCACGAGCAGGACGAACGCGACCGAGAACGACGGCGTGTGCCAGCCGACGACCTCCTTACCGTCCTGGGCGACCATCGTCTGGGACGGCAGACCGAACCAGGGCTCGCTCGAGACCCTGTCGAAGTTGGTGCGGAAGTGCGTCGTGACCTTGCCCGCCCCGGCGTCGAACGAGGTGATCTGACCGAATCCCTTGTCGAAGAGCCAGGACAGGACGGTGCCGAAGATGAGCGCGAGGAAGACGGCGATCCGTGAGATGAACCCCCGGAACGCCACCGCGCACACGATGGTGAACGTCATGACGAGCACCGCGATCCACTGGTCCTGGGGCCAGTAGATACCGGCGACCACGGGGGCCAGGTTGAAGCCGATGAGCATGACGACCGCACCGGTGACGACTGGCGGCAGGACCCGGTGGAGCACACCTGAGCCCATGAAGTGGATGAGCAGACCGACGAGTGCCAGGACGACGCCGGCGACGAGGATGGCGCCAGTGACGTCCGCCGAGTCGCCTCCCTGCGCGCGGATGGCCGCGACGCCACCGACGAAGCTGGCCGACGTGCCGAGGTAGCTGGGCACCTTCCCGTTGACGATGAGCAGGAAGAGGATCGTCGCGAGACCGCTCATCATGATCGCGAGCTGCGGGTTGAGGCCCATGATGAGCGGGAAGACGAAGGTCGCACCGAACATCGCGACGACGTGCTGGGCGCCCAGCCCGACCGTCTTGCCCCACGAAAGCCGTTCGTCCGGGGCGACGACGTCGTCGGGGCCCATCGTCTTGCCGTCCCCGTGCAGTTTCCAGCCCAAAGCCATCGAAGACTCCTTGCGCGAATTGCGGCCGGTCACCCTCGTGTGACCCGGCTCACTCCCAACGGCGGGATGGGCGAAAACTACTCCCGTTGAAGGGCAGGGGGTTCGGCATTTGCTGATAACGAGTTGGTCCCGTTACCTGTCAAAGGTGCCGTACCGTCCGGGAGCCGCAGGACGGGGTGCCGTATGCCGCTGAGCTCGCTCCCCGACGCACGTCCGGCCCCAGCGCTCAGAGGCCGCGCATCTGGTGGACCTTGAGGGCCAGGGCGAGGGTGAGGCGCAGCTCGGGGTCCGAGGTGAAGGGGCCGAGCATCTTCTCCAGCTTGCCGATCCGGTAGCGCAACGTGTTGTAGTGGAAGAAGAGCAGTCGGGCCGTCTCCGCGACGTTCATGTTGGTGTCGATGAGGATGCTGAGGGTCCGGCGCAGGTCGGCGTACTCCGGCTGGTCGTCGGTGGCCAGCTCGCGCAGGGACTCGTGGACGAAGCGGCGCAGGTCGGCCCCGTCGGGGATGAGCGCGAGGAGGCGGTAGATGCCGAGGCCGTCCACGTGGGCGACGGCGCCGTCACCCTGCATCTGCCGACCGACGGTGACGGCCGACAGGGCCTCGTCGTAGGCCTGGGGAAGCTGGGCCGGGGAGGTGACCGTCCGTGAGACACCGGTCGAGAAGCTGCGCCGACCTCCCCCGCCGTCGCCGCGGACGACCCGGACCAGGTCTCCGACGCCGCGCATGACCCGCTCCGTGTCCGCCTCCTCCGGCACCGCGACGAGCGCCACCACCTCCCGGCTGAAGCCGACGACCGGCGTGCTCGGGTCGCGGACACCGACCGCATGGGTCCAGGCACGGGCGAACCGCTGCTGGAGGAAGCGGATCTCGTCCCGGTCGCGTTCGGTCTGGTCGTCGTCCTCGTCGGTCTCCGCCACGACGACGACGAGCGGCCGGTCGATGTCCCAGCCGAGGGAGGACGCGTGGGCGATCGCGTCGAGCGGCGTCCCCGCCCGGCCGGACAGGGCATCGCGGAGGAACTCGGCGCGGTACTTGCTCTCGACCGCGGCGACGGCCTGGTCCTTGGTGATGGCGAGCGCCGCCACGGTGGCGGCTCGCTCGAGGAGGCGCACGTCGTCCTCGGTGAGGTCGCGCCGGCTCGAGAAGGCGACGATGACCCCGTGGTCGAGCTGGCCGGCGATGATCCGCACGGCCGCGCGGTCTGCGTCCGTCCCGGGCTGCCGGGGTCCCATCGGCTCCGCCTCGACGAGAAACCTCCCGGAGCGGTCGAAGCAGGGCAGCGTCGCCGCGCGGGCGAGCTCCTGATCGGACCCCGCGCGGGCGATGACCCGTCCGTCGGTCGTCGTCACCATGGCGGCCGCGTCCGTCGGGTCGAGGAAGGTGACGACCCGCTCGCACAGCTCGTCGAGGGTGCCCCCGGCGAGGACGATCTGCACGAGGGCGCGGTCGGCGTCCTCGAGGCGGCGCAGCGCGGCTGTCTGGCGCTCGAGCTGGTCCCGGACCGAGGCGAGGACAGTGGCCGAATCCGCTGTCAACTCACCATCGATGGAGGCCGGATCGTTGGCAACATTCACCATGAGCGCACCCTAGCCTCCCTCGGTAGCGTCGGTCATTCACGAGACCGGAACGGGAGGAGGGGCGCCCGGTGCTGACCGCTGCCGCACGCACCTCGTGGCCCGCGGCTGTGTCACCGCTCGTTCTCGCTGCCGTGAAGACTGCGCCTCGTGAGGCGCGCGTTCTCGGGGTCTTCCCGACATGTCTCTACCTCCACCTGGGCGCACACGACGCCGTGCTCGCGGTGCTGACCAGGGACGCCGTGCTCCAGCCGATCGGCCTTCGTCTCGCGGCGCGGTCCGGTCGGGTGCAGTGGCAGGTCGGCGCCGGAGACGTCGTCGTGGTGGGTGGGGGCCGGGTGCGGCTGCCCCGGGCTGATGTCGTCGCAGCCCGGGTGCAGCACCTCCCTCGAGTGGCCCCGTCGTCCCCACCCCGCCTGTGGAGCCCGGGGCCACTCGAGTTGGGGGGGCTGGGGACGACCGGGCCACTCGAGTTGGGGGGGCTGGGGACGACGGGGCCACTCGACGGGGGCGGGGGCGGGGGCGTGCTCACGGGGCTCGCCCACGACCTGGCCGCAGCAGCCCTCGCGGACCAGCCCGTTGCCCACCTCGTCCGGTCCCTCGTCCGGTCCCTCGTCGGGTCCGGGCGGGGCCTGACCCCGAGCGGCGACGACGCCGTTGCCGGCGTCCTGCTCGCCCTGCGGTCCGGGGGCGAGCTCGGTGCCGTCCGCGCCGTCGACGACCAGGTCCGGGCCGTGTCGCACACCACGACGTCGATCTCGGCGGCCCTGCTGCGGGCCGCCGCGCAGGGCTACGCCGCGCCCGAGGTCGTCGCCCTGGTCGACCTGCTCGCCCCGTCCCGGCTCACGCCCACCTCCGGCCAGCGGGTCGCCCGTGCCCTCGAGCGCGTCCTCGCCATCGGTCACTCGTCGGGCCGCGACCTCGTGTCCGGCCTCGCGGGTGCTCGTCGCGCCCTCGCCGCCCACCTGCCCACCCGCACCATCCCGGAAGGGGCCGTTCATGGCTGACCAGGTCGAGATCCGCACCGGTGCCTACTACGACTCGGTCAGCCTGATGCAGGTGTCGCAGACCGTCGCGGCTGCGCCCGGTGTCGACGCGGCCCAGGTGGCGATGGCGACCGAGCTCAACCTCGGCGTGCTCCGGGGGATGGGTTTCGACGTGCCTGCCGCCGGGCCCAACGACCTGGTCGTCGCGATCCGCGGCGATGACGCGGGGATCGCCGCGGGACGGGCCGCTCTCGACGAGGCGCTCGCGGCCCTGCGCTCGGTCGCGACCCAGGCGGGCGGCTTCGGCGAGGCTCCGGCTCCGCGCACCCTCGGCGCGACCATCCGCCGCGCCGAGGCCAACCTCGCGCTCGTGTCGGTGCCGGGTCAGCACGCGACGACGGAGGCCCTCGACGCCGTCGACGCAGGCGTGAGCGTCATGGTCTTCTCCGACAACGTGCCGGTCGAGGACGAGGTGCGGCTCAAGGACCTCGCGGCCCGCGCCGGGGTCCTCGTCATGGGCCCCGACTGCGGCACAGCGGTGGTCGGCGGGGTCGCGCTCGGCTTCGCCAACGTCGTCCGCACCGGCTCTGTCGGCGTCGTCGCCGCGTCGGGCACCGGTGCCCAGCAGGTCATGTGCCTGCTCGAGGCCGCCGGCGTGGGCGTCAGCCACGTCCTCGGCGTTGGCGGACGCGACCTGTCCGCGGTCGTCGGTGGCCGCTCCACCAGGCAGGCGCTCGCTGCGCTCGCCGACGACCCGGCCACCGAGACCATCGTCGTCGTGTCCAAACCCCCTGCCGCTGAGGTGCTCTCCGACATCGAGTCGTATGCCGCTGGGCTCGCCAAGCCGGTCCACTGGGCGACGCTCGGGGCGGGGAGACCCGACCTCACCGCCGCCGTCGAAGCGGTCCTCACCTCGCAGGGCCGTGTCGTCGAGTGGCCCCGGTGGGAGGTCGACCAGGCACCGGCGACGGGTGCGTCGCTGCGCGGGCTCTTCTGCGGCGGGACCCTCGCGGACGAGGCGATGCTCGTCGCGGGGCAGGCCCTGGGTGACATCCGGTCCAACACCCCGCTCCGGCCGGACCTGGCGCTCGGTCCGGACCTGACGGACCCGGGTCACCTCGTCATCGACTTCGGCGACGACACGATGACCCAGGGGCGCGCCCACCCGATGATCGACCCATCCCTTCGGCTCGAGCGCATCGCCGCCGAGGCGACCGACCCGACGTGCGGCGTGCTCCTGCTCGACCTCGTCCTCGGCCACGCGGCGCACCCCGACCCGGCTCCCGGGCTCGCGGACGCGGTCCGGGCTGCACGGGCCACGGCGGAGGCAGACGGGCGGACCCTGCCCGTCGTCGTCTCCCTCACCGGCACCGAGGACGACCCGCAGGGGCTGAGCCGCAGCGCCTCGCTGCTGCGCGACGCCGGCGCCTCGGTCTTCCTCTCCAACGCAGCGGCGACCCGGCAGGCCGTTCGCCTCCTCGGCCGGGCACCGGCCGAGCCGGTGTCCGGAGCGAGCCCAGCGGCATACGGCACCGGCGCCTCGCGCCAGGGCGCGGAGCCCGCTGACGCGCTGCACGGGCTGCTCACGGCGGACCTGTCGGTCGCGACCGCTGGCGTGTCCCTCTTCGCGGAGTCCGTTCGGGCCCAGGCAGTCCCGGTCAGTGAGACCGCGTGGCAGCCACCGCTCGCGGGGACGGGGCGCGACCTCGCCGTCGTCCTCGCGGACTCGCGGCGACACGAAGCCAACCGGTTGGCCTTCGAACGGATGGTTGCGGCCGGGGCCGACCTCGTCGACGTCCGCCCTGCGCACGGGGCGCTCGGCCTCGAGAAGGGCACGTTCCTCCACGCTGGGCCGCCCATCACGTTCGACCGGGCGAGCGGTCCGCTCAAGGGCGCGCTCATCGGCGCGATGCTCTTCGAAGGTCTGGCCGACACCCCCGACGAGGCCGAGGCCAGGCTGGAGAAGGGTGACGGCATCATCCTCGAGCCGTGCCACCACCGCGATGCCGTCGGCCCGATGGCCGGGGTGATCAGCCCGTCGATGTGGCTCTACGAGCTGCACGACGACGTCCACGACAACAGCTCCTGGTGCTCGCTCAACGAGGGGCTGGGCAAGGTGCTGCGCTACGGCGCCTACGGACCCGAGGTCATCGACCGGTTGCACTGGATGAACTCCGTGCTGGGCCCCCTGCTGCAACAGGCGGTTCGGGCGCGGGTGGACGGCACCGGCCCGATCGACGTCAAGGCGATCATCGCCCAGATGCTCCAGATGGGCGACGAGGGTCACAACCGCAACCGCGCCGGGTCGCTCATGCTCCTGCGCGAGCTGCTGCCGACGATGATCACGGCAGACGCGTCCTCGACGGCTGTCGCTGAGGCCGTGCGGTTCTCCGGAGCGAACGAGCACTTCTTCCTCAATCTCGGCATGCCCGCCTGCAAGCTGGCCACCCTTGCGGCTCATGGGATTCCGGGGTCATCGGTCGTGACGACCATGGCCCGCAACGGGACCGACTTCGGGATCCGGGTGTCCGGCACCGGCGACGAGTGGTTCACCGGGCCCGCCCAGACGCCCCAAGGGCTCTTCCTCGGCTCCTACGGGCCCGACGACGCGAACCCCGACATCGGGGACTCGGCGATCACCGAGACCGCGGGCATCGGCGGCTTCGCCATGGCGGCGGCCCCCGCGATCGTCCGGTTCGTCGGAGGCGACGTGCCGTTCGCGTTGCGGGCGACCCAGACCATGTATGAGATCACCGTGGGGGAGCACCCGAGCTACCAGGTGCCGATCCTCGAGTTCCGCGGGACGCCGACGGGGATCGACGTGGCGGCCGTGGCGCGGACCGCCGTCCTCCCACAGATCAACACCGGCATGGCCGGCCGGGCAGCTGGCGTCGGCCAGGTCGGCGCCGGGCTCGTCAACCCGCCGCAGGAGTGCTTCACCGGCGCGTTGGCGGCGCTCGCCGCCCTGGCAACCCGGGCGGCGCGCCCGCCGGCGGCTGCCGGCTGAGCCTCCCCGTCGAGTGGCCCCGCCCTCCACAACCGCCGGCCCCATCATCGGATCTTCATCGTTTCTCCAGTGGACCTTGACCCCGTCGCGGGAGCGTGAGCGCTGCAGAGCCCTGAGCCCGGAGCTTCCGCCGGCAGGCCGGTCTGCACCGTCATCCGACCCATCTTCAAGGGGAAGCGCATGTCCGCGTCGAACACCACCACCCGGAGCCGTCCACCGGCCAAGCCCGCACCCGCACCCGCGCCCGTCGTCCCTAGGCCGGGGCTCAGCGCACTGGTGGCCGTGGCTGCCGTCGTCGCCGTCGTCGTGGGCCTGCTCCTTCCGGACCGGACGGTCGGTGGCGACATGTCCGGGATGTCGATGACCCACTACATGGGGCTGCTCGCCATCAACCAGCCGTGGAACCTCCTGCTGTTCATGGCGATTCCCGTGATCCTCGCCGAGACGCTGGCCATCACCGAGCTGGTCCTGCTCTTCCGCAAGGACGCACCGGCGTGGGTGGCCGGCCTGAGCCGCATCGCCGGTCTCATCGCCGGTCCGCTCATGCTCGGGATCCTCGTCCACCTGCTCCGGTACGCCGCCATCCCGCTGACGACGTCCGGCGGCTGGCGCGGCACCGCCGACGTCATCGCCGTCCTGTCCTACCTCGCCGGAGCCGTCCCCCTCGTCGGCATCACGCTCGTCGAGCTGGGGATCGTGGGCGGCGACGCTCGCGAGGCCCGGAAGTGGCACGTCATCTTCGTCGGTGCCTTCCTCGTCATCGCGCACGTCGCCATGATCTTCGGCATGCTCGACCCGACCGTCCTCGGCTGGGACCCGAGCCACGTCATGCCGCAGGGCACGATCATGCCGGGCATGCAGCACTGACCCGGCGTCCGAGCCCGCGCAGCGCGCCCTCCCAGGTGTCGAGGGGGGCGCGCTGTGCGTCCCTGGCAAGCCGCGCGATTGGGTGATCTGCCGTGCAGGGGCTACTGTTGGCGGTGGTCAACGTTTGCTGTTTGTGTGTTGCACGCTCGCAGAAGACATTGCGAGCGCAACCTGCTCCCTTCTCAGGATCTGGTCGCGTCCTTGCCGACCCGGACCGTCACACCACGTGAGTCCGTCACCTGTAACAAAGGAGCACGACATGGCACAAGGAACCGTCAAGTGGTTCAACGCGGAGAAGGGCTTCGGCTTCATCTCCCCGACCGAGGGCCCGGACGTCTTCGTCCACTACTCGGAGATCCAGACCAACGGCTACCGCAGCCTCGAGGAGAACCAGACCGTCGAGTTCGACGTCGAGCAGGGCCCCAAGGGCCCGCAGGCGATGCGCGTTCGTCTCGTCTGAGCACTCGCTGAGCTGAGCCGCGGGTCCACGGACCAGCGCGCCACGAAGTAGGGAAGGGCCGGCACCCACGGTGCCGGCCCTTCTGCGTGCGTCCTGTGCGATGCCCGGTGCGATGCCCGGTGCGGTGTCCCGTGCTGTGCCCGGTGCCGATCCCTGGCCGGTGCGGTGTCCCGTGCTGGGCCCGGTGCCGATCCCTGCCCGGTGCTGGGCCCGGTGCCGATCCCTGCCCGGTGCTGGGCCCGGTGCCGATCCCCGCCCGCCGGGGCCGCCGGGGCCGTTGGCGAGCGAAGCCCCGGGCGCGACAAGTGCGCACTCGTGGGATCCGAGCGGGCTTGCCTCAGAGGCACAGGCTGCAGGGCGCACTGCTACGGCAAGCATGGTCGGCAACGAGAACTGCGCACTTCTACACCCCGGGGCGTCAGGTTTCTCGAGAGCCCACGGTGCTGTGAACCGGCGTCACCGCGCGAGCCGGCCCAGCGGCATACGGCGTCGTGGGGCTCGGCCACGTGGGACGTGGGCACCGTTCCACGACGACCCTGCTCGTCAGGCGAGGAAGTCGGCGAGCAGCCGGTTGAAGTCGCTCGCGTACTCGATCTGCGTCCAGTGGCCGCACTGGCCGAAGACGTGCAGCTGGGCGCGACCGATGAGGTGCAGCAGGTTGAGCGACGTCGTGAGGGGGATGACCTGGTCGTCCCGGCCGTGGAAGAGCAGCGTCGGCGCGGTGATGGCTCGGATCTCCTCCACCGGCAGGACCATGGAGTCCACCCAGCGCTGTCTCGGCGCCGGGAACATCGCGGCGAACCGCTCGTCGGCGCCATCGGCGATGGACGCCTCGTACCTGTCTCGGGCGAGGTCGTCGGTCATCCGCGACGTGTCGTAGGCGAAGAGGTCGAGCAGGGCGCGCATGCTCTCCACGGAGGGCTGGTAGCCCCACACGGCATCGAGGCCCTCGGTGATCGGGAAGGGCACGCCGACGGAGCCCATGAGCACGAGCCGGTCGACCCGGTCGGGGTGCCCGCTGGCCAGACGCAGCGCCATCGCACCGCCGAAGGAGTTGCCGACGACGCTGGCTCGCTCCACCCCGAGCGCGTCGAGCAGCTCCACGGCGTGGGCCAGCCAGGAGTCGACGGAGTACTCGTGCCCCTCGGGCGGGACCGTCTGGCCGAAGCCGAGCTGGTCGGGCGCGATGACCCGGTGGCCGGCCGCGACGAGCGCGGGGATGGTCAGGCGCCAGTTGGCGGCGGCGCTGACGCCCGGTCCGGACCCGTGCAGGAGGAGCACCGCGGGCCCCGACCCGACGTCGTGGACCCAGGTCTTGACGCCGCCGACGTCGACGAACCCGCCTCCGAGGGAGGGCTGTTGGGCACTCATCCCGTCGCGCCGACGCGGTCGATCTGCATGACGACGGCCTTCGGCTCGGTGAAGAACTCCCGGCTGAAGTTGCCGCCCTCGCGGCCGACACCCGAGTCGCCCACGCCGCCGAACGGGGTGCGCAGGTCCCGGATGAAGAAGCAGTTGACCCAGACCGTGCCGGCCTTGAGGTTCGAGGCGACCCGGTGGGCGCGCGAGAGGTTCTCGGTGAAGAGCATCGCGTTGAGGCCGTACGCCGTGTCGTTGGCCAGGTGGACGACCTCCGCCTCGGTCTCGAACGTGTTGACGACGACGACCGGGCCGAAGATCTCCTGACAGTACTGGGACGCCGTGAGCGGCAGGTCGGTGATGATCGTCGGGCGCACGAGCCACGCGCCGTCGTCGGCGAGGCCGCCGGTGAGGATCTTGCCGCCCTCGTCCTCGACCGTGTCGACGTAGGACTTGACCTTGCGGAAGTGCTCCTCGGAGGCGAGGCACGAGAACTGGGTCTTCGGGTCGAAGGGCTCGCCGATGACGAGCTTCTCGGCCGCGTCCTTGAAGCGGGCGAGGAACTCCTCGTAGATGCTCGACTGGACGAAGAGCCGCGATCCGGCGAGGCAGACCTGGCCGGCGTTGCGGAAGATCGCCTCGACGGCCCAGTAGACGGCGTTGTCGATGTCGGCGTCCTCGAAGACGATGTTGGCGCCCTTGCCGCCGAGCTCGAGGCTGACCGGGGTGAGGTTCTGGGCGGCGGCGGACATGATGATCCGGCCGGTGCCGGACTCACCGGTGAAGGTGACGCGATCGACCCGCGGGTCGCCCGTCAGGGAGGACCCAGCCGGCACGCCGTAGCCGTTGAGGACGTTGAGCACGCCGGGCGGGAAACCGGCCTCGATGGCGAGGCGGCCGAGCAGGACGACCGATGCGGGGGTGTCCTCCGCGGGCTTGATGATGCACGTGTTGCCCCAGGCGATGGCGGGGGCGATCTTCCACGTCGCCATCATCAGCGGGAAGTTCCACGGCGAGATAGCGGCGACCACGCCGGCCGGCCCGTACTCGACGTAGGTGTGATGGCCGCTGTCCATCGGCATGACCTCGCCCGTGTGGTCCCGCTGGTGGTCGGCGAAGAACCGGAAGTTCCACACGGAGCGCGCGACGTCGTGCTTGGCCTGGGCGAACGGCTTGGCCATGTCGGTCGAGTCGAGGCGCGCCAGCTCGTCGGAGCGCTCCTCCATGAGGTCGGCGAGCCGGTGGATCAGCTTCGCGCGCTCGTTGCGGCCCATCCGCGGCCACGGGCCCTCGTCGAACGCCTTGCGGGCGCTGGCGATGGCACGCTCGGCGTCGGCGGCGGAGGCCTCGGCGACCTCGGCCCACTTCTCCCGGGTCCAGGGGTTGATCGTGTCGAAGCGCTTGCCGTCGAGGGACTCGACCTCGACGCCGTCGATGATGTGGCCGAAGAAGGGGTAGTCGGACATGGTGGTCACCTTTGGGGTCACGTTGAGTTTCAGGAAGATTGAGCCGTATGCCGCTGGGCTTGGCGCTCGGCGATGGTGACGTCCCCGGCGGCGAAGTGAGTCGCGGGCACCTCTCGGAGGACGACGCGCACGCTCTCGAGGGGAGCGTCGACGCTCTCGACGCAGGCCCGGGTCACCGCGGAGATCAGGGTGCGCAGCTGCTCGGGGCTGCGGCCCTCGACGAGCGTGATCTGGACGAGCGGCACGGTCACTCGCCTCCGTTGAGGAAGACGGAGCCGAGGTTGGTGAAGTGCATGGCGACGGAGGACCCCGGGGGTGCGAAGACCGCGTCGGTCATGCCGCCGGTGAGCACCAGCCAGCCCGGCTCGATGGCGTGCCCGCGGCGCGCGAGGTCGTTGGCGGCGAGCGCGAGGGCCTCGCCCGGATGCCCCTGGACGGCAGCGCCGGTCGCCGAGTCGACGATCTCGCCGTTGACCTCGACGAGCACGGCCTCGAGGGCGAGGTCGAGGTCGGTCGGCGGGAGGCCGATCGGGCCGGTGACGAAGGCGCCCGAGGAGGCGTTGTCCGCCGAGACGTCCCCTGCCTTGAAGCGGAAGTTGCGGTACCGCGAGTCGATGACCTCAGCCCCGCCCCACACGGACTCGACGGCGGCCATCGCCTGTGCGGCGGTGACGCCGGGGCCCTCGAGGCGGTCTCCCATGACGAAGACGATCTCCGGCTCGACCCGGGGGTGGATGAGGGTCGACTGGGGGACCGGATCGCCGATGGGCAGGATCATCGCGTCGGTCAGCCAGGCGACGAAGGGGAAGTGCACGCCCATGCGCTGCTGCTTCGCCCGGCTCGTGAGGCCCAGCTTGACGCCGACGAGCGTCTCGCCCCGGTCGAGCCGCTTCTGCAGGTTGAGGTCCTGGATCGCGTAGCCGGTGTCGAGGTCGAGCTCGGGCCACTCGTCGGTGAAGGGCTCGCGCTCCCGGCGCTCGTCCTCGCAGGCGAGCAGCTCGGCGGCGACGGACTCGATGTCCCAGCCGCCCTCGGGCATGGTCCCTGGGGTCGACCCGGCCATCAGCGCACCCCGATCCCGGCCAGGTCGCCCAGCGCGAGGGTGTTGGCCTCACGCTCGCGCTCCTCGGCGAGCTGGAGGGCGATGTCGATGATCATGTCCTCCTGGCCGCCGACGTAGCCGGCCTCGCCGACACGCTGGAGGATGGCGTGGGCCGGGACGCTGTAGCGCTCGGCCGCCCGCTCGGCGTGCAGCAGGAAGGAGGAGTAGACGCCCGCGTAGCCCTGGGTGATGGAGGCACGGTCCATCCACGGCAGGCGCGGGATGAAGGGGCGCACGACGTCCTCGGCGGCCGACAGGACCTCCCCGAGGTCGATGCCGGTGCGGATCCCCATCCGCTCGTACGTCGCGGCGAGCACCTCGGTCGGGCTGTTGCCGGCACCCGCGCCGAGGGCGCACAGGGCGCCGTCGATCTGCTTGGCCCCCGCCTGGTAGGCGAGCACGGAGTTGGCGATCCCCATCGAGAGGTTCTGGTGGCCGTGGAAGCCGACCTGGGCTGCGTCCGGACCGCGGCCGATCTCGTTGAGCACGGCCTGGATGCGCTCCTGGGCCGTCTCGAGGATGAGGGCACCGGCGGAGTCGACGACGTAGACGCACTGGGCGCCGGCGTCGACCATGATGCGGGCCTGCTCGGCGAGCTTCTCGGGGGAGGCCTTGTGGGACAGCATGAGGAAGCCGACGGTCTCCATGCCGAGCTCGCGGGCGGCGCCGAAGTGCTGGATCGAGACGTCGGCCTCGGTGCAGTGCGTCGCGATCCGGGCGACGGACGCGCCGACCTCGTGCGCCTTCTTCAGGTGGTGGAGCGTCCCGAGGCCCGGGAGCATGAGGATCGCGATCTTGGCCTGGGTCGCCTCGTCGACGGCCGCCTTGATGAGGTCGAACTCGTCGACCTTGGAGAAGCCGTAGTTGAAGCTCGAGCCGCCGAGGCCGTCACCGTGGGAGACCTCGATGACCTGGACGCCGGCCTTGTCGAGGGCGTGCACGACGCCGCGCACCTGCTCCTCGGTGAACTGGTGGGACATCGCGTGCGAGCCGTCGCGCAGCGTCGAGTCGGTGATGCGCAGGTCGCGCTCGCCACCGGCCTGGGGGAGGTTGGCGAGGACGTCGGACTCGGTCACCTGTTCGGTGACGACCGGGGCGTCCTCGGGACGGATGGTCATGTCGCCCATGGCTCAGACTCCTGCCTTCTCGGTGCTGGTGGCGGTGTCGGGCAGCTCGCCGAGGTCCGCCGAGGACTTCCACGTCGACGCGACGCCCAGGCGGTGGGAGACCATGATGTCGCCGACCCGGGCGGCCGCCGCGGTGATGATGTCGAGGTTGCCTGCATAGTCCGGCAGGTAGTCGCCGCGGCCCTTGACCTCGATCGGGACGAAGACACGCGCCTGGTTCTGCCACGTCTCGCGCGGCCGGTCGAACTGCACGTCGGCGCGCAGGTGGTAGCCGGGGACGTAGTCCTGGACCGTCGCGACCATGGTGTGGATCGACTCGAGGATCGCGTCCTGGAGGGCGCCGGCCTCGGCGGCCTCCTCGGGGATCGCGCAGAAGACCGTGTTGCGCATCATCAGCGGGGGCTCCACGGGGTTGAGGATGATGATCGCCTTGCCGCGCTGCGCACCGCCGACGGCCTCGAGGGCGGCAGCCGTCGTTTCCGTGAACTCGTCGATGTTGGCGCGCGTGCCGGGGCCGGCCGACTTCGAGGAGATCGAGGCGACGATCTCGGCGTACGGGACCGGGACGACCTTGGAGATCGCGGCCACGATCGGCGTCGTGGCCTGTCCACCGCAGGTGATCATGTTGACGTTCATCGCGTCGAGGTTGAACTCGAGGTTCACCGGCGGGCAGAGGTAGGGGCCGACGGCTGCCGGGGTGAGATCGACGGCGAGGATGCCGGCCTCGGCGTAGCGGGGCGCGTTGGCCTCGTGGGCCTTGGCCGAGGTGCACTCGAAGACGATGTCGGGCAGCTCGTCCTGGGCGAGGAGCCAGTCGACGCCCTCGTGGGAGGCCTCGAGACCGAGCGACGCGGCCCGGCGCAGGCCGTCGGAGGCGGGGTCGACCCCGATCATGTACCGCGGCTCGATGACGTCGCTGCGACGCATGAGCTTGAACATGAGGTCGGTGCCGATGTTGCCGGGACCGACGATGGCGGCGGTGCCCTTGGTCCTGGGGGTCTCGAGCGCCATCTGGCTACTCCTTCGGTGACGAGGTGGACGAGAAGCGTGCGGTCACCGAGCCGAGCCCGGCGAAGGTCGCGGTGAACGTGTCGCCCGCAGCGACGGGGACCATCGCGCAGATCGACCCCGGCAGGACGACGTGGCCGGCCTCGAGGGTGATGCCGCGGGCGCCGACGGTGTTGGCCAGCCAGACGAGCGAGTTCAGGGGAGAGCCGAGGACGGCACCCCCCGCGCCGGTGCCGACGACCTGCCCGTTGCGGTGGAACGTGCCGCCCGCGAGGCGCAGGTCGACGGCTGTGACGTCGGTCGGGGTCGAGCCGAGGACGACAGCCCCCGAGGACGCGTTGTCGGCGATGGTGTCGAAGAGGCCGATCTTCCAGTCCCTGATCCGGGAGTCGACGAGCTCGAGGGCAGGCAGGACGAAGTCGATCGCGGCGATGGCCTCGTGGACGGTGACGCCCGGGCCACGCAGCGGCTTCTTGAGGACGAAGGCGATCTCCGGCTCGACCCGAGGCTGGATGAAGCGGTCGACCGGGATGGGTGTGTGCTCGAGGTGGAAGAAGTCGTCGAGCAGGTGCCCGTAGTCCGGCTCCGTCACGCCGAGCATCTTCTGCATCGCCGCCGAGGTGAGGCCCACCTTGTGGCCCTTGATGGTCGGTCCGCCCGCCGTCAGCTCATCGATCTGGAGCAGCTGGATGGCGTAGGCGTCCTCGAGCGTCAGGTCGTCGTACGTCGACGTGAGGGGCTCGATCGGCTCGCGCGAGCTGTAGGCGGCGAGCAGCTCCTTGGCTGCCGTCGACCGGGCGTTGCTGTCCACCAGGGGCTTCCTTCGTGAGGTCGCGGGCGCGCGGACCGCGCCCAGCTGCTTCGTGGTTCACGGTAGGTCCCGTCATGGCCTGCCGTCGTCCGTCGTTCCGCTCCCGGGAACGAGCCCGTGCCCCACGGGAGCGAGCCCAGCGGCATACGGCACCAACGGCGCACTCGACGCAGACCGACACGTCGTGTGTGCCGCTCGGGTCAGTGCGCGATGCTCCTGGCGATCCGGTTCGCCGCCGCGGTGAGGAGCGGGACGAGCTGGCCCACGGCCGGCTTGACCTGGTCGGTCGGCCCGAAGACCGAGAGGGAGGCGAGGGCCGTGCCGTGACTGATCACGGGGACCGCCACGGACGATGCCCCGTCGAAGGACTCCCCGTGCGACTCCGCATAGCGCTTCGTGCGGACCTGCTCGACGACCGTCTCCCACTCGTCCGCGGTGCGCACGGTGCCCCGCACCCGCGGCGGGAAGCCGGCGTTGAGCCGGGCTCGGTAGACCGTGGGGTTGAACGCTGCGAGCACCTTGCCCGAGCTGGTGCAGTGCGACGGGAGGCGCCGGCCGAAGTGGCCGAGGATGCGCACCCCGTCGAAGTTCTCGATGCGCTCGATGAAGACGACGTCGGCGCCCTCGGGAACGGAGAAGTTGACCGTGAGGTTCGTCGCCTGCGCGACCTGACGGAGGGTCGGAAGCGCCGCGTGTCGCAGCTCGTTGCGGGCCAGGGCCAGCTGGCCGAGCTCGTAGAGGTGTATCCCCAGCCGGTACGCGCCGGTCGTCGCGTCCTGCTCGACGAAGCCGCGGGAGACGAGCGTCTGGAGCAGCCGGTGCGCCGTGGACTTCGCGACGCCGAGGCGGCGGGCGATGTCCGAGACACCCAGCTCACCGTCGACCGCGAAGCACTCGAGCACGTCCAGTGCCGACCCGACCGACTTGAGCCCGGACCCCAGGCTCTGGTCCTGGACGGCCAGCGGCTTGCGCGGCGTCGTGGCGCACCATGCTTGATCAACGATCGTCATCGACCGGCCTCTCATCGACGGGATGCCCATGACAGTGGCCTACCGGTAGGGGTTGAATCAATGCATGCGTTCCACTCAGCGGCACGGACAGCCGGATGTGCCTGACCTCACCTCCCCGGGTGAGGGCGGCCCGGCGCCGGCCGGTGTGCTCGGCCGGACGCTCGCGATCCTCGAGGCCTTCGCGGGCGGGGAGGCGAGCCTCTCGCTCGGGGTCCTGTCCCGCCGCAGCGGTCTGCCCAAGTCGACCGTGTTCCGCATGGTGTCGGAGATGTGCCGCGAGCGGATGCTCGAGCGGAACGAGGACGGCAGCTACCGCCTCGGCCTGCGCCTCTTCGAGATCGGCGAACGCGTTCCGACCTATCGGTCGCTCTCGGAGGTGGCTCGCCCCATCATGGAGGACCTACGGGAGGCCACCCGGCAGCGGATCCACCTCGCCATCCTCGAGGGCGTCGACGTCGTCTATGTCGAGATCGTCGGGGCGAACCTGCTCTCGGTCGGCTCGCGCACCGGCGGGCGCTTCCCCGCGCACGCCACCGGGGTCGGCAAGGCGCTGCTCGCCTACTCGCCGGCCGCCGTCGTCCAGGCGCGCATCGACGCCGGCCTGCCGAGGCTGACCGCCCGGACGATCACCACGCCGGGCGCGCTGCATCGCGACCTGCGCCAGACGCGCACCAAGGGCTTCGCCCAGGACCGTGAGGAGTCCCACGTGGGCATCTCGTGCGTCGCGGCCCCGGTCTTCGGCAGCGACTCGAAGGTGACCGCCGCCTTGTCCATCACTGGCCGGACGACGTCGATCGACCCGGCCCGGCTCGGCCCCGCCGTCCTCACCGCGGCGCACACGCTCGGCCGGTCGCTCCGGGAGAGCCACCTCTGACTCGACGTGCACGCTCGCCGTGACCGTCAGCGCTTGATGAGCGGGCTCTTCAGCCCGCCGAACGCCTTGTCCGACTCGTCGAAGAAGTCCTCGCGGTAGATGTCCCTGGGGAACAGCCGCTTGGACATCAGCGTCTTGAGGGCTGCCTCGACCATCGGCGGCGGGCCGCACAGATACCCGGCGCAGCCGCCCAGCGACGCGTGGTCCGCTGCGATGACCTCCGTCACCAGCCCGAACCCGAAGGCCCCCGACTCGGCTCCGACCTCCTCGGCCGTCTCCTCGGACAGGCACGGTCGGTAGGTGAACTGGTCGGGGTGCTCCGCCTCCAGCCGGCGGAACTCGTCGACGTCATAGAGCCACTCGCGCGACCGGCCGCCCTGGTAGAGCGTCAAGTGCCCTTCGTAGGCGCCGTTCTCGAGCGCGTGGCGGATCATCGACTTGATCGGCGCCAGCCCGGTGCCACCCGCCACGAGCACGGCGTCGCGCTCGTCACCCAGCTTGAGGACGAACCGACCGTAGGGCCCGGAGAGCCGAACCTCGTCGCCGACCGCCATGGACCCGAAGACCCAGCCGTCCGAGGCGAGTCCGCCCGGGGTGCGCCGGATGTGGAACTCGAGGCGCAGCTGCTCGGTCGGCGGGTTCGCGATCGAGTAGGTGCGGTCGCAGTCCTTCCCGGGCACCTCGAACTTCAGGTACTGCCCGGCGTTGAAGGCCATCGGCCGGTCGAGCTCGATGACGAGCCGGCGCGTGTCCCTGGCGATGTCCTCGAGGGCGACGACCGTGCCGACGAAGTCCTCGACCGGGTGCACCTCGACGTCCTCGTCGACGTCGATGTCGGCCTCGATGACGACGTCCGAGCGCGGCTTCGCACAGCACGTGAGCAGCTTGCCCTCGTCCCGCTCGAAGTCCATCAGCGCGAACGAGCTCGCGTCGCCGTGGTCGACGTCACCGTCGACGACGTCGCACTTGCACGTCGCGCACGTCCCGTGAGTGCAGGAGTGGGGCAGCCACACGCCGTTGCGCAGGCACGCGTCGAGGATCGTCTGGTCCTCGCGGCACTCGATCTCACGACCGAGTGGCTCGACGGTGATCGTGAAGGTCTCCACAGCGGGTCTCCTTGGGAGGGAACGAGAACGGAAGGTGCCGTATGCCGCTGAGCCGGCTCAGCGGCATACGGCACCGTGGGTGGGCGGCTAGGCGAGGGTCACGGCGAGGACGTCCTTGTGGACGACGCCGAGCTCCTCGAGGGTCGCCTCGTCACGCGGGGTGATCGGCTCGCCGTGAAGGGACCACGCGCGCTGCGCGGCCGGGTCGAAGTCCGGGTCCTCCTCGGCGAAGGGGACGACGACCTGCGACCAGAAGTCACCCCACGTCATCGCCTTCGGCGCGCGGAAGCACGCCGCCGAGCAGAACCACGGGTTGTCCTTGAACCACACGTGGACGAGCTGGTCGTCGCCGTAGAGCTCCTGGCGCGAGCGGGACGGGAACTCATACGTCCCAATGCTCTTCACAGCCATGTCGGTCTCCTCTCAGGCCTTCGTGCCGGTGGCGTCGGGTTGGGCGATGTCGGCGTCCGCGTGCCACTTCCGCCAGTTGAGGTCATCGACGGAGCCGCGGTACTCACCGTTGTCCCCGTCCTTCAGGCCGTACCACTCGAGCACGTCGGGGAGGGTCGGGCCGCCGCAGTTGCCCTGGTAGATCTGGTGGACGGGGAGCCAGGCCTGCACGTACTTCTCCGGCTCGCGCTCGAAGATCCACTGGCAGCCGTTGGAGCACGTCTGGAACTTCTCACCCTGGTACTCGGACTCGCGCTGGCAGATCGTCGTCGGGTCTCCGGGCTCCGTGAAGCCCATCGGGATCTGGCAGACCTGGCACAGCTGGGGCAGGCCCCGGACGAAGTGCCGGCCACCGGCCTCGATGTTGCGCTTCTCCTTGTCCCAGAGCGGCTGGTAGTACTTCTCGAACGTGTCCGGGTAGTTCGTGGACAGCCACTCCATGTGCTCGTCGTTCGGGACGCTCGTCGTGAAGGACGCGGCGTGCGAGAACTGGTAGAGGATCCAGTAGACCTGGTGGGAGAGGATCTCCTTCTCGGCGATGGCGTCCTCGACGTGCCGAGGCGGCGTGATGCCGTAGAAGGCGAGGTCCTGGAACAGTCCCTGCATCATCTGCTGCTCGAAGTAGAGCTCGAAGGCCTCCTTCCAGCTCATCACCTTGCGCGGCAGCATGTAGTCGAGCATCTGCGCGACCAGGCCGGTCACCCGGTAGCCCCGCCAGAACCACTTGTCGATCCACGCCTGGACGATCGGGACGTTCTTCTCGTCCTGCTCGAGGAGGAACTTGATCGCCTCGAGGCCGAGCGTCATGTGCCGCGACTCGTCGGACTGCGCCGAGAACCCGAAGGTCATCGTCGGCAGGTCGCCGTTGAAGGACGCGCCCGACATGAAGGGAACGAAGAGCAGGTTCGTCAGGAGGTACTCGAAGGAGAACCCGATGGCGATGAGGAACTCGAACGGGCCGGCCGAGAGGCTGTCCTCGAAGAAGGACTTGGGCACCGAGAGGTACCAGACCCGGTCGTGCTGCTGCGAGAAGTTGTGGAACCCGCTGTAGTACTTGTTGTAGTTGCTCAACGTGTGGATCTCGGTCTGCGTGTGCCGCATCTCGTCGATCGACTGGCACAGCGCAGCGAAGCGCGGACCGGGGCCGGCGAGGTGCCGGGCGAGGTAGGCGAAGTTGCGGTGCGCGTTGTACTCGTTCGGTGCGATGCCCTGGAGGAAGATCTTCATCGCGTTGAGGTAGTTCGCGTCGGTCAGGGACAGGTGGCCCTGGCCCTGGGCGAAACCGTCGAGGACGGCGTAGAGGCGCTTGTCCTTCTCGGCCTGGTACTTCGCGTACGCGTCGACGGTCAGGCGGAAGGGGTCCTCCCACTTGCTCCAGTCGTGGATGGTGATGCCCTCGAACGAGACGTAGGGGAACATCTCGTCCTTCTCGACGTAGCTCGGCTCCCAGTCGAGGTCACGGGTGAGCGCCTGGTAGCGCTGCTTCATCGACAGCTTGCGCGGCGCCTTGGGGGCGATGGTCATGGTCGTCTCCTTCTCTAGCGCTCAGTGGTCCCAGGCGATGACGATCTCGTCGTCATCCCATTCCTTGATGTGGCCGAAGTAGGACACGATCGCCATCTGGAACTCGTGGGTCTCCCACTCCCGCCCGAGGCGGTCCTCGACGGTGACCCGGTTGACCACGAGGCGACCGGGGGCGGTGATGCGGACGAGGCCGGGCATGTGCTGGACGGCGCAGTCCGGGTTGTCGGCCTCGATGGCCTCGACGACGGCTCGGTTCGTCTCCGACTCCTGGATGTCGACGCCGACCGGTCGGACGGCGGCCGGCGGAGTGCCTGCAGCCGTGGTGGTGCTGGTGGTCTCGGTCATGTCAGGCCTCCGTCGGGGTGGGCGTCGGGGTGGGCGTCGGGGTGGGCGTCGGGGTTGGGCTCGGGGTGGAGCTCGGGGTCGTGTAGGCCGCGCGGACCTCGTCGGCGACGGCCAGCAGGGCGGCCTCACTGCCGGCGCCCACGAGCGCGTCCGCGCGGGCGGCCAGGGGACGCAGGGCCGCGACGGCCCGGTCGACCGCACCGGCGACGGTGCTCGCGATGATCTCGGCGTTGGTCGCGCCGAGCTCGGGGTCGGTCGTCCACGCGCGGTAGAGCGCGTCGAGCCAGCGGCGCTGGTCCTTGAACCAGTCCGTCAGGTGCTGGGCGGCGAGGCTGTAGGCGGGGGCGCCACCGGTGATCGCCGCGTCGTCGAGGTGCGAGAAGAGCACCCGGTAGAGCAGCTGGTCGGTGACGTCGAGGGCGATCAGCGCGAGCGCCCAGTCCTGCTCGACGATGGTCTCCTCGACGAGCTTGCGCAGACCCTGCAGCGACTCGTCTTCGACCCAGGACTGCTTGGCGTCCTCGAGCAGGCCGGCGGTGCCGCCGTCGAGGCTGATCCCGAGCCGGCTGATCAGCTGGGCGTTGCCGATGCGGTCGAAGGCCGCGTAGGCGGCGCACTGGGTGACCGTCGTGCCGAACCCGAAGCGGGCTGCTGCCGTCGAGATCAGCTGGGCGCCCGACTCGTAGTGCCGGAGCGGGATGACCAGCTGGGCGAGCACGTCACGCCACGCCTCCGGGAGCCGCTCGAGCAGTCCTCGGCTCTCGATGTAGGTCAGCGTCGCCCCGAAGGCGTCGGACATCGCGGCCCGCGAGGTGACGTACGGCGCGTAGTAGTACTGACGAGGGTCGGTGAAGGAGTACGGGTCGGTCAGGCGCAGGACGCTGAACGTCTCGTCGTAGATCTCGCGGGTCGGGTCCCAGAGCGGGCGGTACTGGAAGTTCTCCCTCGCCTGGATGTCGAACGACCCCTCCTCGTAGCGCGAGGCTGGGCGGTCGCCGAACCTCGCGACGAGGTGGTCGAAGGTCTTGCGCTGCGGCTCGATGACCTGGGTGCGCAGTTCGTACTGCATGCTCGGCCCTCCTTTGGGGCGTGTGCGGGCGTGTGCGGGCGTGTGCGGGCGCGTTCGGATGGGGGAGCGCGGCGGTGGGCGTCCCGTGAGATGGGTGACGTCGAGCCGGCGGCTCGCTCAGGCAGCCGGGTGGTGGCTGACGCCGGACTCGACGAGCAGCCGGACGAGCAGGTCGGGCAGGGCGTCGGGACCGTCGAGCTCCTGGGGCAGCTCGGACTCGAAGCCGTCGCCGACGAGGCGACCGTAGGCGGTTCCGTCGACGAAGGTGGTCGAGACCCTGACGGCCCGGCCGCGGTAGGTGACGTTGAAGGCGAGCTCGCTGGGCAGCGTCTCGTCGAAGAGGGCGAGGTGGTCGTCACCTGCGCCCCCGGCAACCGGCCCCGCGGTGGAGAGCACGGCGTTGGCCTCGCAGAGGAGCTGCTCGGCGAGCGAGCGGATGGCGACGTGGCGATCCGCTCCGGTGCCAGTCGCGATGCGCTGGCTGATCCGGGTCATGGGCATCGGGGCGACGGGCTCGACGTCGGCGTCACGCGCCCCGACGAGCTCGGCGACCTGGAGCATGAACGGCGTCATTGCCGGTCCTATCTCGTGGTTCGTGCCTTGGTTGGTGGAGGGGGTGCGTGGAAGGTTCTCCGCAACACACCCGGTAAGCGCGTGGTGCTACCTGCTGCAGCAGGGGTGAGCAGTCGACAAGCGGGTGTGTTGCGACCCTCTAGTCGGTGGCGACCGCGGCCGCGCCGGCCTCGGCGATCTCGCGGTCCTGGTCGGCGGTTCCCCCTGACACCCCGACCGCACCGACGAGCACGCCGTCGACCCGCACCGGGACCCCGCCGCCGAAGACGACGAGGCGGTCCCGATGGACGATGCCCTCGCGCAGCGCCGGCTCGTCCTGGATGAGGCCGAAGAACTCGTGCGTCGCGACCCCGTTGAAGGCCGAGACGGTCCAGGCCTTGTCCTGCGCGATCCCGGAGGAGAGCAGCGGAGCCCCGTCCATGCGGGCGAACGCGAGCAGCGCCCCCGACGGGTCAGCCACCGCGACGTTGACGGCCACGCCGATCTCAGCCGCCCGCTCGAGGGCGGCGTCGACGGCAGCGCGCCCAGCGGCATACGTCATCGTCTGGACCGTCCGCACAAACGTCGCGCGGGCTGCTGTCGTCGTCATCGCTCTCCTCCGGGTCGCACGGGCACGATCAGGTGCTGACCGTGGTGAAGCGCTCGTTGATCTCGCGGGCGTGGTAGAAGATGCCCTTGGCGATCTGGTCCGGCGTCCACCGCACGGTCGGGCGGTCCGGGTAGGCGAGGTAGCCGCCCGCGAAGACCTCGTTGCGGTTGCCCGCCGGGTCGAAGAAGTAGATCGTCTGGCCGCGGGTGATCCCGTGACGGGTCGGGCCGATGTCGATCGGCACGTCGTCCATCGCGAAGAGGTCACCGGCGTGGCCGACCTCGGCCCAGTCCTGCAGCTTGAAGGCCACGTGGTGCAGCTTGGACTGCGGGCCCTCGAGGACGGCGATCTGGTGGATCTGGTTGTTGCTCGTCATCCATGTCGCGATGTAGTGCGCGTCGTCGTCGTTGAGGTCGGTCTGCACCCGCTCGGTCGCGTAGAAGCCGAAGACCTGGGTGAGCATGTTCTCCATCGTCCGCACGTCCTCGGCGAGGATGAGCGAGTGGTCGAGGCCGGGGACGCCGACGCCGACGAGGTGACGCGGGAAGGCCTCCGGGTTGTGCGTGCCGACCTCGGTGCCGATGACGGTCTGGTCGTGGTAGACCTCGAAGACGTGATCGGAGGGGGTCGTGAAGCGGATGCCGTCACTGACCTCGGCGTTCTCGCCCTTCGACATGCGCTCGATCGTCAGGCCGAACTGCTTGCCCTTCTGCTCGATCTCGTCGATGTCCTCGGGCTTCTCGACCTTGAACCCGTACTTGACGACTCCGACGCCGCCCTCCTCGAGAACCAGCGAATGGTGGTCCCACTCGTCCCAGCCCTTGTAGTAGACCTTGCCGTCCTCGGCATGCGTCTCGTAGAGGCCCAGCGTGTTGGCGTAGTGGTTCTTCGCCTCGGCCAGGTCGGTGACCCGGACGTGCGCATAGCCCATCCTCAAGATTCCCACTGCTACTCCTTCGTGGTGGTGCCGGCTGCCAGGGCGTCGGCACGGAGCCGGGCCTTTTCGTTGATCTGGCGCAGGAACGGGTTGACGAGACGCAGGCAGCCGTCGCGCATCTCGATGGTGAGGTCCGAGTGCGGGACGGCCCGGCAGCTCAGACAGGTGCCGTCCGTGCGCTCCTCGTCGGAGATCACGGTGTCGGCCACGGGGTGGTCGTAGGAGAAGTCGCCGTCGAGGACGTCCACCTTGCAGATGGCGCAGCCGCCGCGGCGGCACCCGATCGTGTAGGCGTAGCCCGCCTTGTAGAGGCCGCCGAGCACCGTCTCGCCCGGGTCGAGGTAGACGACCTCGCCCGTCGGGTGGATGGTCAGGTTCGGCACCAGCGCTCCTTTGCGTACATCGTGGCGAGCACCTCCGTGTGCTGCCGATATGAGGGTCGCCGCTTACCGGCGGGTCCGGCAGCCCTGTTCCTCATCCCGGAACGGCTCCCGCTCGATGCCGTATGCCGCTGGGCTCAGTCCTCGGGAACAGTTGCGCGGACGATCGGCCGGGTTGGGACCCGGGCAACTGTCCACGGACGGATGGCTCGGACGCGTGCATGGCGCGCCCTGTGCACAACGCGGCGGCGACCGGACCGTTCTTGGCCACGCTGGAGCCCATGGGTCCCCTGCTGCGCGCACGCATCCTCGGCCAGGCCGGGCTGCTCACTCGGGCCCAGGCGCTGACTGGTGGGTTCACAGCCGAAGCCATCGAGTGGAAGCTCCACCGTGGGCAGTGGGTTCGGGTCGTCCCCGGCGTCTACCTGACGACTCCCGGGCGCGACGACTGGGAGATGCGGGCCGTCGCGGCACTCCTCGGTGCGGGCTCCGGTGCCGCGCTGTTCGGCCGGAGTGCCGGTCATGCGTGGGGCCTGGTGAAGCCCGAGCCGCAGGAGATCGAGGTGGTCATCCCGGCAGAGCGTCGGGTCCGGGCTCCCGAGGGTGTGGTCATCCGGCGCAGCCGCACGCTGACGGATCGGATCCACCCGACGGAGTGGCCGCACCGCGTCAGGGCCGAGCACACGGTCTTCGACCTCGCTCAGGGCGGCACCTTCGACCGGGCCGTCGCCCTTGCCGCCAAGGCCATCGGGCTCGAGCTGGCGACGCCGGAGGGGCTTCGGGCTGCACTGCAGCAGCGCCGGGGTCAGTCGCACGCGAGGGAGCTTCTCGACGCGCTCGCCGACGTGGCCGACGGCGCCGAGAGCCCGGCCGAGCTGCGCTACCTGCGAGACGTCGAGCGCGCCCATGCCCTGCCCATGAGCCGTCGCCAGGTCCCGATCTCCGGGGGTGGAGGGCGCCGGGACGTGGAGTACGAGGAGTGGGGGCTGGTCGTCGAGATCGATGGGCAGCTCGGCCACGCCGCCTGGACGGCGCGGCAGCGGGATGGGCGCCGAGACCGGAAGGCAGCGGTGGCAGGAAAGCTCACCGTGCGTTGTCACTGGTCGGACCTCGTGCCCACCGGTTGCGAGCTCGCCGCCGACCTTGGCGCGATCCTGCTGGCACGGGGTTGGGCCGGACAGCTCGAGGCCTGCGGCGAGGGCTGTCCAGCCGCCGGGCCCGGCCGCGCGGCCCTCGCCGGCTGAGCCCGCACTGGTTCAGTGTGGAGGATCGACCGCCCGGTCACGCGCCGGAACATCCACGCAGCGCAGGCGTGAGGGCCGGCTCGGCCGGGATGCGGCGGCGGCGATGGGGGATAAATCGGTGGGGGCGGGCTTCCGCCGCAGCCTAGGGTTGACAGGTCATGCGAGATTTCCCGCCCGAGATCCGGGCCTTCACCGACCGCGCCACGAGCCGCGACGAGCCGGACACCCGAAACCCGCGGACCTTCCTCTGGTGGATGGTCCGTCAGCAGGGCGCGCTCTTCTGGGCGGGCCTCGTCGTCGCGGTCGTCTGGATGGTGCCCCAGGCCCTCGGCCCCTGGATGGTCGGTCGGGCCATCGACACGGGCATCGTCGCCGGCGACGGTGGGGCGACCCTGCAGTGGGTCCTCATCCTGGCCGCCGTGACCGTGGTCGGCGCCCTGAGCGGCAGCGTCTACCACACGATCATCGTCCGCGAGTGGCTCATCGCGCTCTACGGCACGACCAAGCTCGTCACCCGCAAGTCGCTCCAGCTCGGCCACGTGCTCACCCGGCGCACCCCCACGGGTGAGGTGCTGTCGGTGTCGGGCAGCGACGGCGACCAGTTCGGCGCCCTGATGGAGGTGTCGACGAGGGCGATCTCGCAGCTCGTCGCCTACCTCGCGGTCGGCGCGATCGTCCTGTCGACGTCGGTCCGGATGGGGCTGCTCGTCCTGCTCTCGGCGCCGCTGCTCGTCATCCTCGGGACCCCGCTGTTGCGCCCCATGCAGCGCTGGCAGGGGATCGAGCGGTCCCGCAACTCCGAGCTGACCTCGATGGCGACGGACATCGTCGCCGGTCTGCGGATCCTGCGCGGCATCGGCGGCGAGGAGACGTTCGGCGGCAACTACGCCGAGCAGTCGCAGCGGGTGCGGCACTCGGGTGTCCTTGCGGGCAAGTGGCTCGCGGCGGTCGAGGCCGTGGGCGTCCTGCTCTCCGGTGGCTTCGTCGTGGCCCTGATGTGGCTCGGCACCCGCGAGGTCGCGCAGGATCGGCTCACGCTCGGGCAGTTCGTCAGCTTCCTCGGCTACGGACTCTTCCTCCTCCACCCGATGCGGACGTTCGTCGAGTTCGCCCAGAAGTGGATCCGCTCGGTCGTCTCGGCGCGCAAGGCGATCGCCGTCCTCGGCCAGCGCCCACCGTGGGTGGAGCCGGCACAGCCCCGGTCGCTCCCTGCCCTGGCGCCGATCGTCGACGGGGCCTCAGGCGCGGTCTTCGAGCCGGGTCGCCTCACCATGGTCGTCTCCGCGGCGCCTGACGACTCCGCCGCCCTGGCCGACCGCCTCGGGCGGTACCTCCCTGCGGACGAGGGCGCCCTGGTCAGTGAGGAGATCCCCGAGGAGCTCAAGGGTCGAGCCGCGAAGCGCGAGCGTTCCCGCCGGGTCCTCCAGCGCGAGGAGCAGGCCCGCCGCGACGAGGAGCGCGCGAGGCAGGCGTGGGGAGTCACGGTCGGAGGAGTCGATCTGGCGGCGGCACCGCTCGACGAGGTGCGTCGTCACATCCTCGTCAGCGACACCTCCCCGCAGGTGTTCGCCGGCACCTTGCGGGACGCGGTCGACCCGCTCGGCCGCCTCTCCCGGGCCGAGGCGGAGCTGGCCCTGCACACGGCAGCGGCCGAGGACGTCTTCGACGCGCTGCCCGGCGGGTGGCAGGGCCGTCTCGACGAGCGGGGCCGCGGGCTCTCGGGCGGGCAGCGTCAGCGGCTCGTCCTGATGCGGGCGCTCGCAGCCGACCCGGAGGTGCTCGTCCTCGTCGAGCCGACGAGCGCTGTCGACGCCCACACGGAGGCCCGGATCGCCGAACGCCTCGGGCCGCACCGCACAGGTCGGACCACGGTCGTCATGACGGCCTCGCCCCTGCTGCTCCACCACGCCGACGAGGTCGTGCTCCTCGAGGACGGGAAGGCCACCACGCGCGGGCGGCACGTCGACCTCCTGGCGAGCTCAGCGGCATACCGCTCCGTCGTCGTCCGTGGCGAGGTGCGCCCGTCGCGACGTCCTGACCACGACGTGATCACCCACCCGCGCACCGACCCGCGCACCGACCCCCTCATCACCCACTTCAGCGAGGAGCCCGCCGATGACCATCGACGCTGATGTCTCCCCGCTGACCGGCGACCTCGCGGACGAGTCGGCCCGCACCTGGGACGGCCCCCCGCCCACGCCCGTCGTCCCGAGCGACCTGCGCCCGCCCGCCAGCGCCACGGTCCAGGAGCGGGTCGCGGCGCTGCGTCGCCGACACCTGCTCCGGGAGCGGCGGGCGCGGGAGTTCGTGGCCGAGACGATGAGCTCGACCACGGGCCTGCCGATCGCTGATCGACGGAGCGTGTTCCGGTTCGTGGGCCGACTGGTGGGCCAGCGCCGCCCGCTCGTCGTCGCGGTCGTCCTCGGCAACGTGCTCGCGGCCGGTGCGGGGCTGCTCGTGCCCCGTCTGCTCGGCAACCTCGTCGACTCGACGGTGGCCGACGTCGCGGCGGGCCGCCAGGACGCCGCGCTGGCCGGCGCCAACGCGATGGGAATCGTGGTGGCCGGGATCGTCGTGGTCCACGGCCTGATCACCTTCGCGGCACAGGTCAGCTCGACGCTGCTCGGGCAGGGACTGCTGGCCGCCGCCCGGGAGGAGATCGTCCGCGCGATCCTGCGCCTGCCGCTCTCTCGGGTCGAGTCGGCGAGCAGCGGCGACCTCGTCACCCGGGTGACGCGCGACGTCGGCACGATGAGCGAGTCGGTGCGGTGGGCCCTGCCGCAGTCGATCACCGCCGGGACGACGGTGGTCCTGACGCTCGTCGCGATGCTGAGCAACTCGGTGGTCCTGTCGGTCCCGTCCCTGGTCCTCATGGGCCTCGCCCTGGTGCAGATCCGTCGTTACCTGGTCCGCGCCGCCAACGGCTACCTCACCGAGGGTGGCACCTACTCGCGGATCAACACGACCCTCACCGAGACGGTCGAGGGCGTCCGCACGGTCGAGGCGCTCGGCCTGGGACGGCACCGGCTGCGCCGCGGCGACGACGACATCGAGGTGTCCGGCCAGGCCGAGCGCTACACGATGACGTTGCGCAACCTGCTCTTCGTCGTCATGGACGTGGCCTTCAGCCTGCCGCGCGTGCTCGTCCTGCTCGTGGGGGCCATCGGCTACTCCCAGGGGTGGGCGACGCTCGGTCAGATCACCACGGCGATCCTCTACACCGAGGCGCTGTGGGGGCCGTTCGACATGCTCGTCCACACCGTCGACCGGGTGCAGGTGGGCGTCGCCTCGACGACGAGGCTGCTCGGCATCGCCACGGTGCCGCCCGACCGCGAGGCGGGCGACGCGCTCCCGGCCGGTCCTGACCTCGTCGGGCGGGACCTGCGCTACGCATATCGGGCGGACCACGACGTCCTGCACGGGATCGACCTCGAGCTGCGGACCGGCGAGCGGCTCGCCGTGGTCGGCCCGAGCGGCTCGGGCAAGTCGACGCTCGGCCGGCTGCTCGCCGGAATCCACGGGCCGAGGACGGGCAGTGTCCAGGTCGGCGGGGTGGAGCTGACCCGGCTGCCCCTCGACGTCCTGCGCACGGAGGTCGCCCTCGTCACGCAGGAGCACCACGTCTTCATCGGGTCGGTCCGCGACAACGTCGTGCTGGCCCGGGAGGACGCCTCGGACGAGCACGTCATCGGGGCGCTGGCCGCGGTCGACGCCTGGGAGTGGGTCGAGCGGCTGCCGGAGGGGCTCGACACCCGGCTCGGCTCGGGCCACACCCAGCTGACCCCCGGCCGCGCCCAGCAGATCGCGCTGGCCCGGCTCATCCTGGCCGACCCGCACACCATCGTCCTCGACGAGGCGACCTCGCTCATCGACCCGCGCACGGCGCGCCACCTCGAGGGGTCGATGAACGCCCTGCTCACCGGCCGCACCGTGGTCGCCATCGCGCACCGGCTGCACACGGCGCACGACGCGGAGCGGATCGCCGTCGTCATCGACGGGCGGATCGCCGAGCTCGGCAGCCACGACGAGCTCGTCGCGCAGGACGGCGAGTACGCCGCGCTCTGGCGCGCCTGGACCTCCTGACGCCAACGACGAGGCCGTATGCCGCTGGGCTCGCTCCCAGCACCCCCTCGACTCAGCAGCGGGGCTGGGGGAGAGTGGCGACATGAGCACCAGCGATCCCATCGTCATCGTCGGGGGCGGTCTCGCGGCCGCCCGAGCCATCGAAGCCATCCGGGAGACCGACCAGGAGGTGCCGGTCGTCCTCGTCGGCAAGGAGGACCGGTTGCCGTACGAGCGGCCCCCGCTGTCCAAGGGGGTCATGCTCGGCAACGACCCGGAGGACTCCGCCTTCACCCACCCTCAGCAGTGGTACGACGACAACCACGTGGAGCTGCGGCTCGGCGTCGCGGCCGACCGACTCGACCCGGCCACCCGCACGGTGACCCTGTCCGACGGGAGTGAGCTCACCTACGGGTCCCTGCTGCTCGCGACGGGCTCGGGCCTGCGCAAGCTCGACGTGCCGGGGGCCGACCTCGCGGACGTCTTCTACCTGCGGTCGATGACCGACTCGGCGAAGATCCGGGCCCGCCTCGTGCCGGGCAGCGACGTCGTCATCATCGGTGCCGGGTGGATCGGCCTCGAGGTCGCGGCCGCGGCGCGCCATCACGGGGCGGAGGTCACCATCGTCGAGCCGCAGTCGGCGCCGCTGCTCGGCGTCGTCGGCGAGCAGGTCGGCTCGTGGTTCGCGGAGCTGCACCGCTCGCACGGCGTGACGCTTCGCCTCGGTGAGGGAGTCGAGCGGCTCGAGGGCGAGGACGGCAGGGTGACGGCCGTGGTGACGAGCAGCGGCGAGCGGCTGCCAGCCGACACCGTGGTCATTGGGGTCGGCATCCGACCCAACACGCGGCTGGCCGAGCAGGCAGGGCTCGAGGTCGACAACGGGATCGTCGTCGACGAGGCGCTGCGCGCGTCCGCCGACGGGGTCTTCGCCGCGGGCGACGTGGCCAACTGGTACAACCCGACCCTCGGCACGCACGTTCGCGTCGAGCACTGGGCCAACGCCCAGGACGGCGGCTACGCCGCGGGCCAGTCGATCGCCGGCAAGGACGTGCACTACGGGCCGATCCCGTTCTTCTACTCCGACCAGTACGACATCGGCCTCGAGTACGCCGGCTACGTCCCGCGCGGCACCGATGCGGAGGTCGTCTTCCGCGGGGACCCGGCGAGCAACGAGTTCATGGCGTTCTGGGTCGTGCCCGAGGGCGAGGGCGTGCGGGTGCTCGCCGGCATGCACGTCAACGTCTGGGACACGATGGACGCCGTGCAGGAGCTCATCCGCGAGCGCACCGTCGTCGACCGCGCGCGGCTCGGCGATCCCGACGTCCCCCTGGGCGACCTGGCCGCGGCCTGAGCGCCATCTCCGTGCCATCGGTGTGACTCGACCGCCTCGTCACGGCGCGGCCGACACAGGTCTCGTCCCGTTTTCCGAGCGGGGTCGGGGGTAAGGGACGCCGACAGCCGAACCGCCCGACCAACCCGTGATTCCGAAGGTGATTCCCCCATGGAGGCCCGCGTCGCCACCCTGCACGAGATCCGCGCCACGCTCCACGCCGAGCACGAGCATCTCTGGCACCTGCTGGCCATGGTGCGCCACGCCAGTGCCGACGACCGGCACCCTGCCCTCGGGTCCCTGCTGCGCTACGTGGCGGTGCACGAGGCGGCCGAGGAGGTCGCGATGCACAACTCCTGGGTCGTCGACTCGACGCGGGAACGGCTCGACGAGGAGCGCGAGATCGCCGACATCATCGAGCGGCTCGTCCGGGCGCATGAGGCGCAGCCGGTGGCTGACCTCGAACGTCCCCTGGTGGCGACCTCCGACGACGAGTTCCTGGTGACGCTCGACCAGCTCGAGCGCACGCTGCGCGACCACGCCGAGGCCGAGGAGAACGAGGAGCTGCCGATCCTCGCTGCCGAGCTCAGCCCGGACCGCCTGGGCGACATCCTGCGACTCCTGCTGATGGTCCGCGAGATGGCGGGCGATCCTGCCTCCCCGATCTCCGGGGACACCTTCACCGCCATGCGGCTGGCCGCCCAGCGAGAGTTCAAGGCGGCGCAGGGCCAGCTGCGCTGACCGAGTCACCAGCCCGACCCGGCGCGACCCGGCGCAACTCTGCGCAACTCTGCGCGACCCGGCGCGTGGTCGGGGGCTGGAGGGGTCGGGGGAGTACGGTCCCACCATGGATGCCGGTCACCGGAAACGCTATGCCGACCTCGTCCGTCTCATCGTCCGGCACGGGCGCCGGGACCTGCTGTCCGGTGTCCAGCCCGACGAGTTCCTGACCGAGGAGGGCGAGGCCCTCGACCTCGGGGCGCAGGAGGACGGGGCGGGGCCGGAGCGACTCGCGGCGGACCTGGAGCGGATGGGGCCGACGTTCATCAAGCTGGGCCAGCTGCTCTCGACGCGAGTCGACCTGCTTCCGCCTGCGTACACCGACGCCCTGGCCAGGCTGCAGGACGACGTCGAGCCGTTTCCCGCCGAGCACGTCAGGGAGATCGTCGAGAAGGAGCTGGGCGCGCCGATCCGCAGCCTGTTCAGCGAGTTCGACGACGTGCCCCTGGCGGCCGCCTCGCTGGCCCAGGTCCACCGCGCCACGACGAGGAACGGGCGCGACGTCGTCGTCAAGGTCCAGCGCCCGGACGTCCGTGAGACGGTCCGCGGCGACATGGAGGTCCTCGGCTCCATCGCGGGCAAGCTCGACCGCCACACCGAGGTCGGTCGACGTTACGGGATCGACAACATCCTGTCGCACTTCCGTCGGTCCCTCGCCGGCGAGCTCGACTACCGCCAGGAGGCGCAGCACCTCATCCGGTTCGGCGAGCTGACCGCCGAGTACCCGCACCTCGTCGTGCCCCAGCCGGTGACCGAGCTCTCGACGTCGCGAGTCCTGACGATGGACTTCGTCTCCGGCCGGCCGGTCACCACGGTGGGCCCGTTCGGTCTGCTCGACGTCGACGCGCGACCCCTGGTCGAGGAGCTCTTCTCGGCCTACCTGCGGATGATCCTCGTCGACGGGACGCTCCACGCCGACCCCCATCCGGGCAACGTACTGCTCACCGAGGACGGGCAGCTCGCCCTCATCGACTTCGGCATGGTGGCGACGGTGCCCCGCCGGGTCCGGGACCAGATCGTCAAGCTGCTCCTCACGCTCAGCGAGGGCGACGGCGAGGAGGCGGCTCTCGTCCTCGCCGAGATGGGGCACCCGCTGGCGGGCTACGACGCCGCACGGTTCCGCGACGACGTCTCCCACCTGGTGTCAACCGCCGTCACCATGGGCAGCGAGGTGGACTCCGGCTCCGTGCTCGTGGAGCTCAGCCGGCTATCGGGCCAGCACGGGCTGCGGCCGCCGGCGGAGATGGCCATGATCGGCAAGACGCTGCTCAACCTCGACCAGGTGACCCAGCACCTCGACCCCGCGTTCGTGCCGTCCGAGGCCATCCGGGACAACATCGAGGAGCTGCTGCGCGGTGGCCTGTCCGTCTCGCTCTCGGGAGCCATCTCGTCGGCGATCGAGGCGAAGAACTTCGCTGCCCAGCTGCCGAGACGGGCCAACCGGATCATGGACGCACTCTCCGACGGTGAGCTGGCCTTCCGGGTCAAGACGATCGACGAGGTGCGCCTCGTGTCCGTCCTGCAGCACCTGACCAACCGGTTGACCATGGGGATCGTCCTCGCCGCGATCATCGTCGGCGCGGCGTTGATGATGCAGGTGCCGACGACGAGCCGGATCCTCGGCTACCCCGCCATCGCGATGGTCTTCTTCATCGTCGCGGCCGTCGCGGGCTCCGTCCTCGTCGGCTCGATCCTCATCACCGACCGCCGGGAGGCGCGGGCCGCCCGGCGTGCCAGGGAGCAGTGAACGGGCGGCTGACGGGCGTGGCAGGATGGCGATCGTGACGGCACAGATCCTCGACGGCAGGGCCACCCTGACATCCATCAAGACCGAGCTGAAGGAGCGTGTCGCCGCCCTTCGCGAGCGCGGGATCGTGCCGGGCCTCGGGACCGTCCTCGTCGGCGACGACCCGGGCAGCCACTGGTACGTCAACGCCAAGCACCGCGACTGCGCCGAGATCGGCATCACCAGCCTCCGTCGGGACCTGCCCGCGACCGCGACCCAGGCCGAGGTGGAGGCCGTCATCGACGAGCTCAACGCCGACCCGACGTGCACCGGGTTCCTCGTCCAGCAGCCGACCGGCCTCGACGAGATGGCGCTGCTCTCCCGGGTGCTCCCGGAGAAGGACGTCGACGGACTGCACCCGACCAACCTCGGCTGGCTCGTCCTCGGCCGCCGGGCCCCGCTGCCCTGCACGCCGATGGGCTGCATCGAGCTGCTGCGCCGGTTCGACGTGCCGATCGCGGGGGCCAAGGTGGTCGTCGTCGGCCGGGGGCTGACGGTGGGTCGCCCGCTCGGGCTGATCCTCACCCGCAAGTCCGAGAACGCCACGGTCACGCTCTGCCACACCGGGACCAAGGACCTGGCCGCCGAGGTGCGCCAGGCCGACATCGTCATCGCCGCCGCCGGCGTGCCCGGCATCATCACGGCCGACATGGTCAAGCCCGGCGCCGCCGTGCTCGACGTCGGCGTCAGCCGGGTCGACGGCAAGATCGCCGGCGACGTCGCCCCCGACGTGGCCGAGGTGGCCGGCTGGGTCAGCCCGAACCCAGGCGGGGTCGGCCCGATGACCCGCGCCCTGCTGTTGACCAACATCGTGCAGGCGGCCGAGGCACAAGCCAGTGCAGTGGCGAGGTAGCGGTTTCGTCGTTCTCGGCTGGTGGTACGTCGTCGCCGTCGTCGGGGCCGTCGGCGTGCTGATGATGGCCTTCGGTGACGTGCGCTGGGGCGGCCGGATCATGGCCGGAGGGCTCGTCTTCGGCGCGCTCGTCCGGCTGGTCGCCCGGCCGGACCGCAAGGCGGGCGGCCTCAATGTGCGCTCCCGAGCGGTCGATGTGCTGCTCCTCCTCGGCCTGGCCATCGGGATCCTCGTCGCCTCTGCGACAGTGAAGCTCGACGTCTGACCCCCTCGTCGAGGGTGCCTTTGCTGCCGGCTGCGCCCCGCTGCCGGATGCCGCTCGGCTGAGTCCCTGTCGAGTGTGTGCAGTTCGGGTCGAGTGCCGGGAGCGGACGCTCGACGGGTGAGGGGCTCCACCCCGACCTTTGCCCGTTTGCCGGGTGTCAGGTTGGTGCCGGCGCTACCGTGTCAGCTTCTACGGCGACCGCAAGACCAAGCTCGGCATCGCGCTCGACCTCGTCGACCAGGACGGCATGCCCTACGCCTTCGCCGGTGAGCGGCTGCAGCTCCGCAACGGGCTACCGCTTCGTCTACGACCGGGTCTTCTATGACCTCTCGCTGACGATCACCAGTGCAGCAGGGACCTGGAGCGGCACCTTCGAAGCCGGCCACGAGACGGTCCGGTCGCGGGTCACCATCCCGCCGCGGTCACTGCGTCGAGCCTGAGTCGAGCCGCACGCGGGCCCGAACGGCGTCGAGTGTGCAGCTCGTGTCGACACGAGCTGCACACTCGATGAAGGGTGCTGGCGCGAGCCTCAGATGAGGCCGAGCTCCTTGACCTGGTCGCGCTCGCTCTCGAGGCGGGCCACCGACGCGGCGATCCGCTCGCGCGAGAAGTCGTTGAGCTCGATGCCCTGGACGATCTCGTAGGTGCCGTTCTTCACGACGCACGGGAACGACGAGACGATGCCCTCGGTCACGCCATAGGAGCCGTCGGACGGGACCGACATCGACACCCAGTCGTCCGTGCCCTTCACCCAGTCGCGCATGTGGTCGATCGTCGCGTTGGCCGCGGACGCCGCCGACGAGAGGCCACGGGCGGCGATGATCGCGCCGCCGCGCTTGGCGACGGTCGGGATGTACTCGTCGGTGATCCAGGTCTGGTCGACGAGGTCGGCCGCGACCTTGCCGCCGACCTTGGCGTTGTAGAGGTCGGGGTACATCGAGTCGTCGTGGTTGCCCCAGATCGCGAGGTTGGTGATCTCGGTGACGCTGACGCCGAGCTTCTTGGCGAGCTGGGTCTTGGCGCGGTTGTGGTCCAGTCGCGTCAGGGCGTTGAAGCGCTCACGCGGGATGTCGGGGGCGTTGGACATCGCGATGAGGGCGTTGGTGTTGGCCGGGTTGCCGGTGACGAGGACCTTGATGTCGTCAGCGGCGTTGTCGTTGAGGGCCTTGCCCTGGCCCGTGAAGATCTTGCCGTTCGCGGCGAGCAGGTCGGCGCGGTCCATGCCTTCCTTGCGAGGCATGGCCCCGACGAGCATGGCGAGGTTGGCGCCGTTGAAGATGGCGTTGGGGTCGTCGCCGATCTCGACACCGGCGAGGGTCGGGAAGGCGCAGTCGTCGAGCTCCATGACCACGCCCTCGAGGGCCTTGAGCGCGGGAGTGATCTCCAGGAGGCGCAGCTCGACCGGCGTGTCCGGCCCGAGGAGGGCGCCGCTCGCGATGCGGAAGAGGAGGCTGTAGCCGATCTGGCCGGCAGCGCCGGTGACGGCGACCTTGACGGGGGTTGTGCTCACGGGAGGCCCTTCACATCAGTGTGGCTGTGGACGCATTCGAAACTACCAGCCGGGCACCGGCGCCCCGCACGCCCGGGCAGGCCTCGTGACGTGGGTCACGGTCGCGTCCCGCAGGATGGTGTCTCGCCGGTTCACCGCGGCTGCGACGTCCTGCGCCGGCGAAGCCAGGCCCTGGCGTCCGTCTCGGCGTTCATGGCGGCCGTCATCGCCCGGTCGGCCACAGACCCCTCCCTCGGCAGGATGCCCACGGCCCGCGCGAACCCGAGCCCGTCGTAGTAGAGGGTGTTGTGCTTGAGCAGGCCCTGCTCGAACCGCATGACGTCGCAGCCGCGCAGCTCGATCCGGCGTCCGGTGGCGTGGATGCCCTGGAACGGCGTCCCGGTGAACGTGCCCGTCGCCTGCCACTGGACGACGGCGTGGTCCCCGTCACCGACGGCGATCACGACGCGGATGGCGAAGTCGGGGAACGCAGCGAACAGATCCTCGAAGAAGGCCCGCACCTCGCCGATGCCCCGCCTCACACCGACGGCGACGAAGTCGACGACGACGTCCGGGTGGTCCGCCCGGTCGAAGATCGTGAGGTCGTGCGCGCGCAGCGCGTCGAAGATCGCCTGGGCGGCGTCGACGGGGGAGGTGGCAGCGTCCACGTCCCAAGCATCCCCCCGTGCGGGCGGAGCGGGGCTCCTTTTGCCGTATGCCGCTGGGCCCGCTCCTCGTCGAGTGTGCAGTTCGCGCCGGGCCCGGACACGGAGAAGGACCGCCCGGGCGGGCGGTCCTTCTCGCGTCAGGGTGGCCGTTCGTCAGACGAGGGCGAACGCCGCCCAGGTCAGGAGGAACCCGCTCACGCCGCAGATCGTGGTGAGCACGGTCCACGTCCTGAGACCGTCGGCGACGGAGAGGCCGAGGTACTTCGTGACGATCCAGAAGCCGGAGTCGTTGATGTGCGACAGCCCGAGGCCGCCGAAGCCGATCGCCAGGGTGATCAGCGCGATCTGCAGCGGCGAGTAGCCGCCTGCGGCGATGGCGTCTGCGAGCAGACCGCCCGTCGTGAGGATGGCGACGGTCGCCGAGCCCTGGGCGGCCCGCAGCGCCTGCGAGATGAGGAAGCCCGCGACGATGACGGGGAGTCCCACGGCCGTCAGGCTGTTCGTCAGGGCGTCACCGATGCCGGACTCGACGAGGACGTTGGCGAACACGCCGCCGGCGCCGGTGACGAAGATGATGACGGCGACGATGGGCAGGGCGGAGTCCGCGACGAGGCTGCGCTTCGTCTTCGTCCATCCGGTGCGGTGCCCGATGACGAGGTAGGCGACGAGCACGCCGACCAGCAGCGCGGTCGTCGGAGCGCCGATGAAGGAGGCGATCGGCGTGACGGAGCTCTCCTTGCCGAGGACCGTGCTCAGCGTGGACCCGAGCATCATGAGGACGATCGGGAGCAGGATGAGGCCGATGATGGTGCCCGTGCCGGGCGTGCGGGTGGTGGTCACGGTGCGGGTTGCCGTTGCCGTGGCGACGCCGCCGGCGGGCGTGCCTCCCATGGGTCCATCGTTCGCGGGCCGCGGACCTGCGGTCAGGGGCTCGTCGGCGTCGTGCGCTTCGATCGCCTCGGTCGCCGGGGAGTCGCCGAGGACGATCTTGCGGACGTCGAACAGCTTGGCGGCGAAGTAGCCGATGACGGAGACGATGGCGCCGATGAGAAGCGAGAGGACGGTGAGCAGACCCACGTCAGCGCCGGTGAGGGCCGCCGCGGCGACCGGGCCGGGATGCGGCGGCACGGTGACGTGGAGGGTGAGCAGCACTGCGCCGACGGGCAGGCCGACCTTGAGCGGGTTGAGCTTGGCGATCTTGGCGAAGGCGAACACGATCGGCGCCAGGATGATGAAAGCGACGTCGAAGAAGACCGGGATGCCGAGGATGAAGGCGGCCGCGGTGAGGGCGACGATGACACGCTTCGGGCCGAGGACCTGGGTGAACTTGCGGGCCAGGTGGTCCGCCCCTCCGGAGACCTCGATGAGCCGGCCGAGCATCGAGCCGAGACCGACGACGATCGCGACGGACCCGAGGACCTTGCCCATCCCGGCCACCATGGTCGGGACGACGTCCTCGATCGGGATGCCGGCGACGAGCGCCGTGCCCATGGAGACGAGCAGGAGCGAGACGAAGGCGGGCAGCTCGAAGCGGATGACGAGCACGAGCAACAGGACGACTGCGACGAGCGCAGTGATGAAGAGACCAGCGGTTCCCATGGTCAGTGCTCCTTGGGGGTGAGGACGGTGATGACCGACGAGTCGTCGGAGGCCGCCAGCCCGTGGGCCTGGCCGATGAGGTAGAGCTGCTCGGCCGCGGCTGCGACCGGGGTTGCGAGGCCGACGCCCTGGGCGGCGCGGCTGACGATGCCCATGTCCTTGACGAAGATGTCGAGGCGGCTGCGCACCTCGGCACCGTCCTCGTCGTGGGCCTGGAGCATCCGGGGACCCCGGTCACCGAGCATGAACGAGGCTGCCGCACCGGCACCCAGGGTGCGCAGCACCTGTGCCTGGTCGAGGCCGAGGGACCCAGCCAGGGCGAGGGCCTCCGCACCTGCTGCGATGTGGACGCCACAGAGGAGCTGGTTGACCGTCTTCATGGCCTGGCCGTCACCGGGGCGCGGACCCATCCGCTCCAGCGTCGAGGCGAGGTGCTCGAGGATCGGCTGGGCCGCGGAGAAGGCGCCGTCCGTCGCGCCCACGACGATCAGCAGGTCGCCGGTTCCCGCGCGGGCCGGTCCACCGGAGATGGGGGCGTCGACGAGGTGGAAGCCGTCGGCCTCGAGCCGGTCGGCGACGTCGCGGACGGCCTCGATGCCGACCGTCGAGGTGAGGATGACGACGGCACCGGGTGAGAGCACGGCCCCGACGCCGTCGTCCCCGTAGAGCGCCTCGTCGAGCTGGGCTCGGTTGCGCACGGCGAGCAGGATGGCGTCGGCTCCGTTCGCGGCCTCGCGGGCAGAGGTCACCGGCACCACTGACTGCTCGGCGGCGAGCGCCGTGCGCTCTGGGTTGATGTCGTAGCCGCGGACGGTGAACTGCTCGGCGAGACGGCTCGCCATGGGCAGTCCCATCGCGCCCAGTCCGAGGACTGCGACGGTGGGTTGAGGTGGCATGGGTGTTCCTCCTTGAACGTTGGTGGTGGTGCCGGATGGGTTGGGGTGATCAGTGGGTGAGCTTGTCCACGACGTCGGCGAGGCTGGCGTCGCTGCCGACGTTGCCGGCGAAGACGATGTAGGGGATGCCGCGGGCAGGGCCGTCGATCGGCTCCCACAGGGAGACGATCCCGGGCAGCATCGGGCCGCGGACCATCGCGCGGGAGATCTCCAGGCCGCGACTGGCCACGTCGGATGAGGTGATGCCGCCCTTGGCGACGACGAACCGCGGTGGGGCTGCCGAGAGCACGCGGTGGACGACCTCGACGACGGCGTCCGAGACCCGGCGGGCGATGTTGAGGGACGAGCCGGCGTCGGCCCCGGTGACGAGGGTCCGGGAGGTCCGCACGACGACGTTGCCCTCGGAGAGGGCGTGCACCGCCTGCGCCACGACCGCATCGAGGTGGGCGTCCCGTGCGGCGCCGAGGACCTGCTGCACGTCGATCGTGACGTCCGTGGGCGACTGCCGGGTCTGGAGCTCGGCGAGCTGCCGCGTGGTCAGGGCGACATGGGAGCCGACGACGACGAGGCCGTACGGGGAGGTCTCGCCCTTGCCGCCCGCACGGATCGCAGCGACGTCGGCGGAGGTGAGGGGGGCGAGCACGTCCTGGCCGATGAGCGCGCGGACGAACGGCGGTCCCACCCGGTAGACGAAGCGCCGTCCCGCGGCCTCGGCCCGGAGCAGGCCGAGGGCCAGCAGTCGCAGGTCGGACTCCTCCACGATGTCGACGACGACGGGCTGGCCGCCGGTCAGGGGGAGGAGCGCGGCGGCGATGGCGTCCGGCCCGGACCGCAGGACATCGAGGGTGATCGCCGTGACGTCCCCGGCCGGAATGCGGCCGTCGGTCTTCTCCTCGACCCACTCGCGCAGGTCGGACGACGCGTAGCCGAAGGTCGGGTCCTTGGCGAACTCGGTCTCGCTCGCGGGCACGTAGCCCTCGGAGTCGGATCCGGCGTAGTGGATGGACCGGACGGTGATCCGCCCTGCGTCACCGAAGGCCGGCACGATCACCACGGCGTCGACGGCGGTCCCTGCCCCGAGGGTCTGGGTGAGCACGTCGGGCTCGAGCGGGTAGTGCCCCCGCAGCGTGGAGTCGGAGCGGGACACGAAGTCGACCTCGACGCCGACGCGCTCGGCTGCGAGCAGCGCGTTGCCGGCGGCCTCGATGTTGCGCTGGGCCGCGTCAGCGGGGTCGAGGCTTCGAGTGTTGGTCATGACGTAGACAGCAGGCGCGCCGGTCTCGAGTGCCCACGTCAGGTCGTCCTCGCTCCAGCTGGTGAGGACGGGCAGGTTGCCGACGGACTGGGTGCCGGTCGGGTCGTCGTCCAGCACGACGAGGCGGCGCGGCCTCGTCGCCGCCCGGGCTGCGCGGACGTCGGCCGCGGACACGGGCACAGGGTCGGGGAGTCCGGCCAGGAGGTGCTCCCTGGTCTGCCTGCTGAGGACGACGTCGGACACGGTGGGCTCCATTCCTCAGACCTCAGAGGTCTGTTCGGCTGCGATGAGAAGTGTGAATCGTGCTGGGCTGTGGGCCGGTCAGGCTGACTCGGGTCCGGCTGCGCTGAGGTAACGACGGGCGTCGTCGCGCGTCTGGACGAGATGGGAGCGCATCGCCGACCCGGCCGCCTCGGCCGACCCCGTCTCGAGTGCCTCGATGATGCTGCTGTGCTCGACGATGGCGTGCTCGCGGATCTGCGCCACCGAGGAGGTGCGGGTGCGCGCATCTCGCAGCGCGCGCGAGATGGGCAGGAACGTCGCGGGCACGAAGGGGTTGCCGCAGCCGTCGAGGATCCGGTCGTGGAAGGCGAGGTCGGCCCGGACGAAGGCGTCGACGTCGGTGCGGGCATGGGCCGTCCGCATCTGCTCGACGTCCTGGTGCAGCGCGGACAGCTCCGCCTCGGTGAGGCGAGTGGCGAAGAGCTCTGCCGCCCCGACCTCGATCATGGCGCGGACCTCGACGAGCTGCGCGATGACGTTGGAGGCGTCGCCGCGTTGCAGGCGGACCACGGCATCGAGCGAGGTCCAGCGGGCGACGGGGTTGACGTAGGTCCCGCGACCCTGGACGGCGCGCAGGACGTGCTGTGACGACAGCACGCGGACGGCCTCGCGGACGGTGAGGCGAGAGGCGCCCGACTGCTCGGCGAGCAGGCTCTCCGGTGGCAGCGTGGAGCCCTCGGGGAACTCCCCGGAGATGATCCGGTCGAGGAGACGGTCAGTCACCGTGTCGACCAAGCTTTGCCGCGGCACCATTGCCTCCACTCATCAGACCTCTGAGGACTGCTACGGTAGCAACGAACGGCCCCCCTGGCAAGCCGTCCGTCGAGACCCTCGCCACCAGCCCTACCTCAGGAGACCCATGCGCACTCGCCTCGACACCATCGTCCGATCCGCCCAGCGATCGGGCCGGGCTGCCGGCGCCTTCACCTGCTACGACTTGGCGACCGCCGCGGCCGTGGTCGATGGCGCCGGCGTCAGGGGTGACGGGGTGGTCCTGCTCGTCTCCCCGTCGACCGCCGCCACTCCCTACGGTCAGACCCTGGTGCGCGCCCTGCGGACGGTGGCCGACCACGCCCCGGTGCCGGTCTCCGTCCAGCTCGACCACGCCAGTGACCTCGACCTGATCCGCCAGACCGTCGAGGCGGGCGCCGACGCCGTGCTCGTCGACGGCTCGAAGGGGGGCTACGAGGCCAACATCGCACTTCTCCAGGAGGCACGCCAGCTGCTCGCGGGCCACGACGTCGTCCTCGAGGCGGAGCTCGGCCGGATCGAGGGCGACGAGGACGTCGCAGCCCAGATCGCCGCCGGCTCGGCGGGCCTCACCGATCCCGCCGAGGCCAGGGACTTCGTCGCACGGACCGGCGTCGACCTGCTCGCCGTGTCCATCGGCAACGTCCACGGCAGCTATCTGGGGGAGCCGGTCATCGACCACGAACGGCTCGACGCCATCGCCTCCGCCGTGACCGTCCCCCTCGTGCTGCACGGCGCCTCGGGCCTGCCTGCCCACACCGTGCGTCGATGCATCGCCTCAGGAGTCGGCAAGATCAATGTCAACACCGAGCTGCGCACGGCGGTCCTCGAGCGCCTCGCCGCAACCGTGCCCGCCGCGCTGGTCAAGGGCGCCAACCTCGAGTCGGTCATGCGGTCCTGGACGGACGAGGCCCGCGACCAGGTCAGCAGAATCCTCGCCAGCTTCGCCGCCGAGTAGCGACCACCGCTGCCGTCGGCACGAGCTGCGCACTCGACGAGAAGGTGTGGCTGGTCAGCGGGCGAGGGCGAGGGAGCCGAGCGCCACCAGCCAGCTGACGAAGCTGCCGACCAGGAAGTACTCGGTCACGTCGTCGATCCCGACCCGGCTGCTCGGTGGTGCGGGCGAGGTCCGGGCGGCGGCCTGGATCTCCGGGAAGCGCAGCAGCCCCTTGGCCGCGATGACGATGCTCGCCGCGCCGTACTCGCCGGCGAGGCCGAGCCCGAGGATGACGAGGCGCTCCATCGGCCCGAGCAGGCGGCCGCCCTTGAGCCGGTCGGCGGGCTGCGGGTCGGCCGAGGCGGACTGCGCGGCCACGACCTGGTCCGAGCGCAGCGCCCCGATGGCGAGGAGCACGAGGCGCACGATGACGTTGCCGGTGGCCAGGTTGAACGATGCGAGCCCGGTGAGGAGCAGGACTCGCGAGGCCGAGACGTCCGTCGCCCAGGGCAGGTCGGCCCAGCGGAGCCAGCCGGCCAGGGGCCCGTCCGGGACCGAGGCGAACCCGGAGAACCCCAGCAGCGCCACCACGAGCGCGGCGAACAGCCCGAGCGGCAGCCACGCGCGCCGGCCGTCCGCCTGGGTGCGGCGGGACGTCGCGACCCAGCCCATGAGCCCACCCGCGGTCACGAGGAGGGCCACCAGGTCCGCTGCGCCGTGGACTCCGGTGACGACCGCGAGGAGGGCGAGCGTGAGGACACCGGCGAGCGGGGCCGAGCCCAGCGGCATACGGCCATTTCTCGCGCGGACGAGATCGGCCACGCCGAACGCGACGAGCGCGAGCGATACCCAGGTCATGTCGGGAATCCTGCCGCAGACCGCGGACAGTGCCCGGCAGCGACGTGCCCGGGGCTGATGGCCCCGGGCACGCTCGCTGGGCGATCAGGCGGTCGCTACTTGCCCTTGCCCGTCCCTCCCTTGACGACGATGGTCACGGCGTTGGTGTTGTTGGCCGGGACCGGATCGGCCGTGGAGCTCGACACGGTGGCCGTGTTGAGGATCGTCCGGACGCTGCCCTGGGCCTGGACCTCGATGACGAACGAGACCGACTTGCCGGCAGGCACGTTCGGCGCCGTGCACGTCACGGAGTGCGTGGACGTCGCGTAGGTGCACTGCGGCGAGACGTACTGCACGACGACCTTCTTCGGGTCGAGCGGCAGGGTGTCGACGACGGTGACGTTCTTCGCGTCAGAGGGGCCGCCGTCCCCGCAGTTCGGCGTGACGGTCGACTGTGCGTCGGTCTCGCAGCCCTCGTCGTTGTGGACGGTGAGGGTGTAGACGATGACCGGGCTCGGGTTGCCGGACCGGCTGACGCCGGTCTTGTCCAGCCAGAGCTCGGCGCTGGTGGCGACGGTCGTCTGCGTCGTGGCCGAGTTGTTGCTCGGATCCGGGTCGGCGGTCGACGACGTCACCGCCACCGTGTTGGACAGCACCGTCCCCGCGGGCACCGAGGCGTCGACCAGCACCGTGAGCAGGACCGTGACGACCTGCTGCGGCTGGAGCGTCCCGAGGGCACAGACGACGGTCCCGGGTTGGGCGAGGGAGCAGACGGTGTTGCCGTTCTGGTCCTGCCCGCTGACGAACGTCGTCCCCGCCGGCAGCGCGTCGGTGATCGTCACGTCGGCCGCTGTCGACGGCCCGTGGTTGGTGACCTGGATGGTGTAGGTCAGCTCGTTGCCCGCGAAGACCGGGTCGGGTGAGTCGGACTTGGTGACGCTCACGTCGGCAGAGGCCTCGACGACGGTCTTGACGCTGATCCGGTTGTTCGAGTTGTCCGGGTCGCTGGTGTCGCTCGCCACCACGGCCTGGTTGAACAGGATCGTGCCGTCGGGCACGTCCGGGGCGACGAGGGCCACCACGGTGATCGTCCTCGTCGCTCCCGCGGCCAGGTTGCCGAGGCCGCAGCGCAGGTCCCGGTCACCGGGGTTGCCGTTGGTGCACGAGCCCCCGGCGGTCTGCGCCGAGACGAAGGACAGTCCGGTGGGCAGCGTGTCGGTGACGACGACGCCCACCGCGGTGGATGGTCCGGCATTGTGGACGGTGATCCCATACGTCAGCTGGGTCCCGGCCACGACCGTGGCCGCCGCCGTCTTGTCGATCGACAGGTCGGCCGACCCGAGGAAGCTCACGCGTCCCCTGGCCTGGTTGTTCGTCGTCACCGGGTCCGGCGTGGCGGCCGAGACGGTGGCGACGTCGTTGATCTGGGCGACGTCGGCGGCCTCGACGGAGACGCGGACCGTGGTGCGGCCGGTCACCGGCTCGGTGCCGAGGTCACAGGTGATCGTCACGTCGTTCGTCGGGCCTGCGGTGGTGGGTGCGCAGCTGCCGCTCGCCGCAGGCGTGACCGTGACCGCGGTGACGCTGAACGGCGTCGCCGAGGTGAGCACGTCCGTGAGGGTGACGTCTCGGGCGTCCGACGGACCGAGGTTGTCGACGTGGATGTCGCAGTAGCCGGTCTCGCCCGCGGCGGCGGGCTCGTCAGGCTTGCACACCTTGATCACGGCGAGGTCCGCACGGTCCTCGACGATCGTCCCGAGGGTGAAGGTATTGTTCCGCGTGTCCGTGTCGTTGTCGCCGGACACCGAGACGGTGTTGTAGATCGTGACGGCATCGGCACTCCCGAGCAGCCCCGGATCGACTCTCACCTTGATGGTGAAGGTCTTCGAGGCCCCGGCGGCCACGTCGCCGACGACGCAGGTCAGCGTCCCCACCGGGCCCTCGGCGCACGGCACGGTCGCCGTCTCGTAGGTGACGCCCGCCGGCAGGACGTCGGTGACCACCGCGTTGTAGACGGTGTCCGGACCGGCGTTGCTGACCACGACGTCGTAGTAGAGCTGGGACCCGGCGATCGCAGGGTCGGGCCGCGACGTCTTGGTCACGGTGAGGTCGCCACCGCTGAGGGCCGGCGCCTCGAGCCGGTCGTAGTAGACGTCGAGGTCGAGCCGGCCGGCGGGGAAGCCGGTCGTCGTCACGGAGCGCCGCCCGTCGCCCCACAGGTAGTGGAAGCTCGCGGCGTCGCTGGCGACGGCGAGGTACTCGCCGAAGTAGCACTGGGCCGTCCCCGGGTTGTAGTGCGGGAAGAGCGGTGGGATGCCGGCCGTGACGTCGCTGACGCGCGCGTTGGCTCCGTAGGTCACGCCGCCGTCGGTCGAGTAGGCGGTGTAGACGTCGGTGTTCGTGTTGCCGGGGTTGTCGTTGCGCTTGTCGTACCAGGCTGCCGAGACGACACCGGTCGGCGACACGGCGACATAGGGGTTGAACTCGTCGAGGTTGTTGGCCGCGACGCCCATCTGCTGCACGTTGCCCCAGGTCAGCCCGCCGTCGGTCGACCGGGCGACGAGCACGTCGGAGCGGTCGGTCGCGTTGGCGGGGTTCTCCATCCACGCGGCGTAGATGTTTCCGTCGTTCGGCCCGCCCGTCGTGTCGACCGCGAGCCAGGCACCGTGGAGCATCCGGATGTTGCCGTTGAGGATCGGGCGGGTGTTGTTGGTGCCGCAGTTGTTGGCAGCGGTCACGTCGCCGGGTTGCGGGGCGTTGGCGTCGATGTCGACGATGGCGCCGAAGCTGAGCCCACCGTCGAGCGAGCGGAGGAACTCGATCTGTCCGGCCGACCGGTTGGCGTAGGCGACGTAGATCTCGCCGCCGGAGCCGACCTGGATGCTGCACCCGAAGGCGGCGGATCCCTGTGGCACGAGGACCTGCTCGCCGATGAAGGTGGCGCCGTTGTCGTTGGACCGGCTGAACCGCAGCTCGCTCGTCCCGGTCGCGGTGTTACCTGGGGTGGTCTGGAAGAACCGCGTCCAGCACACGTAGACGTCGCCGTCGTTGGCGCCGCCGGTGTTGTCGACGGCAACCCAGGGCTTGTCGTTCAGGGTGGTGCCGGCGAGTCCGGACGAGACGGGAGAGGCGTCGACCGCGGCGGCGAAGGTCTGGCAGCCGTCGGTGGAGCGCGCGATGCCGATGGCGGGGTTGCCGCCGATGGTCGCGATCTCGCCGTAGTAGAAGTCACCGGTCGTCGAGTGGGCGACGATGACGGGGTCGCCCCGGCCGCCGATGCCGTCGAGGTCGGTCCACGTCTGGCCGCTGTTCGCCGACGACGCGAGACCGGAGAGGCCGCCGGCGGTGAAGTCGTTGTAGCCCGCGCAGACGATGTTGCCGTCGACGGCCAGGGCGGTCTCGCTCTGCGTCGTGACGTCGGTGGTCAGGTTGTCGTCGGCCGGGTCGTTCACCATGACGTCGGCCCCGAAGATCGGGTCGCCGGGCGCGTTGGGCCCGTCGAAGGTGGTCGCGGTGTCGGCGGGTGGACGCTTCGGGGTGTCCTTCGCCTTGGCCGGGGCGGGGACGAGTCCGGCCATCTCGAGCAGGAGCCTCTCACCAGCGCCGGAGGGAGACTCGCCGGGTGGGAACTGGCCGAGGATCTCGGCCACGGGGTCCGGCGTGCGGTTGGTCGCGAGGGCAACCGTCCGGTCGGCGGCAGCCTGGGCTCCCATCGGTCCGGAGACCAGCAGGCCGCCCACCAGGGCGGGTACGGCGGTGAATCCGATCAGTTTGCGTGCGAGCGTGTTTCGTCGCATCGCATCCCCCTTTCACGATCGTCAGCTGACGATGGTCACAGCGGTGGACAACGCATTTTCGTGAGCAGGTCCGCGACCTCGCGAAGGCGTTGCTGCGCCTTCTCGGGGGTCATCGTGACCGTGACGGCGATCTCGGCGCGGCGGCCGGGGCTCTGTGCATAGGCGAGCTGTCGCTGGGGTGTCCCGGGCAGCACGCGGACGTCGCAGGTGCCGTATCGCTCTGGCGTGGAGGTGCGTTGGCTGCGCCCGGCCAGCCATTGGTCGAGAGTGAGGTCGTCATCCCGGGTGATGACGCAGAGTTGCACGGCGGCGCGGTTCAGCTCGGGGGAGCCCGCGTCCGAGGGCACGGGCCGGTCGACCGTCTCGGCCGAGACGCAGCGCGCGTCCTGCTGGAACGCCGTGCCGATGACTGCCCGGTCCTGCCCGCTCCAGCCGGGCGGGACGGGCAGCGTGTAGCCGTCGAGGAGGGTCGCTCCGGCGGTTGCGGTGGTGGCCGGGGGGGTGCCTGGCGCGGCGGTGCCGGTCGGGGTGGTGCCGGTCGCGGGGGAGCCGGACCCGGGGCCGACGGGCGCAGGCGCGCCGCAAGCCACGAGCAGAACGCTCGCGATGAGCGCCTTACCCCCCTCGAGACGGCGCGTGCGCCGTGATGTGGCGTGCTCCATGAGTGACCCCCGGGTCCACGTGTGAGCATCCCACCGGAGGGCGTGGGGTGTGATGGGTTTCACAGGATTGGCTGGCCCGAGTTCGCGGTGCCGCCCGGGATGTGCCGAATGTCCACGCGTCGTATGCCGCTGAGCTGGCTCCCAGCCGCAGGCTCGGTCCCGCCTCGGTGGGCTGGGTCGGGGCTGACGGGGGGCTGACGGGGGGCTGACGGGGTCTGACGGGGTCTGACGGGGCGGTGGGTCAGGGCAGCGCGCCGAGCTTCCGAATCGTCTCCATCGCCACTCCGATGCCGTCGCTTCGCACCCGCTGGGACACCGCGGACGGCGTGATGCCCTCCTGCTCGGCGATGCTCTGTTGGGTCTGGCCCTCGAGCCGGCCCGCCAAGATCGTCCACGAGACCGGCGACAACGACCCGAGGATGTGGTCGAGCGCGAGCAGCGCGGCGTTGACCGCGGACACGTGTGAGGGAGGGTCCTCGGGGGAGTGGAAGACGGTGCGGCTCGTGCGCAGCGCCGCACGCTCGGCCAGGGCGGCGGCCTCCTCGATCGCGTCCCGCGCCTCCCAGTAGGCGGGCCCGTCGTGGATCCCGCGCTCCCGGTCGAGCACCTGGATCGCCCCGCGCCCGAGGCCGAAGCGGACGTCGTGCGGGCGCAGCTGCGCGCGCACGTGGAACGCCGCGGTCAGCGCGTCGCCGAGGGTGGCGTAGACCCCCTGGAACTCGTCGCCGAGTGTGATGACGGCCGGGTCCAGCACCGGCTGCTCGGCGTTCACCCTTGCGAGCGCGGTGCCGATGTGGTCGTGCAGGGCCTGGCGGTCTCCCGACCGCCTCGACTCGACGATGTCCCCGATGAGGGCAACACGTGAAGTGCCATGCTGAAGTTCAGCCATATGAAGACTATAGCTTTATTTGGTCCAAATGAAGCCACTAGCGACCCGGATCACCGGTCGAGGACCGGCCGCCCCGCCTCGTCACGCGCCGCGTTGGCAGGGTCGAAGGTCGAGCCGTCGACGTCCATGTGGCGCCGGTCGTCGCCGGTGATCCACGCATAGGTCGCCCCGGCGATGAGCGCACCGACGATGGGCGCGACCCAGAACGCCCAGAGCTGGCCGGGTGCGGCGCCGCCGTTGAAGAACGCCACGGCCGTCGACCGCGCCGGGTTGATCGACCCGTTGCTCACCGGGATCGCGACGAAGTACGCCAGCGTGAAGGCGAAGCCGATGGCCAGCGGCGCGAACCCCCGTGGGGCGTCGTCCTTGGTCGCGCCGAGGATGACGTAGACGAAGAAGGCGGTCATCAGGGCCTCGACGACGAGCACCGCCCCGAGGGAGAACCCGTCGGGCGACGCCGTCCCGTAGCCGTTGGCGGCGAGGTTGCCGGCCGACGGCAGGCCGCGGCTCGAGACGAGGCCGGCCAGGGCGGCCCCGGCCAGCAGCCCGCCGACGACCTGCGCCGCGGCGTAGGGCAGGACGTCGCGCCAGTCGAAGCGCTTGGCCACCGCGAGCCCGATCGTGACAGCGGGGTTGAAGTGCCCGCCGGAGACGTGGCCGACGGCGTAGATCATGGTGGCGACGACGAGGCCGAAGGCGAGGGCGACACCGAGGCGCCCCACTCCGACCTGGACGGGGGTGCTGTCGGACAGCGCCTGGGTGATCACCTTGGAGTTGAAGATCGCGGTCCCGCAGGCGACGAAGACGAGCCAGAACGTGCCGAGCGCCTCCGCCCCCAGTCGGGAGGTCATCCTTGGCTGGTACATCGGGTCTCCTTCGTCGAGGCCGGGTCCTTGGCAGCGTAGTAGACGAGCGTGCCCGTGGACGTGAGCGAGCAGGACGAGGCCGTATGCCGCGGGGCTCGCTCCCGCTCCAAGAGCGTCCACCGCTCCGGCGGAGGGCGCCGGCCGCTCGCTCGCTGGAGTGCGCCCGGTCAGCGCGCGCCGGCGCTGAGCCCCGCTTCGGCGATGGTCGTCGTGGTGGGGTCCGGGTCTCGCGTCATCCGCGTCGCCGTGAAGGTCGCCGGTGACGTCTCCTGGGGCGGGTCGGTCACGGTCGCGTCGGGGGGCGGCGGATTCGTGGAGACGGCGGTGGGGGAGGAGGTCGGGCTGCTCGGGGGCGCGCCGCCCTGCGGGAGGGAGATGGCGCCGGGCACGGCAACGCCGGGGGTCTCGACGCCCAGCGTGGGCTCGGACGACGCCGTGCCGGAGGGAGCCTCGACGAGCTTGCCGCCGAGCGCCGTGAAGACGGTCTCTCCCCAGAGTCGACCGCCGAGGGAGTTGACGCTGGGCGGGTCGACGATGGAGACGAAGGAGTTGGGGTCGCCCGCCCTGAGGAAGGCGCCGGCGACATCGATCTCGGTGAGCTTGTTGACCTCGGCCCACTCTGCGGTGGCTTCGCGGACGGGAGCGAGCTGGTCGTCGGTGTTCTGCGCCTGGAGGACGACGGCGACGGGTGTCTTGGGCCACTTGGCCTTGATCGCGGCGAGGGTCGTGTCGAGGCGCGCCGCGATGGCGGAGGCCTTGTCGTCCCGCCCGTAGTTCAGCAGGATCGCGTCGGGCTCCTCGGGCACGAGGAAGTCGAGGCGCTCGGCGGCGTAGCTCGCGTTCGCGCCGAGCCGGCTGCCGTTCCACATGACTGCCGTGGGGCCGGACTCCCCGTAGGTCCGCTCCTTGGCGTAGCGCGTCGGGTCGGTGGGGTCGAGGTTGCGCAGGCTGACCTCTCGCGACTGCCCGAGCAGCTCAGCGAGGACGGAGACCCATTCACCGTCCTCGTCGCCGGTGCCGTCGCCGAGAACGGCCAGGACGACGTCCTTGTCGCTGGTGAGCACCTGCGAGATGTCTGTCGGCGCGGCGGACCCTGCGGTGCCGGAGGTGGTTGACGTGGAGGCGCTGCTCGGTGCGGCGCTCTTCTCGGGCGGGGCCTCGGACCGCCCCCCGACGAAGAACACCACGGCGACCACGATGGCCACGTTGACGAGAAGGGCGATGAGCCCCAGCGACACGTCGGTCGCCCGGGATCTTCGCATGGCGACATTGTGCCCCAGCCGCCGGGCGGGTCGGCACGGCTGTGCGCCCGACTGGTCCGATTGGGTACATTGGGGCCCGCTCTGCGGGTGCGCCCGCTTGTCCGCGTCAGGGGTGCACATGTCGACTGTCCGAGAGGTTCTTGCGGACCCGCGCACCGCTGCCTGGCACCTGCGGAGGGGCGGAGTCTCCCAGGTGCGCACGTGGGCCCGCCGGCGCGCGATCTTCGGCCGGCCGCTCCATCTCGACGGGCAGCAGGCCCTCGGTGCGCCTGACTTCCCCGCGTGGCCGCTGCCCGAGCGGGCTCCGCGCCGCCCGGAGCTGCGGGTCGGGGTGATCCTCGACGACTTCAGCAGGCTGGCGTTTCGCTACGAGTGGGACCAGGTCGAGCTGACCGCCGCCGGGTGGCGCACCGAGGTGGCCGCGCCGCGCCGCATCGACCTGCTCTTCGTCGAGTCGGCCTGGCACGGCAACCAGGACTCGTGGCAGTACGCGCTCACCGGTCCGACCGCTCCCCGCCCTGCCCTGGTGGAGCTGCTCGAGTGGTGCCGGGCCGAGGGGGTGCCGACGGTCTTCTGGAACAAGGAGGACCCGGTCCACTACGAGGACTTCCTCGACACGGCTCGCCTCTTCGACCACGTGTGGACGACGGACTCGGAGCGCGTTGGGGACTACCACCGTGATCTCGGGCACGACCGGGTCGGCGTGCTGCCCTTCGCCGCGCAACCGTCGATCCACAACCCGGTGCGCCCGACCCGCGGGCACCAGGCGCGTGACATCGCCTTCGCGGGGATGTACTTCGCCCACAAGTACCCGGAGCGCCGGGCGCAGATGGATCTTCTCCTCGGGGCGGCTGAGCGGGTGTCATCCCGTATGCCGCTGGGCTTGGAGATCTTCTCCCGTTTCCTCGGGCACGACGACCGTTACCAGTTCCCCGGCACGCTCGCGGACCGGGTCGTCGGCTCGCTCTCGTACGAGCAGACGCTGTCGGCATACCGCGGTTACAAGGTCTTCCTCAACGTGAACTCAGTGGTCGACTCACCCAGCATGTGCGCCCGCCGGATCTTCGAGATCACCGCGTGCGGGACGCCGGTGGTCTCGACGCCGAGCGCCGCGATCGGGAAGTTCTTCCCCGGCGACGAAGTCATCCAGGTTTCGGAGCCACAGGAGGCCGAATGGACCCTCCGCGCGCTCTACAACAGCCCGGAGCTGCGTGACCGGATGGTGCACAGCGCCCAGCGGCGGATCTGGGCCGAGCACACCTACACGCGGCGGGTGGACGACGTCCTCGGCGGCGCGGGGCTCGAGGCGCACCGGGTCAAGCGCCCGACCGTGAGCGCGCTGGTCTCGACGAACCGCCCGCACCAGCTCGACCACGTGTTGGCCACCCTCGCAGCGCAGCAGGATGTGGAGCTGGAGGTCGCGGTGCTGACGCACGGCTTCGAGGGGGCGTCCACGGTGCGCGACAAGGCGCGGGCTCTCGGCATCGAGAACCTCGTGACGCTGGAGGCCCCGGCCGACGTCCCGCTCGGCGCCTGCCTGAACCGGCTCGTCGCAGCAGCCTCGGGTGACCTGGTCGCAAAGATCGACGATGACGACCTCTACGGACCGCACTACCTCCGCGACCAGCTCAACGCGTTGGACTACTCCGGTGCGGATGTGGTCGGCAAGCAGGCCCACCACATGTATCTGGGCCTGCATGACTTGACAGTCCTACGGTTTCCTCACCGCGAAAACTGCTTCACCGACTTTGTGATGGGTCCTACTATGGTCACGACCCGTGAACTCGCCCGCGGATACCCGTTCGGCGAAGTTGGTCGCGGTGAGGATACCGGTTTCCTCCGTGACCTAATCTCTGGGGGGCTCGCCATCTATTCCTGCGACAGGTTCAACTTCGTTCAAGTCAGGGGTGCGGTGGGCGCTCATACCGGCTCTTCAACTTTGAGCGTGGTGGGGCCCTGAAGCGGG
>NZ_BAABZW010000012.1:0-3203 GCF_040365325.1 Intrasporangium sp. DVR | reverse complement strand
CCCGCTTCAGGGCCCCACCACGCTCAAAGTTGAAGAGCCCCAATAGCGGATGGTTCGGACAGGTTCTTGAGCGGGAACGAGTCACGGCTTGACAAGACCTCGACACCCACCCCTGGGACCGACGCACCAGCGCTCACTACAATAGCCTCTGCAAAGAGTCAGCAAACGTCGCGTTTGCGGGTTGCACCCTAGGAGCCACTGAAGCCAAAGGTGGCAGTCGCTCGCGGGCGGTATAGTTACTAGGGCGACCCAACCCAACTTGCCGGCGCGTCGGACAAGTCCTGCTTCAGCGCCTCTAGCGAGGCATAGCGGTTCGGGAATGTATCATGGGAAGACTCGTCCGACCGCACCAAACTTCCGTCAGGCTCAAACCTGTACGCCCCGACCCCTCCCACGAGAATGTAGCGTGCGGAGCCCTCAAAACGTCTCTGATGCATGAAAAACACGTAGGTGAAGCCGGGATCGAGGCGCGAAATCTCATGAGCCATGTCGCCCAACGGCAGTTGCGTGACGGGAAGATTAGCTGCACCGTCGCCCTTTAGCCACTCGGCAACATCAGCGCTCGTCGTCAGCGCGGTCAGGCCGCTTTTCCCCTCCTCGTCAGCGCGCTCCTCGATGACATCGTCCCCCATTCTGGCGACAACAATTACATCGGCACGCGCTGCCAACTCCTCGATGGACTCAACATAGAACGCACGACTCCCGCTGGATCTCGGATTGATCTGTTGGACGGTCGTCGGCGTGGCACCCCACTCTTCCGAAACAGTTTCTTCGCTCGTTGTCGAACATGCAGAGGTCAGTGCTGTAAGGAGTACGATGGGCACCGCCACGATTCTTGAGCATGACATCATTTTCTCATCTCAGACGAGAGCGTTGGCTCCGTTAATGTCGTCGGTTTGCGGTGCAATATGCCCGCAGGTGAAGTATCGGTCGCTTGAGCCATACATAATCGGTTGACCAGAGCACGAGGCACTTCCGGTGTGACCTAAGCCGATGGCGTGGCCAAGTTCGTGCACCATCACCTGCTTCTTACCGCTGGACGAGTATGAGTCGGTGTATACCCGATTCAACATCACGTTCACGGTGCCGATGGAGTGTCCATTTGCGTTGCAATCGTCAGCAGTCCAAAGACCGTCGTAGTCAGCGCTCCACACGTTATAGGCCGTCATGTAAACCTTCTCCGTCTGACCACTGGCGGCTGGTACAAAATTGACGTCACTGTTGCTATTCCACAGGTCCTTGGCGTCAACGTTCGCCGTGATGTAAACGCTTGACAGCCCAGATGCGTGACGGTAAGACGCCGTCGCAGTCCACAGACCGCACCTGCTATCTACCCAGGCGCTGGCTGGCCCGGCCGGAATAACGCTGGCTGCTACAACGCTGCCGACTATCGCTACCCCTTGCCATCGAATGACCACAACTACTCCTTCGAGGAACGCGCAGTGCCGAAGCATATGACCTACCGCAATCATTACTCTTCGGCCTCGAAGAGCGGCGTCTCGATCGCAATGTCTGATATTGTCCCATGCCCCTCGGCAGAGGCTTCTTACGGTAGCACATGTGGTCTGTCAGGCTCCCTCGTGTGCCGCCAGACGTGCCCATCGACGCCGACCACCCGCACGCCACACCGGAAACGCTGTGCACTGCGCGGAGCCGCGTAATCACCGCGGCCACCGTCCTGTATTCGGCGTTACAGCGATGTATCGACCGTGCCCTTCCGCACTCTTGTGGTGGATACGGTCATCGTGACGGACCAAGCAGGTGGCGGGAAGTGCCGTCATGGAGTCGTTGACGCTCTGCCCGTCGTTGACTGGCTCGGAGCCTTTCGGTGGCGGCGTCTGCGGTGGCCGTAGAGGAGACGGGTGACGGTACTGCCAGTCGGCGGATGAGCCGGGACTGGTGCCTGGCTTCCTGGGGTTCTTTGGTCGGCGGCCCCGTCGGGTTCGGCTCCGTGGGTGGGATGTCGTGGGCGGCTCGCCAGATGGCGAGGTCGCCGATGAGCTGGCCGTCGACGTGCGGGGGGAGTGTGCGATGCCAGGGCACCCGGTCGGAGGTGCCCGCCCGCCGGGCTTCGTCGGCGACGCGCTGCTCCAGGTCGTCGATCCGCTGGGTGAGCCGGTCGAGGTAGTCGCTCGTGCCCGCGTCCTGCCGGAGCGCCGGTGGGACATCCGGTAGCCAGGGCAGGGGGGCGTCCCGGTGGGACGGCGAGGTGGAGCCCGCGACCCGCCAGGCGAGGGCGGCGGCGGGGTCGTCGGCCTCGGTGAGCGATTGGGTGCCGCGGTACCAGGTCGCCTCTTCCACCACCTGCTGCGGTGGTGTGCCGTCGACCCAGCGCAGCGCGAGCTGGCCCCGCAGGTGCGGGTAGGCAGGCTGCTCGGTGAGGCCGGGGATCCTCCGCTCGAGTGCGTCGTCCAGGTGCGCCATGCGCTCGTGTCCGAGGTGCTGCTGGGCCAGGACCGGTAGGGCGTCCTGGTAGGCCAGCACCGCCTGTCGTAGCAGCTGGGCGGCGTCGCCGCGCTCGACCGTGGTGGCGGACAGGGCGCGGCCGTCGCGGGCGAGGATGTCGGTGAGCATCTGACGCGGCTCCACCGTGGTGTCCGGGACCTCGGGCCCGACACCGTCCAGTGAGGCGGCAGGGGTGGCGAGGTAGAGGTGGTTGGTCTGACGCCCGCGGGAGAGCGCGACGTACAACGCCTGGCGCGACTCGGAGCCGGCGAGGACGGTGTGCGTGGTGTCGACGGTCGCGCCCTGGGCGCCGTGGATGGTGCTGGCGTACCCCAGCTGCACGTGCTCGACTACGTACCCGGCCGGCAGGGTGACGTGACCCGGCTCGCTCTCGCGCCGGGCAGAGTGGCCCTCGACCAGGACGGCACCGTCGGGGCGGACTTCGAGGACGTGCCATCGGTCACCGTTCTTGACCCAGGACCCGTCGGCGGTACGCAGACTGCGGTCGTTGCGGCGGGTGATCACGGTGTCCCCGGCGCTGGCGCGGGTGCTGTCGCTCAGGGTCACCTCGCGCCCAGGCGGCTGCCCAGTGGTGTCGAGGCGGTCGGTCCGGGCGCGCTGGTTCAGCTCGCGCACGGTGTCGCGGGTCGCGGCCAGCAGCAGGCTGGACAGCCCGGCCTGCTGGTCGGCCGCCCAGGCGGCGTACGCCGCCTCGACCACGTGGGGCCTGACCCTGGTTCTTGGACACGCTGAATCCA